>DATEEA010000157.1:0-60536 GCA_035281445.1 Candidatus Polarisedimenticolia bacterium
CACCCCCTCCGGCCGGGTCAGCGCGGCGAGCGAGGCGATGAGGAGGGCCGCGGTGTCGCGGCCCTCCACGGTGGCGGCGAGCGCGCCGAGCGCCAGCGCGGTGAACAGGCTGGACTCCATCCCCCCGATCGATGACCGGAGGATCCCCTCGCTCAGGGCCACCGCCGCGCCAGCCGCGGCAGCGGCCCCCTGCCCCAGTCCGGAGCGCCGCACGAGCAGCCAGGCCGCCGCGGCCGCGGCGACAAGGAAGATCGCGTTGAGCCGGACGGCCAGCGCCGGCAGCGCCACGCCCGGCGCGGCGATCTTGGCCAGCAGCAGCCAGGCCGCGTAGAGGGGACAGGACAGGCCGAGGACCCTCTCTCCGGAGTTGTAGACCGGGCCGCGGCCTTCCAGCACGTTCTCCACGTACCGGAAAATGATGAAGGCGTCGTCGTAGGGGCTGAGGGGGACGGCGGCATGCACCGCCGCGGCGGCGGCGACGGCCGCGGCCACCACCCAGGCGGCGCGCGCCGAGGTCAGCGGGAAGGCCCTCCCAAAGAACGGCATGATGCCACCCTGGCCGGAAAAAGTCTTGACGGCGCGCGGCTTTTCCATTTAGAGTCGGCTTCGCGCACGACAGAGTGGCTCGCTTTTCCCACCTGGATTGAACCAGACATGGCCCGGGAGCTCGGCCCCCGGGCAGGGACGAACCGGAGCAGGGGGCTCCGTCCCGGGAGGTCCGTTGCGCCATCAGCGCAATCCGGCCTGTCCGCGCCTGATCCATCCGGGGCTGCGCCTGCCCCCGGGCCGTCTCGGCCTCCCGCCACCGTCCGATCCCCCGTCATGGCCCGAGACCGTCCTTTCCACGCTCGATCGTCAACCCTTTTCATCAGCGGAGGTGAGACTGATGGCACGCACGACAGCTCGATGGAGCGCCGTGGCGCTCTCTCTCGTGTTCCTGGGAGGGATCGTCGTGGCCGGCCCGTCCGGCGGGCGGGTGGTCCAGGTGTTGCCGGAGGAGGCGCAGGGAGGTCCAACGACTGAGGAGATGGCGGCCGCGCAGCGCGGGCTGCACGGATGGCTGCAGAAGGAGCTCCCGCAGGGAGCCGCCGGCGCGATCGTGCGCGCCGACCTCACGGCCGAGGATCGCCGCCGGATGGACGCCCCCCAGGGCCCCGGCCCGGTCCCCTTGAGGATCGGACTGGCCAAGAGACTGCCCGACCCCATCGTGATCGACGGCCTGATGCCCGAGGATGTGGCGCGCGGCGGCCGCGTGGCCGGGGGGATACTGCAGCCGTCCGGCGACGGCGGGTTCGTCTGGGCGGTCACCATCGCCTCCTCCGGGGCGGCCAAGGTCCGCGTCCACGTGGACGACGTGGAGCTTCCGCCGTCCATGGATCTCTTCGTGTACAGCGCCGCGGGACAGGCGTTCGGCCCGTACGAGGGGCGCGGCCCGCAGGGCACGGGTGAGTTCTGGGCGCACTCCATCGCCGGCTCCGAGGCCACCGTCGTGCTGAGGCAGTACGGTCCGCCGACGGCCGATCAGCTCCGCCAGGTCTCCTTCGTCCTCGACGAGATCGGGCACGTCATCCCCAGGGCGGCCCAGGACCAGATCGAGCAGATCTGCGGCAATCCCAACTGCATCGTCGACGCAACGTGCGTCAACGACCCGATCGCCAACCCGGCCAAGGACGCCACGGCCAAGATGGAGTGGATCTCCGGGGCCTTCATCTTCACCTGCACCGGCGGCCTGGTGAACGACACCGACGGCGGCACGCAGATCCCGTACTTCCTGACGGCCAACCACTGCCTCAACCGGAACCGCGACGCGGAGAACGTCGAGTTCTACTGGGATTTCGCCACCTCGACCTGCAACGGCTCCTGTCCCAACAACAACGCCTTCAACCCCACGCTCGGCTCGGTGGTGAGGGCCACGGGATCCGACGGCGACTTCACGCTGCTGGAGATCACCGGCGCCCTCCCGTCCGGCAGGGTGTTCCTCGGCTTCACGAACTCCCCCATCGCCAACACCAACGGAGCGCTGCTTTACCGGATCAGCAACCCGAACTTCGGGCCCCAGGTCTACTCCAGGCACAGCGTGGACACCAGCGCCCCGACCTGCTCGGGGTGGCCGCGCGGGGAGAGCATCTACAGCCGGGATCTGGAGGGTGGGACCGACGGAGGAAGCAGCGGCTCGCCGGTGCTCAACGCCTCGTCACAGATCGTCGGCCAGCTCTCGGGCGGGTGCGGCTTCAACGTGAGCGATCCGTGCGACGCCGAAGCCAACGCCACGGTGGACGGCGCGCTGGCTCACTACTGGAACTCCGTGTCGGCGTTCCTCGACCCGGACACCGGCGGAGGCGGCTGCCAGCCGAAGGGTGCCTCCTGCACGGTGAACTCCGATTGCTGCTCCAACTCCTGCAAGGGTCCGTCCGGCAACAAGACCTGCAAGTGATCTGATCGTCGGGTCGGCCCGCGGGGGACCATCCCCGCGGGCCGGCTCGCACTCTCCGCGGCGGGTCCTCTACTCGCGACCCGACAGCAGCTCGGACACGATCCGGCTCACCAGCTTGCCGTCGGCGACCCCCTGCACGCGCGGCAGCACGGCCTTCATCACCGCCCCCATCTGCCTGGGGGAGTCGGCGCCCACCTCGGCGATGACCTCGCGGACGATAACCCGCACCTCGCCGTCGGAGAGCCGGCGGGGAAGGTACTCCTGCACGATGGCCAGCTCCGCCTCCTCGCGGGCGGCCAGGTCCTCGCGCCCCGCCCGCCGGAAGCTCTCGATGGAGTCGCGCCGCTGCTTGGCGTAGGCGGCCAGCGCCTTGCTCGCCTCGTCGTCGCTCAGCTCGTAGTCCCGGCCCATCGAGGCGCGCAGGGCGACCTCCGCCTCCATCATTTTGGCGCGGGCCATCCTCAGCACCTCCACCCGCTCCTTGGCCCGGATCTTCATCGCCGCCTTCAGGTCGTCGGCGATGGTCTGCTTGAGGGACATGGCGCTCCTCCCGGTTTGCGTGCGACAAGCTCAGTATACTTGCCGCCGCGCGGCGGCGGACCCCGATGGTCCGAGTTGTCCGGGGCGGCCGCGCCACCGAGGGACGCTCCCATTCAGGCATCCGGACCCCGCGCGGAGTACATCCGGCGGCTCGCCGAGCGGCGGGCCGCCTCGGCCCGGCTGGAGCGGCGCGAGGCGTCCCTGTCCGGCGCCCGCCTGGCGGTGGCCGCGGCCGGGGCCGCGGTCCTGTACGCGTGGCTCGCGGCGGGGGCCGTCTCCGCATGGTGGATGGCGGCCCCGGCCGCCGCCTTCGCCGGACTGGCCGCCGCCCACGAGCGGGTCATCCGGGCGCGGCGCCGCCTGGACCGCGCGGCGGCGTTCTACCAGCGCTGCCTGGACCGGCTGGACCACCGCTGGGCGGGCCGCGGGGAGCCCGGCCTGCGCTTCATCCAGCCCGGACACCTCTTCGCCGCGGACCTCGATCTCTTCGGAGAGGGATCTCTGTTCGAGATGCTCTGCACCGCCCGCACGCGGGCGGGGGAGGAGGCCCTGGCCACGTGGCTGCGCGCCCCCGCTCCCGGCGCCGAGGTGCGCCAGCGCCAGGAGGCGGTGAGGGAGCTCGCCCCGAACCTCGATCTGCGCGAGGACCTCGCCTCGCTGGGGGCGGACGTGAGGGCCGGCGTCCATCCCGAGGAGCTGGCCGGCTGGGCCGCCGGGGACGTGGCGCTGCGGTCGGCCGGGCACCGGCTGGGGGCCGCCCTGCTCTCCACGCTCACGGTGACCGGCGCGGCGATCTGGCTGCTGGGGCTGGCCGGCCCGTCCCCCTTCCTGGCCGCGGCCGCGGCGCAGTCGATCGTGGCCATGAAGCTTCGTCCCCGCGTGCGGCGCGTGCTGGCATCGGCGGAATCGGCCGCGCGCGATCTGGCGCTCCTCTCCCAGGTGCTGGAGCGGCTGGAGAAGGAGCGCTTCGCCTCGGCCAGGCTGGCGGCGCTGCGGGCCGCGCTGGACACGGCCGGGGTCCCGCCCTCGCGGCGCATCGCCTCGCTGCACCGGCTCATCCGCAGGCTCGATCAGCGGCGAAACCAGCTCTTCGCCGCGCTCGCCGCGGCGCTGCTCTGGGCCACGCAGATCGCCTACGCCCTGGAGCGCTGGCGCGAGACCTCCGGCTCGGCCGTGCCGCGCTGGCTGGCCGCCGTGGGGGAGATCGAGGCGCTCTGCTCGCTGGCCGCCCACGCCTACGAGAACCCCGGCCATCCTTTCCCCGACCTGGCCGACGCGTCCTCGCCGGCCGGCCCGTGGCTGGACGCGGAGGCGATCGGGCATCCCCTCATCCCCGAGGAGCGGTGCGTGCGCAACGACCTGGCGCTGGGGGGCGAGGCCCCCGCCGTGCTCATCGTGAGCGGCTCGAACATGTCGGGCAAGAGCACGCTGCTGAGGACCGTGGGGGTCAACGTGATCCTGGCCATGGCCGGGGCGCCGGTGAGGGCGCGCAGGCTGCGCCTCTCGCCGATGGTGGTGGGAGCCTCCATCCGCACCCAGGACTCCTTGCAGTCGGGCACCTCGCGCTTCTACGCAGAGATCACCCGCCTGCGCGACATCGTGGACCTCACCCGGGGGCCTCTGCCGGTGCTCTTCCTGATCGACGAGATGCTGCACGGCACGAACTCCCACGACCGCCGCATCGGAGCCGAGGCGGTGGTCAAGGGGCTGGTGGAGCGCGGCGCCGCGGGACTGGTGACCACCCACGACCTGGCCCTGGCCGGCATCACCGAGGCGCTGGGCGGGCGCGCGGCGAGCGTGCACTTCGAGGATCACCTCGAGGACGGGCTGATGCGCTTCGATTACCTCATGCGCCCGGGGATCGTGCGCAAGAGCAACGCCCTGGAGCTGATGCGATCGGTGGGGCTCGACCTGTAGCCCTCCTCCATTGACGCCCAACCGCCCGCCCGTCTATCCTCCCAGCGCTTCCCGACCATTTCCGCAGGAGGGTCCCGGCACATGCGCCGAACGGCAGCTTCCGCCTTGATGGCAGTCTCCCTGGTGTGTCTCGCGTCCCCGTCCGCCTTCGCCCTGGAGGAGTGCCGGCTCCTGCGCCAGCCCGACATCCAGGGGGGGCGCATCGTGTTCTCCTACGCCGGCGATCTCTGGACCGTGCCCCGCGCCGGCGGGATGGCCTCCCGACTGACCAGCCACGACGGCCTGGAGCGGTTCCCCAAGCTCTCCCCCGACGGGCAGACCATCGCCTTCACCGCCGAGTACGACGGCAACGTGGACGCCTTCACCATCCCGGCCGTCGGAGGCGAGCCGCGCCGGCTCACCTGGCACCCCGGCGGCGACCAGGTGGCGGAGTGGTACCCGGACGGCTCGTCGATCCTGCTGCGCTCGGCCCGCGCCTCGTTCATCGGCCGCTTCGACCGGTTCCTCCGCGTTCCCGCGCAGGGAGGCTTCGAGGAGCTGCTGGCTCTGCCCCAGGCCGGCTACGCCGGCTTCTCGCCCGACGGCAAGGCCATCGCCTTCATCACCCCCTCGTACGACAACCGCACCTGGAAGCGGTACAAGGGAGGCAACGCCCCGGAGATCTGGGTCTACGACTTCGCCGCCAACACATCCGAGAAGGTCACCGACTGGGCGGGCGCCGACGAGTGGCCCATGTGGCACGGCCGCACCATCTATTACAGCACCGACCGGGGCGGCCGCACGGTCAACCTGTGGGCCTACGACCTGGACCGCAAGACGCACCGCCAGGTCACCCGGTTCGACGAGTACGACGTGAAGTGGCCAAGCATCGGCTCGGACGGCATCGTCTTCGAGAACGGCGGCTACCTGCACGTCATGGAGCTCCCGGGCGAGAAGACCACCCGGCTGCAAGTGCTGGTCCCCGACGACAGGCCGGCCACCCGCCCCGCCTGGCGCAACGTGGCCGCCTGGACCAACGGATGGGACCTGTCCCCCTCGGCCAAGCGCGCGGTGATCGAGGCGCGCGGGGAGCTGTTCACCGTGCCGGCGGAGAAAGGGGACGTCCGCAACCTCACCAACACCCCGGGGGCCCGCGAGCGCGACCCGGCCTGGTCCCCCGACGGCAAGTGGATCGTCTTCCTCTCCGACGAGAGCGGCGAGTACGAGATCCACGTGGCGGCGAGCGACGGAAAGACGCCCCCCAGGCAGGTCACCAAGGGAGGCGCGACCTTTCGCTACGCTCCCGTGTGGTCCCCGGACAGCCGCAAGGTGGCCTTCTCCGACAAGACCATGGCCGTCTGGTGGGCCGACGTGGAGAGCGGCAAGGTCACCAAGGTGGACACCAACAAGGACGGCGAGATCTTCGACTACCGCTGGTCCCCCGACTCCCGCTGGATCACCTACTCCAAGCCCGCCTCCACCGGCTTCAGCAGCGTGATGGTCTATTCCACCGAGACCGGCAAGGCCGAGCGCGTCTCCACCGGCATGACCGATGACTACAACCCGGTCTTCGAGCCGGAAGGGAAGCATCTCTACTTCCTGTCCCGCCGCACTCTCAACCCTCAGATCGGCGGCTTCGAGCTGAACATGAACTTCTGGGCGACCGATCGCATCTACGCGGTGACCCTGCGCGAGGACCTCCCTTCGCCGGTGGCGCCCGAGAGCGACGAGGAGGCCGAAGAGAAGAAGGACGGCAAGGAAGGCGAAACCCAGGGCAAGGAGGGCAAGGAGGGCAAGGAGGCGAAGGACGGCGGCGAAGGCAAGGACGGCGGGCCGAAGAAGCCCGAGCCCGACCCGGTCGTCATCCACCTCGACGGCATGATCCAGCGCACCGTGCAGGTGCCGGTGCCGGCCGGCCGGTACGCCGCGCTCAGCGCGGTGAAGGGGAAGCTGTTCTACGTCAAGCTCGGCGACCCGGTGTTCGGCGACGGCCCCGGTCCGCCTCCTCCCACCGGCTCGATCCAGATGTACGACCTGGCGGAGCGCAAGGAGAAGACCATCATCAGCGGCGTCAACAACGGCTACGCCCTGTCCAAAGACGGCGGCAAGCTGATGTACCGGTCGCGCGACACCTTCGGGATCGTGGAAGCCAAGGACGGCAAGAAGGTCGGCGACGGGAAGATCGAGCCGGCCGGCACGCTGATGGCCCTGGTCGATCCGAAGCAGGAATGGCTGCAGATGTTCAACGAGGCATGGAGGCTGGAGCGCGACTTCTACTACGACCCGGGCATGGGAGGACTGAGCTGGAAAGAGGTCGGCGAGCGCTACAGGCAGCTCATCCCCTACGTCGCCCACCGCGCCGACCTGAACTACATCCTCGGTGAGATGCAGGGGGAGCTGGCCACCTCGCACGCCTACGTCGGCGGCGGCGACGTGCCGCAGTCTCCCACCGTGGGGGTGGGGCTCCTGGGGGCGGACTACGAGCTGGACAGCCGCTCCGGACTCTACCGCTTCAAGACCATCTACAGGGAGCGGGACTGGAGCTCGCCCACGGCGGCACCCTTGGCCGAGCCGGGCGTGCTGGTGAAGGAGGGAGACTATCTCCTGTCGGTCAACGGCCGTCCGTTGAGAGCTCCCCAGAACGTGCACAGCGCGTTCGTGGGGACCGACGGAAAGCAGACGGTCATCACCGTGGGGAGCCGGCCCGACGACCCCAGCCCGCGCGTCTACACCGTCAAGCCGATCGGGCACGAGGGGTCGCTGCGCTACGCGGCCTGGGTGGAGGCCAACCGGCGCAAGGTGGCCGAGGCCACCGGCGGGCGCATCGCCTACATCCACGTCCCCAACACGGCCATCGGGGGGATGCAGCAGTTCACGCGCCAGTACTATCCGCAGGTGGACCGCGAGGGGATCATCGTGGACGAGCGCTTCAACGGGGGCGGGTTCATCCCGGACTTCTTCGTGGAGAGGCTGCGGCGCACCACGATGGTCTACTGGTCGAACCGCGACGGCAACGACTTCCGGACCCCGGGAACGGCCATCGACGGCCCCAAGTGCATCCTGGTGAACGAGTACGCCGGGTCGGGAGGGGACGCCTTCCCCTACTACTTCAAGATGGCCGGCCTCGGGCCGATCATCGGCAAGCGCACATGGGGCGGGCTGGTGGGGATCAGCCACAACCTGCCTCTGATGGACGGCGGCGTGGTCACCATGCCTGATTTCGGGATGTGGGATCCGGCCAAAGGGGACTGGGTGGTGGAGAACCACGGCGTGGATCCCGACATCGAGGTCGAGAACGCGCCCCACGAGATGGTGGCGGGGCGCGACCCGCAGCTCGAGCGGGCCATCCAGTACGTGATGGACGAGCTGAAGACCTCGCCGCCGCGCAAGCCGGTGCGTCCCAAGTACAAGGTGCAGCAGCCCTGACGCATGGGGGGCCGGGCCGTCCAGGCCCGGCCGCCTCTGCGCCTGCCGCTCGGCTCCCGGATCGCCGCCGCAACATGCAGGGGACGCCTCCCGTCGGGCCGGCGCCTCTTTCTTCACCCGGATGAAACCCGAAGTGGCGTTCCGAAAAGCACCGTACTATCGTTTCGTGTCAGCGACGGAGGTCACGTTCCTTGTTCTCCTTCCTGCGGTCCTTCGGCCTGAAAGCAGCCATCGCGGCGGGCGCCATCGTCTCGTCCGGGTTCTCCCCGCCCACCCTGCCGCCATGGGCCGGCGCCATCGCAGCGGCCGACAGGGCTCCCGCCGGCGAGCCGGACGACAGCATCCTGGTGCTGCTGAGCGAGGAGCGCGTGGCCGTGCAGACCGACGGCACCTTCCGCATCCGGCAGCGGTACGCGGCGCGCATCCTGTCGCCTGGCCAGAGACGCCTCTCTTACGAGTTCCCGTTCAACAGGGACGCCAGCACGGCCGCCGCGCGCGCCTGGCACCTGCCTCCCGTCTCCGCCTCGGCGGAAGGGCCCGAGCCGGTGGAGGTCCACATCGACGAGTCGTCCTCCACGGGGCGGCTGATGCGCCGCGTGGAGCTGCAGGACCTGCGCGAGGGGAGCCTGGTCTTCTTCGAGTTCGAGACCACGGTGCGCCCCGCGTTGCTGACGCTCAGCAAGCGCTTCTTCGAGGACGCGCCCGTGGCCGTCGCCCGGCTGGAGGTGTCCATCCCACCGGGCTGGCGGATGAGGCACACCTGGCTGCGCTCCGAGGGCCCCGAGCCGGCGGAGTCGGCGGGGGCGAGCGTCTGGGAGCTGTCCGATCTTCCGGCCCCCCGGCGGACGCGCGGCGGGCCCTCCCCCTCGGCGCGGGCGCCGCAGCTCGCCATCAACCTGATCCCCCCCGCCGACGCCCGCGTGGCCACCCCCGCGGTGCCCGACTGGAGGACGTTCTCCTCCTGGTACGAGGACCTGGCGCGCGGGACGGATCGCGTCACGCCCGAGGTGGAGACGCTGGCCCGGAGCCTGGGGCGGCCGGGAGAGTCCGCGCCGGCCACGCCGCTGGGACGGATCGTGGCGGCGGCGCGCCACGTGCGCGATCACGTCCGCTACGTCCCGCCCGGGCGCGGGGGTGGGATCAGCATCCTTCCCCGGCCGGCGGCCGAGACGCTGGCGGCCGGGCAAGGTGACTGCAAGGACATGGGGACGCTGCTGCGTGCGGTGCTGGCGTCGGCCGGGGTGCGGAGCTACCCGCTGCTGGTGCACGCCGGCGAGCCCGACACGCTGGCCGAGGATGTCCCCGCCTGGGGCTTCGATCACTTCGTCGTCGCCGTGCCGCTCCCGCCGGGGGCCTCCATCCCCGCGCACTTCGCCGGCGCCATCCTGCACGCCGGAGAGCTCGGGCCGATGCTGGTCATCGATCCGACCGACGGCGACCAGGCGATCGGATCGCTGGGCGCGTCGCTGGCCGGCCGCCGCGGGCTGCTGGTGGCCGGATCCGCGGGGCGCCTCGTGTCGCTGCCCGAGGCCGGCCCTTCCTCGCACCGTGCGGAGCGCAGGGTGGAGGCCGAGCTGCTTCCGGATCGGTCCATGGCCGTCACCGTCCGCTCACGCCTGCTGGGCCGGCACGCCGCCTCAGCGCGCCGGGCCTGGCGCGCTTCACGCGACGCCCGCCGCCGCGGCGCCTGGGCCGAGGCGGCCTCTGTGTGGCCGCGGGCCGAAGTGGTCGCCTACGAGGCGGAGCCCGAGACCGATGACGGCGCCTTCGAGGAGACGGTGCGCCTGAGGGTGGCGCAGGCCGACCTTCCCGATCTGCGCAGGCCTCTGTCTCCCCGGGCGGCGGGCCTGTTCCACCTCGCCGGCGGACCGGCGCGGCCCGCCGGGAGGCGCTCCTCCCACCCCCGCTCCGTTCGCTACGAAGTGGCGCTGCGCGGCGTCCCCCCGGGGTTCGTCGCCTCCGGAGCCTGGGAGGGACGCGAGCAGGGTTGGTCGCTGAGGTCGGAGGTCTCGCAGGATCGGCGGAGTGTGCGCGCCACCTGGGACGCCGTCTTCGCCGAGGAGCTCCTGTCCGCCGAGGCGGTGCCGGCGCCCGACGAGCTCTGGTCGGCCCCGGTCCTCGCGGCGACCGTCGCCGCCCATCCGGCCAGATGATGCCGGCCGCGGCGGGGGCGCTGATCGACATCGACGGCACCCTGCTTGACGGCGACGCCGCCATCCCGGGAGCCGCGGGGGCCGTGAAGCGGCTTCGTGACCTCCGGATACCCTTCCGCTTCTCCACCAACACCACGCGCCGGCCCCGCCGCGTGATCGCCGAGGTCCTGACCGCCGCGGGGATCGCCGCCCGGACGGAGGAGATCGTCAGTCCCGCCTCGCTCGCCCGCCGCCGCATCCTGGACTCGGGCTCCTCTTGCGCGATGCTCCTGATCCCCGACGCGGCCAGGGAGGACTTCGAGGGAGTGGCCGAGGACCGCGCCGCCAGCGCGTGGGTGGTGGTGGGGGATCTGGGACGGGACTTCACGTTCGACCGGCTCGACCAGGCCTTCCACCGGCTGCGCGAGGGAGCACGCCTGCTGGCGTTGCACAAGAACCGTTCCTGGCGCCCGGGGCCCGGCCGGCTCACTCTCGACGCCGGCCCCTTCGTGGCCGCGCTGGAGTACGCGGCGCAGGTCGAGGCGGAGGTGGTCGGCAAGCCCTCACGGGCGTTCTTCGAGCTGGCCCTGCAGGAGCTCGGCCTGCCCGCCGGAAGCGTGGTCAGCGTGGGGGACAGCCTGCCCAACGATGTCGAGGGGGCGGCCCGAGCCGGCTGCCGGACGGCGCTGGTGCGCACGGGGGTCTTCGATCCCGGCGAGCTGGAGCGCTCCGCCTTCCGTCCCACGGCCGTCCTCGACTCCATCGCCGACCTGCGCCTCTGACCGCCGGCGAATCGGGTCCGGCCCGGCCGGTTCCCGGCCGGGAGGGCCTGGTGTATGCTGGCGCGCCGGTGAGACCCTCGATCAGGACGGAGGGCCGGCCCTGCCGGTGAGGGGGAACGATGAGACGCTGGACGGCGGCGGCAGCGGCGGCGGGGGTGATGGCGATGGCGCCGGCGGTGCCGTGCCTGGCGCAGGCACCGGTGCTCACGCCGGCGGAGGTGGGCGCCGCCGTGGACGCGGCCGCCCTGGCCCTCGCCGGCGACGGCCTGGCCATCGCCGTGGTGGATCGGACCGGCCGGCCGCTGGCGGTCTTCTCCCGTGCCGGAGCCACCGGGGCCGACCGTGAGGCGGCCCTGGGGCTGGCGCGCACCGGAGCGCTCTTCAGCCACGATCAGGCGCCGCTCTCCTCGCGCACCGTGGCCTTCATCAGCGGGCCGCACTTCCCCCCGGGCATCCGCAACACCCCCGCGGGAGCGCTGTTCGGCATCGAGCTCACCAACAGAGGGTGCGACCTCGGCGTGGCGTACCTCCCGGGCCAGGACCTGCCTCCGGCCGCGTCGCTCGCGGGGGGCACGGGGACCGGCCCGGTCACGAGGCCCGGCGGGGTCCCTCTCTACAAGCCCGACGCCGCCGGAAGGCGGCGGCTGGCCGGCGGGATCGGGGTGTCGGGGGCGGGCGGGGGCCCGTCCGCGGACCTCGCGCACGAGTTCGCCGCCTTCTCCGCGCTCGGCGCCGGCTTCGCCCCCAAGGTCCGCGCGCCGGGGACCATCTTCCTCGACGGGGTTGAGCTGCCGTTCGTGAGGCAGCGATCCAGGCCGGCCGGGTTCGATCCCGGGTCCCTGGCGGGGGGGTACGACCTGGGGCCGCTGGCGGGCGACCCGGCACCCGAGGGCTATCTGGTGGGACCCTCGGCGGGCGCCATGCTGACCGCTCCGGAGGTGGACCTCGTCGTGCGCCGCGCGATCCGCGCCGCCTCCAGGACCCGGGCGGCCATCCGGCTGCCGATCGGGGCTCGCACGCGGATGACCATCGCCGTGACCGACACCGACGGCGGCGTCCTGGCGCTCTACAGGATGCCCGACGGCACTGTCTTCTCCGTGGACGTGGCCGTGGCCAAGGCCCGCAACGTCGTCTGGTTCTCCGATCCGGCGCGCCCTGCCGCCGAGCTGCCAGGGGTGCCGCCGGGAACGGCGGTCACCAACCGGACGATCGGCTTCGGCTCCCAGCCGTTCTTCCCCTCGGGGATCGACGACAGCCGTCCGGGCCCGTTCCGCGGTCTCCTGCTGGCCGACGCCGCTCTTCCCTGCACCCAGGGGAGCGAGCCCGCCGGACCTCCGCGCAACGGCATCGTCTTCTTCCCGGGGAGCTCGCCGCTCTACCGCAACGGGACCCTCGCCGGGGGCCTGGGGGTCTCTGGTGACGGCGTGGAGCAGGACGACTACGTCACCGCCAAAGGGGCCCGGAGCTTCCTTCCTCCCAAGTCGCTGCGCGCGGATCGGATCAAGATCGACGGGGTCAGGCTGCCGTACTGGAAGTTCCCGAGGAACCCGGAGCGGTGACCGCGCGCCCCTACGACCTGGTGGTGATCGGCTCGGGGCCGGCCGGGGAGAAGGGGGCGGCCCAGGCCGCCTACTTCGGACGCAAAGTGGCGCTGGTGGAGCGCGAGCCTCACCTGGGAGGCGCCGCCGCCAACACCGGCACGCTCCCTTCCAAGACTCTGCGCGAGACGTCGCTCTACCTCTCGGGGTTCCGCCAGCGCGGCCTCTATGGCCTCGAGGCCAACCTCCGGGAGCGCGCCACGGTGCGCGACTTCCTGCGGCGCGAGAGGGTGGTGAAGGAGACCGAGCGCCGCAGGGTCGAGGCCAACATGCGGCGTCACCACGTGGACCTCTACCATGGGGCCGCGCGCTTCACATCGCCGGGGGAGATCGAGGTCTCCGGGCCGGACGCCGCACGGCTCACCGCCTCCATCTTCCTGATCGCCACCGGCTCCTCCCCCCACCGGCCGGCGCCGTTCCCCTTCGGTGAGCCCGGCATCCACGACTCCGACACCATCCTGGACCTGGAGGCGCTCCCCCGCTCCATGGCCGTGGCCGGCGGAGGGGTCATCGGCTGCGAGTACGCCTGCATCTTCGCCGCGCTCGGGGCGAGCGTGCACCTGATCGAGGCGAGGGACCGGCTGCTTGCGTTCCTGGACGAGGAGATCGTGGCCGCCCTGGTGGAGAGGATGGCCGCGCTGGGAGTGCGGCTGCTGATGCCCGACGCCGTCAGCTCGGTCGAGAGGCGGGCGCCGGGCTGGCGGCTCACCCTGAAGTCGGGCCGCGTGGTGGAGGCGGACGTGGTGCTGGCGGCCTCGGGGCGCGGCGGCAACACCGCCGGACTGGGGTTGGAGGCGGCCGGGGTCCCGGCCGGTCCGCGCGGGCTGCTGGCGGTGGACGAGCACTTCAGGACTGCGGTCCCGCACATTTACGCGGCCGGAGACGTCATCGGCTTTCCGGCGCTGGCCTCCACCTCCATGGAGCAGGCCAGGCTGGCCATGTGCCACGCCTTCCAGCTCTCCTACAAGCAGGCCCTGGCCCCGATCCTCCCCTACGGCATCTACACCATCCCGGAAGTGTCGGCGGCCGGGGAGAGCGAGGCGTCGGCCCGGGCCAAGGGGATCGACGTCGTGGCGGGCAAGGCCCTGTTCGCCGCCAACGCCAGGGGCCAGATCGTGGGAGACGAGCACGGATTCCTGAAGCTCGTCTTCGACCGGGAGACGATGACGCTGCTGGGGACCCACGTCATCGGGGAGTCGGCCTCCGAGCTGGTGCACGTGGGGCTGACCGCGATGCTGGCGGGCCAGGGGGCGGACCTGTTCATCCAGACGTGCTACAACTACCCCACCCTGACCGAAACCTACAAGTACGCCACCTACGACGCGCTGGGCCGGCGCTAGGCTGCCTCGTCACCTCGTCGACGTGCTCGCCCCGCCGGGGGGCGTGCCCGAACACAAGCGAGGGCCGGCGCAGGGGGGAGGTCAACCGGTCAGCACGAGGTCACGCCATGACTTTTTCCACAAGAACCGGGACGCATCCTCCAGCTTGACAACAATGTCACCGAGCGCGCTCTCAGAGGTGTGGTCGTGGGCCGCAAGAATCACTACGGCTCCCGGTCTCAGCGCGGCACCGAGGTGGCGGCGCTGTTCTACAGTCTGCTCGAGTCCGCCAAGCTCGCCGGAGTCGAGCCGAAGTTGCACCTGCTTGCCGCCACCCGGTCGGCCCTCGCTGACTCCCACGCCATCACCCTGCCCCACCATCTGCGGCACTGACGGGCCCGCCTGCCAGCCAACGCTTGCGTTGAAATCGCGCCGACGGGTGCGGCGAGGACTTACGTCCACGCAGCGTACCTTCGGTCCTCGGGAGCCTCAGTAGCTGGTGCGATAGATATCCCTCACAGTGACTTTGCCCAAAATCTCGAGTGGGCCGTCATGAGCGACGCGAACTCGGTGGATCTCGACTCGAGTGGAGGCCTCATCGAACACGCAGAGTCGCAAGAGAGTCGAATCACTTCCTGGCGTTATCTCCGGTAGGAACAGCTCGGGCTCCCTCATGCCCCGCTTGCGGCTCTGCATGTCGAGGTTCAGGATTGCACGCGAGCCGTTACCAAGTGCCTGCTGGTCCAAGATCGGACCTGGGCGGAACGAGGTCATAAGCTGGTAGTAAAGCTGGACTACACGGAGCAAGCCACCGGCGGCGCGGGCATCCTCGCCTCTTACCATAGGGGGCTCATGGTGGAGGCATAAACTCGGTAGAAAGTTATCGCTCGAAACTCAACGTCTTCGATAGCTTCGGCCACCATCGTCCCGCGGACATCGAGACTTGTTGAGTTAAACACTTTCTCGAAATACGCCTCATCCGTGAGGACATCAGCGGCTAGGTCGCGTCGCTGCAGTGAGTACTCTTCGAAGCGGCGAACCGTCTCGTAGGCCTCTGCATAGGCCAGTGCAATCCCTCGAAGACGTGACCGATTATCAAGCACCGGGGCGCTCCCCGGCGTCCCTGGGGCCAATGATGTGCCGGCAGCGAGAAGGAGAAGGAAGCACGGCGCGTGGAGTCTCACGATGTACACTTCTGACCTGACCCCCAACTTGGTCCGGAGATTTATTGAACTCCGAAACCTCCGCTGGATGACCTCGGCTCCTGAGCGGGCGGCGAACTCCCTGGGAGCCAACATCCCCAGCGAGCTATGAGGCCGCTGCTCGTTGTAGTACTGCCTCCACCGGCTGATCTTGTTTCGCGCGTCTTCCAGGTCGAGGAACAACTCTTCGTTGAGACACTCATCATGCATCCTGCCGTTGAAGCTCTCGCAAAACCCGTTCTGGTACGGCTTGCCCGGTGCTATCCAGTCGAGCCTGACCCCGGTTTTCTCCGACCAGGCCGCATCGGATGCGGCACAGCAGCTACCGTCTCATCGGTAGAGCTCATCGTAGGTAACCTCCTGCTGCTCATCAACGAGACCGTCGAAATCACGATCCTCGGCGATGACACCTTTCTTCCCCTTACTCCGGATCTCCCACCAGTCAGGTCGCCCATCATGATTCAGGTCGCGGATTATTACAGCAGGCTTGCCGCTTTCGTAATAGACCCACTCATCAAGCATTCCATCCTGATCGAGATCAGCCACCTCCAGCAGTGTTACCTCTCCGTCCACTAGTTCGTAGCGCTCCGGCCTTTTGTTGTCGTCATCGTCCTGAAGAACAACGTGAAATCTTTCGCTGAGCATTCGAGAGCCCTCTGAGTACAAGACGGGCACGATCTTACTGAGAAGCAAGGCCAAGGCCATCCCTGACGCTAGTGTCACGAGAAGTAGCGCAGCCCGGCGATTCATCATTTGCGCGCCTCTCTTTGTAACTACGCCTGCGCAGTTGCGCGTGAACTCCCTAGGTTGATCACCGATACTCCCCTGGCCCCTGCGCTCTTCTCTGTCATCGGCCACCAACTCCTCTGGTCGTGGGTGACCCTGCCTTTTTGTAACCTGGCTGTGACTGCGAAGATTGCTGTGCGGCCTCCGCCTCTCTCTCACCCTGCTCGAAGTGCTCCTGCGAGACGGTCTTATCGTACTCAGGAAACGGGCTGCAACACTGATTCGAGGCTTCCTGCGCTTGCGCCGACAGTGCTTCCTGCAATCACGTTCCCTCGTTCGGTTGCCCGTCTCTCATCGGGTGCGTTGGGATTGTTCGAGGGAGGATGCGTGGGGAGAAGACCATCGGCCTCGTTCGCAGCATGGCCGAGCTCATGCTTTGTCGCTGAGTATGTTCTGTTTGAGTCATAGGTACGACGATCATGGATGTTCCGCGGGTAAATGTCGATTGTCACAGCGATGAGGTTCCCGTTGGAATCTCTGGCCGCTGTAAACCTCCCGTCCGTTAGCCCTCCTGCGGGGTGAGGGATCGGCCTGTTGACATTTCTGATGATTAGATCAGGTCCTTGACCACCGGACTGCATCTGAATTGTGAGCGACGTGGTCAATAGGTTGGCTGAAACTCTCGTGGCGGGATCGACAGCTTTATTGTATATGGCTCGGCCTGTCGGATCACTGAAGACGATGGGATTGTTCCCGGCATAGGTGTAGCGAGTGAAGGTCTGGGGAACGATCATGTGTGGGGGGGCGGGGTCCACGCTGGCGAACCTGAGCGTAACTTTCGAACTGTAGTACCTCGCCAACATGTAGTCGAGCCCCGTCTCCCCATCGCGCTCATGTCCGGTGAATTCGTGGGTGTTGAGGCTGGGGGGCGGGTCTAGCTCCTCTCCATACGGTAGGTACTTGTGCCTCGATATCGGCTGCCCCGACGCATCTGTGATGACCCTGGGCGTGCCCAGATGATCCAGGTGGTAGAAGGAGAGTCGAATCATCGGGTTGCCCGAGCCTACGTCTCGGTACGGGCTCGACCTCCATTCTTCGCTTGGGCGGTTCGGCGGTGACAACGTGGGCACCTCCCAGCGCGCCAGCTTCAAGACCTCCATCGGCACCGAGATCTGACCCGATGGAAGCACATTGTTGCTCATCTCGCCGCTGCCTGAAAGGCATACTGTGCCGCTCATGCCGCTCTCGTTCGCCGGATCCCAGTCGTACCAGTTGGCGACCACCTGATAGAACCACCGCTCATCATCCGGGGGCAAGAAAGCTAGACTGGTCTCGGGGGCCGTGACCCTGTCAACCACCTCGTAGGCGCTTCGGTCGGTTGGGGCGGACGTTCCAGCGCAGGACGAAGTAGGTGCCAGACTGCGAAGGACGGAGTACCCCTTGAGGCTGACCCCGCAGGCCGGCAGGGCGTTCCAGGTGATCCTGACCCCTTGGCCCGGCTGGTTCGGAATGGTATGGGGTGCGCCGACCGGGTTCTCGGGCCGGAGGCGGTGGCGGGCCAGCGGATTCCCGCGTCATCGCCGGGGATGAGCCGGAGTGGTGCGCCGTCGTTGGTTACTTCATAGAAGTTCGGATCGGGGGCCGCTGCGCCGCAGTAGCCTGAACTCGTTGGCCGGACCGTGCGTGGCATCGACGGAAGGCAGGACCCACTTGACCGTCGCCCAGTTCCCCATGACCGGGCCGACGTCGAAGAACTTAGGCGGCGTCTGGGTGGCATCGTTATTCGGATCTCGGCCGTTTTGCCATGTCCAGGACACCTCCGTCGGATGCCCGGGGGCCACGACTGAGGAAGGAGTCGGCAGGGCGAACGGAGTCGTCTCGTGGTTGAGGCGGCCGCCGTAGTTGGGGTTGCACGTGGCCGAAGTCACGGTGGTGCTGATGTTGTCGGTGTACGCGGCAACGGCGTTCGAGAACGGCCTCTCGTTATTGTTCACATCGACCGCGCGCACGCGTAGACCATCTCCTGGTTCTCATACCCGTCAAAGAATCCATAGGGGATCGACGCTGTGGCGGGCAAGGCCCTGTTCGCCGCCAACGGGCGTGAGGTCCCGGGCCTCCCCGGGCCCCACGCCGCCGCCGATTCGTCGTATATTTCAGGCTTCATCCGGGGTAGTGGGACGGAGGGCCGGCCAGGGTGTCTCGACGTCTTCGAGGGGCGATCCGCCGCCGGGCCGCCGTGGTCTGCCTGCTGGCGCTGGCCGGCGGCTCCACGCCCGCCCCGGCCAAGAACCTGCGCGGAGTCTGGTACTTCGGCGGCAACCTCTTCTACCACACCACGCGCGACAGCCTGATCAGCAACGCCGCCGATCCCGCCGATCCCCGCCCGGCGGACTTCCTCACCCGCGAGACGAGCTTGGAGGACGGAGTGGCCTACGGCCTCACCGCGGGCTTCGGGCTCACCGACTGGCTCTCGCTGCAGCTCGACGCCGGCTACCACAAGGGGAGCCTCGGGCCCGTGGACGCCTACACCGAGGCGCGCTATCCGGTCGCCGGAGCCATCAATCCCAACGCCCTCACCTTACTGGCCTCCAAGGAAGAGTCGATCCCCTTCTCGGGAGGGGACCTGACCCAGATCCCGGTGTCGCTGTCGGCCGTGCTGCGGTTCCGCAAGGACAGGCCGCTCAACCCCTTCCTCTCGGCGGGGTACGGGCGCCTCTTCCTGTCGTTCGACGCGGACGATGAGGTGGCCGCGCTCAACGCCCGCATGGCCGCCATGCGCATCACCCGCATCGACAACGAGCAGGGGATCGAGATCACTCCAGCCCGGCACCGGCCCTTCAAGGCCGAGGGCCGCGTCCCCAGCTCCTTCCCGCTCTCCGTGCGGGTGCAGGACTCCGACCGGTTCGATCTGCGCGCCGGAATGGAGTACGCGCTCACCGGGCGGATGGGGCTGGTGGTGAACGCCGGCTACGTCTTCGTCAGCGAGCCGGTGAAGCTGGATCTGGCCGGCCAGGACGAGGTGATCCTGAGCATCTTCCCCGAGGAGCTGTTCCGAGAGGACGGCTCGCTGCGTCTCTTCAACAGCCTGGGGGGCCATCCCAACCCGCGGGTCAACCCATCGGACCCCAACAGCCCCTTCCTGACCTGTCCCAAGAACACCACCGACGACTTCGACAACGACGGCAACCCCGGAGACCTCTGCTACGACGGAGGCAACCCCAACTTCGTTCCTCGACCCTCGGGGATGTTCCTGGTGCAGGGTGGAGAGCTGGACCTGAGCGGCTACGACGTGCACATCGGCCTGAGGTTCTACTTCTGATGAGGCGAAGGGTCCGGCGGGCCATGCTCCTCCCCGCGCTGCTGCTGGCGCTCCAGCCGGCGGCGTGGACGGGCCTGCGCGCGCAGACTCCCGAGAGCGCCTCGCTGAAAGGGCGCGTGCTGGACGAGGCCGGCCAGGGGCTCCCCGGCGTGGTGGTGAAGCTCAGCAGCCGCACCCCCCCCGTCGGGGTCCCCGCCGTGATCACCGATCTGGAAGGGCACTACGCCTTCAACCTGCTGCAGCCCGGCGGGACGTACACCTTGACCGCGTCGATCCCCGACTACGCCACGGTGGAGGCGGGCCCGCTGGAGGTGCGGGCCGGCAGAGTCACCCGGCTCGACCTGACCATGCGGCGATCTTCCGACTTGCAGGAGACGGTCAAGGTGGTGGCGAGGGGCGAGATGGTGGCCCTGGAGGAGACCAGCACCTCGTCCACCTTCAACAGCGAGTTCATCGAAGGGGTCCCGCTGGTGGGGCGGTCGTTCTCCGACTTGCTGACGCTTGCCCCGGGGGTCACCGATCCGGATGGCGACGGCAAGCTGAACGTGCGCGGGGCCAGGGACACGGGACTTCAGCTCCGTATCGACGGGACCAACGTGACCAACCCCCTGACCGGTGCCTTCGGCCAGGACGTCAACCTGGAATCGGTGGAGGAGATCGAAATCATCACCGCCGGCGCCTCGGCCGAATACGGCCGCGCGGACGGCGGCTTCGCCAACGTCATCACCAAGTCGGGTGGAAACGAGCTCAGCGGGTCGCTCAAGGTGTTCTACCGGTCGCAGTTCCTGGACGGCCGCGCGGTGGGAGACGGCGGCACCTTCCGCTTCACGGACCTCGATCTCCACCTCACGGCGGGGGGCGCGCTGGTGAAGGACCATCTCTGGTACTTCGCGGCCCTCCAGCGGGTGGACGAGGAGCGCCCGGTCAAGCTGCCGGAAGGCGAAGGGACCGTCCTGGAGAGCAGCGAGGGGTGGAGGAACTTCGCCAAGCTCACCTGGCAGGCGAGTCCGTCGCACAAGCTGGCCTTGCAGATCAACCACGACCCGCTGGACACCCTGGGGAACAACATCGGGCCCAACATCGCGGCCGAGTCCGATTTCCTGTTGGCCACGGGAGGGAGCCTCCCCCAGCTCACCTGGACGGCCATCCTCTCCCCCAGCCTCCTGATGCAGACCAGTCTCTCGCACCTCAACACACGGGCCGAGATCGAGCCGGTCTCCGGCGCCTTCCAGCCGCTGCCCATCGGCACGGTGGTCGATTCGGCCGGTGTGGTGACCGTCCAGTTTCCGTGCAACACCCTCAACTGCGTCGGGGACGACCGCTTCAACCGGTTCTTCTTCGTGAGGTCCAGCCCGCGGGGGGACCAAGTGCAGTCCCAGAGCGGGGCCTACTTCACGCAGGCCGGCGCCGACCTCACCCGCACGACGCTGCGGGCGGATCTCTCCTACACCATCGAGGAAGCGGCCGGCCAGCACGCCGTCAAGACCGGCTTCCAGTACGACCTCGAGTCGTACGGAGAGGGCAGGGTGACCAACCCGATCCTGACCGACCGGACCTGCGGCTCGGACACCTGCGCGGTGGCCCTGCCGTTCCGGCTCGGCTCGATGACCCTGCAAGTGTACGAGCCGCTCCGCAGCGTGATGACGGCCGAGAGCTTCAACGTCGGGGCCTACGCCCAGGACTCCTGGAAGCCCCGCCCCAACCTGACCGTGAACGCCGGAGTGCGGTTCGACCTGGAGCAGATCGACACCGAGGGGTTCACCTACTTCAGCCCCGCCGAGGAGGCCGTCGAGGCCCTGCGCCGCTACGATCTGGTGTGCAGCGCCTTCGGCCCCGCCTGCGAGGGGACGCGGACTCCGGGACGGCGCGACGGCGATCTCCCCGGAGTGTTCGCTCCGCCGCCCGGGCACCCGGCTCTGCAGTTCGACGTGAACGGGGACGGCCTGCTGACCCTGGCCGGAGACGAGGGAGCGGTGCTCTACGAGCCCTTCACCACCGACGTGGACAGGCTCCCCGACGCCTTCTTCATCTCCAACGTCAACCTCGCCCCGCGCTTCAGCGTGTCGTGGGATCCCTGGGCCGACGGCAGGACCAAGGTGTTCGGCACGTACGGGGTCTATTACGACCGTCTGTTCCTGGGGTCGGTGGTCACGGACCAGGACCCTTCCTGGTACGTGGCCGAGTGGCTGCTGGGAGGCCGCGCGGACCTTCAGGCCTTCCCCGGGCGCCGATCGACACCGCTCACGCCGGTGGTGAGCATCGGCCAGACCGACCGCGACCTGGCCACCCCCTACACCACCGAGTACACCTTCGGCTTCGAGCGCGAGCTGGCCCCTGAGTGGTCGGTGGCGGTGAGCTTCGTGCACCGGGAGGGCAGCGATCTCTTGCAGGACAGGGACGTCAACCACATCACCTGCGAGGGGTTCGACAACGTGTTTGGGGTCGATCCGATGGCCGTCTGCGGCGACGGCGGCTTCCTCGAGCTGGACCGCTTCGGGGGGCGATCGATCGCCGCCAGCACGTCGAGCGGGGCGGCGGCCGTGACCAACGTCCGCAACGGCGCCGTGGACCTGTATCACCTCAACCCCAACTTCAACCAGGTCCTGCGGGTGACCAACTCCAACGCCTCCCGGTACACCTCCTGGGAGCTGGCCCTGCGCAAGCGGCTCCATCGCAACTGGCAGATGCACGTCGGCTACACCTGGTCCACGGCGGAAGGGGACGCCGAGTCGTTCGACTCCGCCCAGGGGAACGACCCAGCCGTCTCCGACAAGGTCGGCGGCTACCTCGACTACGACCAGAGGCACGTCTTCAAGTGGCAGACCGTCACCCACCTGCCCCGCGAGATCCTGCTGGGGGCCTCGGTCACCTGGGCTTCGGGGCTTCCGTACACCTTCGTGCGCAACGAGGAGGATCTGGACGACGTGGGGAGCCTGACCCCCCAGAGGATCTTCTCCATCACCGGCCGCAAGAACGACCAGCGCAACGCCTCGCAGCTCTCCGTGGACGGCCGCGTCGAGAAGAGGCTGAACCTGGGGAGGTG
Source organism: Candidatus Polarisedimenticolia bacterium (assembly GCA_035281445.1). Lineage (GTDB taxonomy): Bacteria > Acidobacteriota > Polarisedimenticolia > JACPZX01 > DASXTC01 > DATEEA01. The sequence goes on from DATEEA010000157.1 coordinate 22,418, forward strand.
GCAGGCCAGCGCCTTCCTCTCCGCGGAAAACCTGATGGGGGACCAGGAGCTCATCCTGAGGCAGGTGGACCGCGATCGGCGCGACATCACCGACGGGCAGGAGCGTCTGGGCCGGCGCTGGGAGATCGGGGCTTCGATCCTGTTCTGACGGCTGCGCTCACTTCGCCGTCAGGACCTCCACGGCGTCCCACCCGGCCGGAGGAGGGGAGGCCGCCAGGGCCCGGCACCGCTCCAGGTAGAGCCGGGCCGGGCCGTCCTGCGGCGCCGTCTCCAGCGTCAGGGCGAAGACCTTCTCCGCCGATTCGAAGTCGCGGTCCCGGTAGGCCGCAAGGCCTGAGGCGAAGCGGGCCAGCAGCGCCTCCACGGCCTCGCTGGCCGGCGAATGGCAGACCAGCTCGTGGATGCCCACCGCGGCCAGCTTGCCCTTCACCCGGACCCGGTCCAGCTCCCGGCAGACGAACGCACCGCCCGCGGCGGCCGCGGTGTGCTCGGACACGATGATCTCGGTGCCGTAGATCTTGTTCAGCCCTTCCAGGCGCGAGCCCAGGTTCACGTGATCGCCGATCACCGTGTAGTCGAAGACGGCGTCGGATCCCATGTTGCCCACCGACATCATGCCGCTGTTGAGCCCGATGCCGATCCCGATGCCGGAGCTTCCGGCGGGGAGGGTGCCGGCCGTCCTCCACGACGCGTTGAGCCGGATCAGCTCCTCGCGCATCGCCAGCGCCGCGCGGCAGGCGCGCGCCGCGTGGTCGGGCTGGGCCACGGGGGCGCCGAAGAAGGCCATCAGCGCGTCGCCCATGTACTTGTCGAGAGTGCCCCCCGCCTCCTGCACGACGCGGGTCATGGGGGTCAGGAACTCGTTGAGCAGGCGCACCACCTGCTCGGGCTCCAGGGTCTCGGCGATCGAGGTGAAGCCGCGGATGTCGGCGAACATCACGGTCATGTCGCGGCGCTCCCCGCCCAGCGTGACCTTGTCCGGGTCGCGCAGCATCTCCTCCACGACCGCCGCGGAGACGAATTGCTGGAAGGTCTTCTTGATGCGGCGGGCCTTGGCCTCCACGAAGACCGCCTCGTACACGGCGGCCCCCGCGTAGGCCAGCGCCCCCGCCAGGAACGGGGAGAGGACTTGCAGGTGGGCGTCCAGGCGGCTGAAGGCAGCCCAGGCCGCCGCCAGCCAGCCCACCGCCGCCACCGCGGCCGCCCCGAACCCGAAGGCGCTGCGCGGAAACAGCGGCACCATCACCGCGACCAGGGGTCCCAGCAGAAGCGCCGCGGCCAGCGACAGGCTCAGATGCAGCGCGCTGTCGTGGATGAACCGATCGTTGAGCAGGTTGTCGGCGACCGTGGCGTGAACTTCCACGCCGGGGACCACCCCCGCCAGAGGGGTCGCCCTGAGGTCGGCGATGCCGGTCTCCGAGGCGCCGATGAAGACGATCCGGTCCTGCACGATGCCGGCGGGGGCGCGCCCCTCGAGGACGTCGAGCGCCGAGACCGTGGCGAAGGTTCCGGCCGGCCCTCGGTAGTTCACCCACAGCCGTCCCAGCTCGTCGGCCGGAACCGGCCGCCCGCCGATGGCCAGCCCCGGCAGCCGTCCCTGGTAGGGGGTCAGGGACAGCGGAGCCCTCCCCGCGGCCCGCTGCACGGCGCGCACCGCCAACGCCGGGTACCACCCCTGCCTGAAGGAGGCCACCAGGGCGTAGTGCCGCAGCACGCCGTCGGCATCCGGATCGATGGAGAAGAAGCCCTGCGAGGCCGCGGCCGCCGCGAGGAGCGGGATGTTCGGCTCCACCGAGCCCATCTCCGGGATGGGATACCCACCCGGCGGCTCGATCACCTGCTCCACCTCTGTGCCGAGCAGCTCCGAGGGATCCCCGCCCAGCCCCTCTTCGCGGCGGAAGTAGTAGCCGAGCACCACGTTGCCTGCGCGGCGCACGGCGGCGGCCAGCGCCTCGTCCTCGGCGGTCCCGCCGCGCGAGGGTTCGGAGAAGACGACATCGAAGGCGATGACCGAGGCGCCGCCTTCGGCCAGCCGATCGACCAGGCGGGCCAGAAGGTGGCGCGGCCACGGCCACTGTCCGAAGTGGTCCACCCCAGCCGCGTCGATGTCGCAGATCGCCACCCGCGGGTCGGCCGGCGCGGGACCCCGCGCCCGCATCATCAGATCGATGGTGCGCAGCTCGTAGAGCTCCAGCCACCCGGCCCATTGCGCCGCCAGCGCGAACAGCGAGGCGGCCAGGCCGATGGCGGCGGCGATCCGGAGGCGGCGGCCGCGGGTCATGCGGGCGCCGCGAAAGCGTTGGGCGGCTTCAGCAGCCCTGGCCCGTGGGGTTGCACTGACCGCCCCTTCCCACCACCAGGGGGGCGACGAGGAACGGGGCGGCGGCGCGCGGGTCGGTGAAGGCGGCTCCGCCGGCGGCGGGGCTGTTGGTCCCCGGCGGAAGCCGGCCGCCCCCCTTGCCCGGAGCCGCTCCACCGGGTCCGAAGGCAGAGGCGGCCATGCGGCTGTCCGGGACGAACGGATCCGGGGCCGGCGGCGGCATCGGATCGGCCGTGAGCCCCGGCGGCGGCGCCGCTGCCGGCGCGTCCAGCGGCACCGGCGCACCCGGCGCCCCCCCCGCCGGGATCACCACGTAGGAGCCCTCGGTCACGTCCACCGAGGCGCCCCCCGACGCGGACCGCGCGGAGGCCGTCCCTTCCAGCGACAGGACGGTGGTCCCTCCGTCCGCGTCCACGGTGATCATCACCACCGTCCCCTTGATCCCGACCACCGCGCTCGGTGTCTTGACGTCCACCTGGCCGCCGAAGAGACTCCCCAGCGCCACCCGAAGCGTGCCGATGCCCAGGGAGACCGTCGAGGTGCCGCGCCCCGTGGCCTGATCCACCACCGACTGCTCGATGGCGAGCCGGGTGGAGGCCCCCAGGGTCAGCGATCCCTGCGGCGCGAAGGTCATCCTTATTCCGGACGCCTCCGCCGTGGCCACCTCGAGCCCCAGGCCGATGCCGTCGCCTGGGGCCAGCGCCTTGCCGGCCGCGCCGGGCATGGCCCCGGTCACGCGGTTGCGCACCAGGACGGCCTGCCCCACGTCGGCGGCGAGAGCCTCTCCGGTCGTCGCCGCGGCCAGACAGGCCGCCGCGAGCAGCAACCACGCTTCCCGTGTCATCCCGGTCTCCTTGTCAGTGGTACCACGTGACCCCCAGGGAGGCGAACCGCCGGTCGTACTCGAACAGCAGCGCCGCCTGCTCGTTGTCCACGTTGCGCTCGATCCATCCGCCGCGCGCGGTCAGGTAGAAGTGGTCGGAGAAGACCCAGATCAGGGCCGGCAGCACGGTGATCGTCTCGTGCTCGTGCGCCTCGCCGCCGGGCAGGTCGTCGAAGCGATCCTCGCGCCACAGCGCGGAGACGAAGAACGACAGGTTGGCGGGGAGGGGGAAGGCCGCTTCCAGGCCCCCCGTGAAGGACGACGCGTTGAAGCCTTCGAGCTCCCGGCGGCTCTCTCCGCGCGCCGCGCTCACCCGCACGTAGCGGTCGCGCCGCTGGAGATAAAGATACTGGCTCGCCCGCAGCGTCCCTTCATGCCCCGACAGCGCCCGGATGTCGAAGGTGAACACCGGGTTCTGGAAGTACGACAGATCCCTGTAGTCGAAGTCGATCTGCGTCGCCGTCCGGTTCCCCTCCCGAAGCGTCACCGAGGCGGCCCCCTGGTGGACGCGCTGGTACGACTCGCCGTCCAGCTCGCCGTAGCTCGATCCGGCCTGGAAGAGGAACGAGGCGCGCGTGGAGCCCGCCGGGACGCGGGTGTAGCCCATGGGCCCGGTCACGAACCCGAGCGGGTCCTTCCCCCAGGCCAGCTGCGCCACCACCCCGCCCTGTCCCTGGTCGAACAGCTCCATGTCGTCGTGGAGGCTCTGCACGGCGTCGAGCCTCAGACCGAGGCTCCACCCCGCCTTGTCGTAAAAAGGATGGACCTCGCCGCGCAGCGTCCCCAGCGCCACCTGGTCGCCCCCGTCCAGCCGCAGGGAGGGGTTGTTGGGATCGAAGACGCCGGTGACGTGATCGGGAAGGCCGCTGGGGTTCGAATCCGGCCCGTACTCCAGCCCGATGCGGATCTCCGCTCGGGGGAGCCGCTGCGACGGGACCACCTCGCCCGTCCCCGGAGCGATCGCCCCGGGAAGCTCCGGCAGGCCGGAGTCGGCGGCGCGCGCCCGCTCGGCCTCGGCGCGCCCCTCGCCGGCCCGGCCCAGGGCGGCCAGGGCCATCCCGTGCAGGTACATCGCCCGCGGGTCGCCGGGACGCGCCTCCAGCGAGGCGGCCGCGGCGGCTTCCGCACCCGCGGCGTCGCCCGCCTCGAGGCGGGCCGCAGCCAGATCGGCCAGCGCACGCGCTCGATCCTCGGGGGGCCGCTCGGCGTCGAGCGCTCCCTGCAGATCGGCCGCCGCGCCGCGCGCGTCGCCCAGCTTGAGCCGGGTCATGCCCAGCCAGTGCCGGGCGGTGCCGTCGCCGGGGTCCGCCTTCACCGCCTCTTCGAAGCGGGCCAGCGCCTCCCGGTGGTCTCCGCGCTGCCAGGCGGCCACGCCGTAGGTGAAGGCGACCTCGGCCCGGGCGGAGGCGCGTCGCGGCGCGGCATCGAGAAGGACGGGGAAGGGGAGAAGCAGCAGGACCAAGGTGGCGAGCGATCGAAGCAACCGTCGGTTCCTCCGAAAAGCGGCGCTATCCTGCCGGAAAGCGTCCTGCCTGTCAACGCGGGGCGTCGCGGCCGTCCAGGGCCCGGGCCACATCCGCCAGGGCCCTGGCGAACGCGTCGGGGTCGTACCGAATGGGGTCCTGGAGCGTGCCGAAGAGCCGATCGATCGCCTCGTCCACCGGCGCCCGCGGAGACGATGCGGCCAGCGCGTCCAGGGACATGGCGATCTGCCCCGCGCCCCGGTAGCCGAACTCGCGCGCCGGGGCGGGGTCCGCGGCCAGCGCCGACATCAAACGCCGGGCGGCCTCCTCGCCCAAGTCCGCCGCCGGAGAGGCCAGCCGCTTCACCAGCTCGGCCGCCGAGGAGGCCATGCGCGAGGCCGCCTCGGCGATGTCCGCCCTGCCTTGCGCCAGCTCCGCGGCGGCCGCCTCCATGGCGGCGGCGGTCTCCGGAGCGGCCTGACGGGCCAGAGGCGCGAGCACACGCCATCGGGCCAGGTCCACCGGCGGGTCGCCGGGCCGGCCCCGGTAGCCCCGCTCCTGGCGCCAGCTCTTGTGCATGAGGTCGTGATGGCAGGAGCCGCAGTCGCGCTCTGCCGATTCGGGCCAGCCGTCGCTGGGCCTTGCCGCGGCGGCCCGGCGCATCTGGTCGCGCAGGTGCACGGCCTGCCCCACCGCCCAAAGCCGCGCCGGGAAGGCCGTCCCGCGGTCGCGCGGCTCCTTCCAGTGCCTGGGCATCGAGGCCGAGGCCCATTGCATCTCGAACACCAGCTCGGGATGCCCGGCCGCGTAGAGCTGGTGATCGACCACCCGCCCGTCGCCTCCCACGTGGCAGCGCGAGCAGGTCTCCGCCCGCACCAGAGGGTCCTTGGTGTCGATCATCCCCAGGGCCAGCGACTGCTCGTGCGACCAGCCCCGCGTGGTGTGAGGGCCGAGCCAGTCTTCCGCCGGGCCGTGGCACGACTCGCACGACACCCCGTCGGCGAGATCGAAGGTCCGGCCGCGTCGCTCCTCGGGCACGTTGAGCGCGTGGCAGTCGAGGCAGCGGGGCTCCTTCTCCGGAGATCCCGGCAGGCCCAGATTGCGGGCGATGGTCCTGGAACGCTCGCCCAGGAGATGGGCGTAGGCCTGGGCGTGCTCGTCCTTGGTCACCCAGACGGTGTGCTCGTCCTGCGGGATGCGCTGATCGGTCCTTGGACGCAGCGAGCCGTGGCAATGGGAAGAGGAGCAGGACCCCGAGCCGGTGTGGTCGGGAGTGCGTCCGGTCTGGCTCTGGGCGGCCGGGCCGCCCGGGGGGAGGCCCCAGGCGGCGAGCGCCGCGGCGACCAGTACGACCAGGCTCCCACGCCTGCGATCCAACGGGCCTCCACGCCCGCGGCGCCGCGCGGGCCGGTTGCTTGTACACCGTGCGGGCGGGGCGAGTCAAGGAACCGTTGCCGAAAGAGCAAGGCCGCTAGTGTCCTGAGTCCGGAGTTCCGTTAATAATTCGGCGGCAGAAGCGAGCCACCGACTGGAGAATCTGATCGGCCGTCTTGGTCCACACGAAGGGTTCGGGGTTCTGGTTGTTTTCCTGCAAGTAGGTTTTGATGGCGGTCTCCAGCTCGTAGGTGCTGCGGAAGCTGGCGCGCCGGATCCTCTTATCGGTGAGGATACCGAACCATCGCTCGACCATGTTGAGCCACGAGCCGCCCGTTGGTGTGAAATGAACGTGGAAACGCGGCCGGCGGTTCAGTGCCGTGGCGCACGTAGTCGTGAGTTCGCCGCTCGATCTGGCCGGGCCGCATCGGCAGCAGCGGTTGGGTTCGATCCAGCGCCTGGATCTGGGACTTCTCGTCCACGCAAAGCACCAGGGCCTTGTCGGGCGGATTCATGTAGAGGCCCACGATGTCGCGCACCTTCTCGACGAACAGCGGATCCTTGGAGAGCTTGAAGCCTTCCGTCCGATGCGGCTGCAAGCTGAAGGCCCGCCAGATTCGGCTGATGCTGCTCTGACTCAGTCCGCTGGCCTTCGCCATGTCACGCGTGCTCCAGTGAGTCGCGTTGGTGGGAGCTGTCTCCAATGTCATCCGCACCACGCGCTCAACACCGTCGTCGCCAACACGACGCGGCGCACCCGGACGAGGCTCATCAAGAAGACCATCCGTTCCACGGTCGAGGAATCGCTGCCGCCACCGGCCCACCGTCTGAGTGGTGGTTCCAACTCATGACAGGATCAATGGTGCGGAACTCGAAGTCACTCTTCTTCGGGAGGCGCTCGATACCCGCGTAGGAGTAGAAGGGCAGCTGGCGGAGGACAGCGAGTCGGCCATACATCGCTCTATGCTCTCCAAGCCAGAACGCGGATCCGGGGGCCCGGGCGCAGAGCCATGAGCCCTTGAAGAAAGCTCGGCGCGACTCCGCTAGGAGCCTGTCCGAGTAATCAGTTTCACTTCAGTTTCACATTGACTCCGGAGTGCGCTTGTAGATCATGGGTCCATGAAGACCTTCCGACCCTACGATCCCGATCAGATGCTGCTGATGCCGCCGTCGCTGCAGGAGTGGGTGCCTGAAGGCCATCTGGCCCACTTCATCAGCGACCTGGTCGACACGATGGACCTGTCGACCATCGAGGGCACCTACACCGAGGAGCGGGGCTACCCGCCCTATCACCCGTGCATGATGGTCAAGCTGCTGGTGTACGCCTACTGCACGGGGACGTACTCCTCGCGCCGCATCGCGGCCAAGCTCACCGACAGCGTGGCGTACCGGTTCCTGGCTGCGGGCAACGAGCCGGACTACCGTACGGTGAGCGATTTTCGGAAGCGTCACGGCGAGGCTCTGGCGGGCCTGTTCGACCAGGTACTGCGGCTGTGTCGGGAGGCGGGACTGGTGAAGCTGGGGCGAGTCGCTCTGGACGGCATCAAGATCAAGGCCAACGCCTCCAAGCACAAGGCGATGAGCTACGGGCGGATGAAGAAGCAGGAAGACGCCCTGGTGAAGGAGGTTCGTCAGATGCTGCAGCGCGCCGAAGCCGCCGACCGCGACGAGGATGAGCGCTTCGGTTTTGACAACAGAGGCGACGAACTTCCGGCTGAGCTGGCCCGTCGCGAGAGCCGCCTGAAGAAGATCCGCGAAGCGAAGGCCGCTCTCGAGCGGGAGGCACGGGAGAAGGCCAAGACCGAAGGCAGGGACCCCGACGACACTGAACCGAAGGACAAGGACCAGAGGAACTTCACCGACCCGGAGTCGAAGATCCAGAAGACCGGCGACGGTTTCATTCAGGGCTACAACGCTCAGGTTGCGGTGGACGGGGAGTTTCAGGTCATCGTCTCTCAGCACGTGACACCCACGGCGCCGGACACCAACGAGTGGAAGCCTTCGGTGGAGCGGATCGAGAAGAGCCTTGGCTGCCGACCCGAGGCGATGCTGGCGGATGCCGGCTACTGGTCGGAAGACAACGCGCAGTTGCTGGAAACGAAGCGAATCGAGGGCTACATCGCGACCCGGAGGATGAAGCATGGCGAGACGGAGCCGCCGCCTCGTGGTCGGCCGGCGAAGAGTCTCACCCCGCGCGACAGGATGGCGAGGAAGCTGCGGACGTTGAAGGGACGGAGGGCCTACGCGAAACGCAAAGCGATCGTCGAGCCGGTCATCGGGCAGATCAAGCAGGCGCGAGGGTTCCGACAGTTCCTGAGGCGGGGCAAGCAGAAGGTGGCTCAGGAGTGGGCGCTGGTGTGCACGGCGCACAACATTCTCAAGCTCTTCACTGCGATGAAGCTGGCGTGACCATCGCGGGGCAGCCTCGACAGCCCCGGCGGAACCCCTGGCTCGCCTGCCAACGGCGCACGCAGACGTGCGCCGTCCCCGGCACATGGCCGCTTCACTGAACCCGGAGACTCCGATCCTGAGGAGAGACATTGTGATTCCTGTTACTCGGACAGGCTCCTAGTGATCTCTCGGCTGCCATCGCCAACCTATTCTAACGGTGTGGGTTGCTGACGACAAGAAGAGTCACAGGCAAGCGGCTGTTGTGTACGGAGTCCGCAGATTATACGGCAGGCATTCAGGGTAGAGATTCCATAACCCACCTATACCACACCTGGAGCCGCAGTTCATGTGCCCAGAAGTCCGTGACCATACGATCGCCGAGGTATCCAGACTCGCGTACGGAGCGAAGATGTTGCCGGAGTTGTTCCGCGTCCGCGCGCGACTCGAAACCGAAGAGGTCGTTGCGGCGATGCAGCGTGTGGTAGTCGCGGCCGGAGCAGAGCGGGCTCACGCGGAACAGCGCCGGGCCGCGGGCCCCGCCGCCGTCCACGAGCTTCCAGCTCAGGAACACGGCGCTCGATCAGTGCGGCACCAGGAGCTGGTGCTCGACCCGGCGCCCGTCTTCCAGGCGGAAGACCCACCGCGGCCAGGGGTCGCGGCCGAACTCCTCGATCCTCGTCGAGCCGTCGGGATGAGTCACGCCCGGCTGGTAGCGGTGACTGGAGAGGGCCGAGGTCCCCGACGTCGTCCCGCCCCAGGCCTCGCCTGCCGACAGCAGCAATGCGTGATAGCGCCGCGTCCCCACGCCCGACACCGTCCCCGACGCGAACCCTCCCAGTTTGTCGGCCTCCAGCCACTCGGCGTTGCCAGGCGCTGTGATCATCGTCGTGTCCCCCCTGTCCGTCGCGCCGTTGGATGCGCGGGGCCGGCGGCCGGATTCAGGAATCGTCCCGCTCTTGACTGACCCCACGTGCCGGCAACAACTTTCTCCTCGTGCAAGGAATTCCGGCGACCCCTGTAAGGACGGCGTTGACAGAGGAGCAGCGAGAGACGATGCCAGGATCGAGCACGCCTGGACAAGCCCACGTCCTGATCGCCGAAGACGATCCTGTCGTGGCCGATCTGCTGGAAGTCCTGCTTGCATCCCAGGGCTACGAGGTCGTCCACGCCGACTCGGGAGAATCGGCCTGGCAGTGGTTTCAGGAGAGGCACTTTGGCATCGTCCTCAGCGACTTGAACATGCCCGGAATGAGCGGGCTTGAGCTGATCCGGCGCATCCGCGAAGGCAGCCGCGCCTATACCTACGTCATCCTCGTGAGCGGCTGCGGTGAGCTACCCGACCTTGGCTCGCTCCTATCGGCCGGCCCGGATGACTTCCTGTCGAAGCCGATCGAGGCGGAGGCGCTCTTCGCACGGCTCAGGGTCGCCAGCCGCATCGCGCGGATGCAGGCCGAGCTCATCAGGAGGCAGGAACACCTCGAAGCCGCGAATCGGCAGCTCGAGCAGACCCACCTGGAAACGCAGCGCCAGATGAAGGCGGCCGCCCGCGTCCAGCAGGCCCTCCTTCCACCCGACGGCGTGGTGATGCCCGGACTGCATGTCGGCTGGCGGCTTCAGCCATGCGTCGAGCTGGCGGGCGATCTGCTCAACGTCGTCCGCCTCGACGCCGCGCACGCCGGCTTTTACATTCTTGACGTGAGCGGCCACGGCATCTCCGCGGCCCTCCTCGCCGTGCAGATCTCGCGAGTGATGTCGCCGTTGTGCACCGAGTCGGGTCTCCTCAAGAGGAAGATCGCCGAGCCTCCCTGGTACAGCCTGGTCGAGCCGTTGAAGGTGATCCAGAAGCTCAACAACCTGTTCAGGTCGGGCACCGAAGTCACCCAGTACTTCACGATGATCTACGGTCTCTATCACGCGCCGACGCGCCATGTCCGCCTGGCCTGCGCGGGCCATCCGGCACCCATCGTTTCCAGCCCTTCGGGATCGACGCGTGTCGTCGACTGCAAGGGCCATCCTGTCGGTCTGTTCGACGACGCCCGCTTCGGCGCTCAGGACCTCGCGCTCGAGCCGGGAGAGCGTCTCTGGCTCTATTCCGACGGCATTTCCGAGGCGAGTGACGCGGACGGCACGGCGTTCGGCGTGGAAAGGCTTCGAAAGCAGATCACCGCGCACCGAGGCCAGGCCCTGCAGGATTCCGTCCGGGCCATTGTGACCGAGATCGAGCGCTGGAGCGGAGGAACATCCGGTGACGACGACCGGACCCTTCTGTCACTCGAAATGCCCGGCGATGGCCAGGAGGGTACGCCCCCGGCGGGCTCAGGTTGAGCCACCGCTGACAGAGGCCATCCTCCTGCAACTCGGTATCAAGGTAGGGAAACCCCCGACCCTCCCTTGCCGAGCGTGTCTTGACTGGGCCTCTCATGGTCATAGATTCCCACCCCGAGCTTCCTCCGGGCCCGAAGCCTCCCTCTGAGGAGAGCCGTCGGTACTGGTGATTTGCCAGTACCGAGCCGTCGCCTGGCGGACGAGTGTTCCCGCAAATGCCTGGGAAAAGGCCCGATATGACTATTTCTCGACGAAGGCGAAGCGGCTCGATGGCGCGCGCTGCGGCAGCCCTGACGGTTGCGTCCTGGGTGGTCGGAGCTTCGTGGGGCCAGGAGTCCTCTCCCGACCTCACCACGATGGGACTCGAAGAGTTGATGGAAATGGAAGTGACCTCCGTCTCCAAGAAGCCGGAGAAGCTCATGGACACGCCGGCCGCCGTCCGTGTCATCACCGCCGAGGAAATCCGGCGCTCGGGGGCCACGAGCATCACGGAACTGCTCCGCTTCGCGGCAGGGGTGCAGGTGGCGCGCACGGACTCCAGCGGCTGGGCGATCGGCGTGCGAGGCTTCACCAGCTCCCTTTCGCGATCCCTGCTGGTCCTCATCGATGGGAGGAGCGTCTACTCGCCTTTGTTCGCAGGCGTCTACTGGGACACGCAGGATGTCGTCATCGAGGACATCGACCGGATCGAGGTGATCCGTGGGCCCGGCGCCACGGTTTGGGGCTCCAACGCGGTGAACGGCGTGATCAACGTCATCACCAAAAGCGCGAAGCGCACGCAGGGGAGCGCCATCGCCTTCGGCGCCGGAAACCAGGAGCAGCTTGCGGGAGGCGTACGATCCGGATGGGAGACGTCGCAGGGCACGGCCATGAGAGCGTACGCGAAGTACTTCGATCGTGACGCGGAGTTCCATCACGACGGCGACGAATTCGACCAGTGGGACATGACACGAGCCGGGTTCCGCGCGGACGGCGCCCTCGGCGAGCGGGATCGCTTCACGGTGCAGGGGAACGTCTACGATGGAAGAGTGGGCGACCGCGCCACCCTGGCGACTTACACCGCGCCGTACTCCGAGGTCATCAGGCAGGATTCCGAGGTCTGGGGCGGCAACCTTCTGGGCCGGTGGACGCGCCCGACGAGCGAAGCATCGGACATCACTGTGGACCTGTACTACGACCGCACCTACCGAAACCAGCCTGGGTTCAGCGAGGACCGTGACACCGTCGACCTCGAATTCCGCCATGGTGCCCGACTGGGCTTCCGGCACGAGCTTCTCTGGGGCGCAGGCTACAGAGTGACCGATGGCGATGCGAAGGGAGAGCCGGCCATCCAGTTCGTCCCGGAGAACCGCCGCGATGACGTCGTGAGCGCGTTCGTGCAGGACGAGATCCAGGTGCTCCCGTCCAAGCTGGTCTTCACCATCGGCTCGAAGTTCGAGCACAACGACTACAGCGGCTTCAACTATCAACCCAGCATCAGGGTGCTTTTCAGCCCTGTGCCGGGGCACGCCGTATGGTCCGCGGTCTCCCGCGCGCTGCGGGTGCCTTCGCGGGTGGAGACGGATCTTCTCCTGACCGCCCTGGTGGAGCCATCGACGCCCACCTTCGTCAGGCTGATTGGCACGGATCAGTTCAAGCCCGAGCGGCTCACCGCCTATGAGCTGGGCTACCGCGTCCAGCCCACGAAGGCGCTGTTTCTCGACGTCGCTCTCTTCTACAACGAGTATGACCGGCTGCTGAGCGTGGAGATGGGCACCCCGTTCACCGAGACTTCTCCGCCGCCGTCCCACACAGTCGTGCCGTTCACACTGGACAACAGGATGGAAGCCCATGTCTGGGGCGCCGAACTCGCCTACGAATGGCGGCCCTTCTCGAAATGGCTGATCAGCGGCTCCTACTCGTGGCTGGAAATGAATCTCTTCCACGAGGAAGGCAGCAATGACGTGTCCACCGAGACCTCGACCGAAGGATCCAGTCCTCGGCACATGGCCAGCATCCGATCGTTGATCGATCTCCCTCACGGCCTCGGGCTGAGCGTGGGGTTCAGGCACGTCGGCAGCCTGCCGTCCCAGCAGGTCAGGTCGTACACTGAAATGGACATCACGGTGTCCCGGCACCTGACCCAGAACCTCGATCTGACCGTCTCGGGACGGAATCTGCTCTCCTCGCACCATGCTGAGTTCGCGGGGGGACAGCCGGACTCCGTTGAGATCAGCCGAAGCATCCACGGGCGGCTGGCGTTCCGATGGTGACGTCGCCGCAGAGAGGTCGAATCGTTCTCTTCTTGTGCCTGCTGGCGGGACTGGGAGACGGGACGACGACGCTGAGCGACGTCGTGACCAAGCGCGCCACCGAGTACGAGATGAAGGCGGCCTATCTGTACTACTTCGCCACGTTCGTGACTTGGCCTTCGGAGACGCTGTCCAACGCCTCCACCGGCCAGCAGGACCTGGTCATAGGAATCCTGGGCGACGATCCCTTCGGGGCGCTCCTGGAAGAGACGATCCGTGGCAAGAAGGTCAACGACCACAGGCTGATTGTCCGGCGGTTCGAGAGCGTGACCGAGGCCCGCGAGAGCAACATACTCTACATCAGCTCTTCTGAGAAAGACGACCTCTCCCATATCCTCAGCACCCTGGAAGGCGCCGCGGTTCTCACCGTCGGAGAGATGGAAGGCTTCGCCTCGCGCGGTGGCCAGATCGGGTTCTTGACTGAGGAGAGGAAGGTCCGCTTCGAGATCAACGTGGGGGCCGTGAAGCGCGCCGGGCTGAAGGTGAGCGCGCAGCTCATGAAGCTCGCCAGGATCGTCCACAACGGGTAAGGGGATGATGAAGACCCTGAGCGGCGGATCGGTCAGGAAGCAGCTGATCCTGGCGAGCGTTCTCAGCAGCGGAACGGCCTTGGTCCTGGTTGGCGCAGCCATGGTGGGCTACGACGCGCTGGAGTTGCGAAGGGCACTGATCCGCCGGCTCTCCGTGCAGGCCGACATCGTGGGCGCCAATGGCGTCTCAGCGATTCTCTTCAGCGACCAGGAATCCGCGGAGAAGACCCTGGCCGCTTTCAGGGCCGACCCGCGCGTGATAGCCGCGAGCATCTATGCGGACGGCCAGCGCTTCGCGACCTACCTGAGGGACCCGGGTATGGAGAGCGATCTCCTGGATGAGGGCCTCAATCTGGCGTCTGGAGGACATCGTCTGGACAGGGATCTTCTCCTGCTGTCGAAGGATCTCGTTTTCGAAGGAAAAACGATCGGTAGAGTCGTCGTCGCCTCGGAGCTGACGGAGATGAAAACGGCGATGCTGCGAGGCGGCGTCCTGGTCTCCGTCGTCCTGGCCGGGTCGCTGGGCATTGCGATCGTCATCTCCTCCCGGCTGCAAAGGAGGATCACCGAGCCGGTCAGGCGCCTCGCGGACGTCGCGCGCCGAGTCTCGCAGGACAGGGACTATTCCGTGCGCGCCTCGGGGGCCGGCAACGAGGAGATCGACTCGCTGATCCTGTCCTTCAACGAGATGCTCGAGGAGATCAGAAAGCAGCAGCACGAGCTCCGGGCCGCGCACGACAAGCTGGAGCTGCGGGTCGCCGAGCGCACGGCGCAGCTCAAGGCGGCGAACGACGAGCTCGAGGCGTTCTCCTATTCGGTCTCGCACGACCTCCGGGCGCCGCTGCGGCACATCGCGGGCTTCGCCGAGATGCTGGAAGGTCAGAGCGCGAGCCTCGGGGAGGAGGGACGCCGGTGCCTGAAAAAGATCTCGCTGGCCGCCACGCGCATGGGTCAGCTCATTGACGACCTCCTCTCCTTCTCGAGAATCGGGCGGAGCGACATGCAGACCACTCCGGTCAACCTGAGCCAGCTCGTCGAGGAAGTGGTGAGGGAGGCGCGAGCGGAGGAGAAAGTCCCTGCGGAGTGGCGCCTCGGCACGCTGCCGGTGGTGAAGGGCGACAGAGCTTTGCTGCGGCTGGTCTTCACCAATCTCATATCCAATGCCATCAAGTACTCGAGCAAGGATGCGCATCCGCGCATCGAGGTCAAGCTTGCCGGAAAGGAGGACGGCGAGGTGGTGGTGTGCGTCAGCGACAACGGCGTCGGCTTCGACATGGCCTACGCCTCGAAGCTGTTCGGTGTGTTCCAGCGCCTCCATCGCGCCGATGAGTTCGAGGGGACCGGGATAGGGTTGGCCAACGTCCGCCGGATCGTCCATCGGCACGGGGGCCGTACGTGGGCCGAGGGGGTCCCCGGGCAGGGGGCCAGTTTCTACCTCTCATTACCTGTGGAGCAAAGACTTCCATGAACGAACTCAAGAGGATCCTGTTCGCGGAGGACAGCGAGGAAGACACGGAGCTGACCGTCACCGCCTTGAAAGAGAGCCGAGTCGCCAACGAGATCATCGTCGTCCGGGACGGCGTTGAGGCCATGGACTACCTGCTCCGCCGGGGAGTTTTCGCCTCCCATGCCCCTGGCAACCCAGCCGTGGCCCTCCTGGATCTCAAGATGCCCAGAATGGATGGGATGGAGGTGCTGCGGCGGATGAGATCCGACGACAAGCTGCGCGCCATTCCCGTGGTCATCCTGACCTCTTCACGCGAGGAGCGCGATCTGGTGGAGAGCTACCGCCTGGGGGTGAACGCGTACGTGGTGAAGCCAGTCAAGTTCCAGCAGTTCGTGGATGCGGTGAAGACTCTCGGGCTTTTCTGGGGCGTGTTGAACGAGACGCCTCCGCAAGGCGCGACGAGCTTCGTGAAGAAGGGAACCGTCAAAAGCGACTGATGCGGCCGTCCGAAGGTGGAGCCGGGACCATGAAGGACATGAAGCGGACGTTCAGCCTCCTGGTGGTGGAGGATTCCGAGGATGATGCCGCGCTGCTCATCTATCAGCTTCAGCGCGATGGGTTCGATCCGATCTGGCGCCGCGTGGAGTCGCCCGAAGAGATGGCCCGGGCACTCGAGGAACGGGAGTGGGACCTTGTCGTATCAGACCACGGAATGCCCCGGTTCAGCGCCCCGGCCGCCATGGCCATGCTGCGCAAGCGCTATCTGGAGACCCCTTTCATCATCGTTTCGGGGACGATGGGCGAGGAAGCGGCCGTCGAGGCCATGAGGTCGGGAGCGCAGGACTACATCCTCAAGGGAAAGCTGGGAAAGCTGTCGGTGGCCGTAAGCCGTGAGCTCCGTGAGGCCGAGCTTCGCCGGGCCCACGCGAAATCCGAGGAGACGCTGCGTCAGACTCGCGAGCGGCTCGACACCGCCACCCAGCAGCTCGTCCAGGCCGAGAAGCTGACCGCCCTGGGAGAGCTGGTGGCCGGCGTCGCCCACGAGATCAACAATCCGCTCTCCGGGATCCTGGGCTTCACCCAGCTCGTCCTGAAGGAGGACCTGGCACCGGGGGTTCGCAGGCGGCTGGAAACGGTCTGCTCCGAAGCCGAGCGCGCCGCCGGGATCGTCAAGAACCTGCTGGCCTTCGCGCGGAAGCATCCCCCGGAAAAGCGGTACCTCGGGCTCAACGGCATCGTCGAGAAGACCCTGGAGCTCAAGGCTTACCACTTCAGGACAAATCAGATCGCCATAGAGACCGATCTGCCTCAAGATCTTCCAAAGACCATGCTCGACTTCCATCAGATACAGCAGGTCATCCTGAACCTGCTCAACAATGCCGAGCACGCGATGATCGACTCCAAAAAGAGCGGCGGGACCATCAAGCTCGTCAGCCGGCACACGGGAGGGAAGCTCGAGCTCACTGTTTCTGATACCGGCCCGGGCGTTCCAGCCCAGATTCAAGGGCGGATCTTCGAGCCATTCTTCACCACCAAGAAAGAGGGGAAAGGAACCGGCCTGGGTCTCTCTCTCTGCTACGGCATCATCCAGGAGCATGGCGGCAGCCTTGGCGTCAAGAGCGAGCCGGGAAACGGGGCGTCTTTCATCGTGGAACTCCCCATCGTGCAGAATATCGGGTCGGTCGCGGTGAAGCCGTCCGCGGAGCCGGCTCGTGCGACTCAGTGGCCGTCGCTGGACGTGCTGGTCGTGGATGATGAGTCGGCTGTGCAGGGCTTTCTGCTGGAGTTCCTGACTTCTCAAGGGCATCGCGTCGACACCGCTTCCGATGTGCCGGAGGCCCTTCGCAAGATTCAGGCGAGGACGTACACCCTCGTCATCACCGACATGAAAATGCCGCGAGGCACGGGCAAGGACATCTACGAGGCCATCGGCAGAGAGCATCCGCATCTGACGGATCGCGTCATCTTCACCACCGGGGAGCCGGTCAACTCCGAGATGCTCGACGAGCTTCGGCAGCGGGGTACCGAAATCCTGATGAAGCCGTACCGGCTCGAGGATGTGGAGAGGGTCATCCGCAAGATCATGGGCCGGGCGGGGGCGATTAAGGCGGCCGGTGGTCCCGGACCCTCTCTGGAGTAGGCCTCCCCTTCTCAACCCTTCGGACGAAGGTACGCCGCTCCTCATGTTCCCATTCAGATGAGCCCTATCTCCAAGTTCATTGCTTACTCCGTCAACGCAACTCGGGATCCTGAGCTATTTGCCCTTGGGGCATTTCCGCCCTGTTCCTTTGCAGTTGATGCACTCGTAGCTCGAAGACAGGATTCCACCGCCCTTGCGTCCCTTCCCGGCGCACTGAGTGACAGGTCACTGAGTCGTGCTGGTTGCTTCCACAAACGCATCGCGCCAGGTTCATCACCTCCTATAGCTCTCTTCCATCCTTCTCTGGATCATGCGGTCTTCCGGAAAACGACGACGTAATAGTCCGTCGTTGTTGACTTCGCGCCGAGCAGGCTGGCGAGACAACCAGGATTCTCAACAACGCCGATTGTCTCGACACTGTAGAACTCCCAACCCTGTTGAGCCCACTGATTGACAACGCCCTCTAGTGTCCTGAGTCCGGAGTTCCGTTAATAATTCGGCGGCAGAAGCGAGCCACCGACTGGAGAATCTGATCGGCCGTCTTGGTCCACACGAAGGGTTCGCTTCTTCGCCATCCGCACCCTCCTTGGACGCAGGGTACATCGAATGAAATATTAAGTCACGTAATTCTGACTCATGACAGTAGCATCCAGCGTATAGTCGGATATTAATCAACAAAAAGTTGGTTGTTAAATGATTATCCAACTCCATGTAAACAGCCAGTATCGGCGTGAACGCCGCAGGGCCTCAGCGGAAGGCGGCCGGGTCGGGGGGCGCGCCCGCCGCCTCGGCCGCCTCCAGGTAGCCCCAGGCGTCGGGACGGCTGCCGTCCCGATCCGTGAAGCCGTAGACCTTCGCCAACTGCCCGCTCGACAGAGAGGCGCCGTTCCACCGCGCCGCATCGGGGTCCATGGCCAGGGCGGCCACGGCGCGGCCCACGTAGGCGGGGCTCTCCGAGACGGCGAACCCCGGCACCCGCGCGATGGCGTCGCGCCAGTTCTCCTCGGTCACCCCGAAGGCCTCGAGCATCGCCTCCGAGCGCAGCCACCCTGGGGTGAGCGCCACGGCCGTGGCGCCGTGGAGCTTCAGCTCATAACTGAGGGCGAAGGCCATCCGGAGCACCGACGCCTTGGCCAGGTCGTAGAAGAACGAGTTCCTGTAGCGGCTCCGGTTGTGCTCCTCCGTGCCGTCGCCGACCTCGACCACCAGGCCGCCGGGGCTCCTGATGAGAAGGGGGATCATGTAGTGGCTGGTGATGGCGTGGGTGTCCACCTGCAGCCGCAGCGTCTTCAAGCCGTAGTCCAGGTCCGACTCCCAGACCGTCTTGCCCCACTCGATCCGGGTGGCGCCAAAGAGGTCGTTCACCAGGATGTGCAGGCGGCCCTGCTCCTTCTCGACGCGGTCGGCCAGGGCTCGCACCTGGTGCGGGACCAGATGGTCCACCACGACGGGGATCCCGCGGCCCCCCTCGGCGTCCACCAGGGCGGCGGTCTGCTCAATGGTCTCCGGGCGGTCCATCTCCGAGCGGCGGCCGCCGGTCGTCCTGCCGGTGACGTACACCGTCGCCCCCGCCGCTCCGAGCTGCACGGCGATCCCCCGGCCCGCGCCGCGGGTGGCCCCCGCGACCAGGGCGATCCTTCCCGAGAGTGGACCGTTCGCCATGACGTGCCCTCCCGCCGGTCCTTGCCGGACGGCCTCCCCTCCTCGATGCGGTGCGGCTCCGCTGTCCGGCGATGATAAGATACCGCCGCGGTCCCGGGCGCGGAGGGCGCGACGGGCGCGGCGCACAAAGGAGAGGCGATGGCCGACACCGGGGGGAAGCTGGTCCTTTACATCGGCGAGAAGAACGTCTCGTCGTGGTCCATGCGGGGGTGGCTGGCCCTGCACCACAAGGGGCTTCCCTTCGAGGAAAGGACGATCTCCCTGGTGCAGGACGAGAGCCGGGCCCGCCGCCGCGAGGTCTCTCCCACCGGCAAGGTGCCGGTGCTGCACCACGAGCGCCCATCCGGCCGGCTGGTGATCCCCGACTCGCTGGCCATCATCGAGTACCTGGAGGAGAGCTTCCCGGCGCCGGCCCGCCCCGCGCTCTGGCCCGCGGATCCGGCGCGCCGCGCGCGCGCCCGGTGGCTGGCCGCGGCCATGCACTCGGGCTTCTCCAAGCTGCGCGAGTCGATGTCCTTCAACCTGTGCTTCCTGCCGTCGCCTCCAGCTCCGTCCCCCGAGGCCCTGGCCGAGGCGGCCGAGGTCCTGAGGCTCTGGGAGGACGCCCTCCACGAGGGGGGGCCCTGGCTGTGCGGTGACTTCAGCGCGGCGGACATCCTGTTCGCACCGGTGGTGGTGCGGCTGACCGCCTTCCAGGTCCCTGCCGCCTCCACCCCCCGCGCGGCCGCCTGGATGAAGGGGATGCTGGAGCACCCGCTGGTGCGCCGCTGGATGGATCCGGCGCGGGCGCTCCAGCCCGTCGAGCGCCACTGAGGGCCAGGCCCCGCGGATGGCCAAGCCCGTCGCCGAAATAAGGCTCGAGCACGGCGAGCCGCTGACCGCCGAGCATCTCGCGGCCCTGCCGATCTTCCAGGGGACCACCGCCGCGACGCTGGAGAAGTACCCCGGCGCCGTGGTGCGCCGCCGCTTCCGCAAGGGAGAGGTCATCTGCCGGGAAGGGGAGTTCGGCTCCACCGCCTTCTACATCCTGGAGGGATCGGCCAGCGTCTCCATCCGCGCGCCGATCGCGCGCGTGGAGACCGAAGGGGGGCTGGGTGGCTTCGTCCGCCGCATACGCAGCTCTCTGGCGCGGGGCCGGGGCGGAGTGTCCGGCGAGGGGCCTGCGAGGCCCATCCCCATCGACGCTCCGGTGGATCTGGCCACCGACAGGCCGGTGGCCGTGCTGCCGGCGGGGTCCCTCTTCGGCGAGATGACCTGCCTGTCGTTCTACCCCCGCTCGGCCACGGTTGTGGCCGCGGAGGACTGCACTGCTCTGGAGATGCTGCGCAACATCCTCCAGCTTCTCCAGAAGAACAAGGTCTTCCGCGAGAAGCTGGAGGCGGACTACAGGGCCAGGGCCATGGACGGCCACCTGCGATCGGTGCCCCTTCTGGCCGGGCTGACGCCCGGCTTCCTCGACCGCATCCGATCCCGCGTGACGCTGACCTCCTTCGAGCCGGGGCAGACGATCTGCCGGCAGGGAGAGCCGGCCGACGCCTTCTACCTGGTGCGCATCGGCTTCGTGCGGGTGACGCGCTCCTTCCCCGGCGGAGAGATGGTGATGGCCTACCTGTCGCGGGGGAGCGCCTTCGGCGAGATGGGGCTGCTGGGTGAGGGGGCGCGCGAGGCCACCTGCACCGCCCTCGATCACGTGGAGGTGGTCAGGATCGGGGCGGAGGACTTCCAGGCGATGGTGGAGGAGTTCCCCGACATCCGGGCCAGGCTGGAGGAGGCCTCCGCCTCGCGCCGCAGGGCCAACCAGTCCCAGGCC
Organism: Candidatus Polarisedimenticolia bacterium; assembly: GCA_035281445.1. Lineage (GTDB taxonomy): Bacteria > Acidobacteriota > Polarisedimenticolia > JACPZX01 > DASXTC01 > DATEEA01. Next base: position 43,054 of record DATEEA010000157.1, read on the forward strand.
GAGGCCATGTCCGGCCGGCGGCTCGACGACTTCCTCGAGCAGGGGCTGATGCAGGCGCAGAACCTGCTCGTGATCGACCTGGATCGCTGCACCCGCTGCGACGACTGCGTGCGTGCCTGCGCCGAGACCCACGATGGAGTGACCAGGCTGGTGCGCGATGGCCTCCGGTTCGACCGCTACCTGGTGGCCACATCCTGCCGGCAGTGCCGGGACCCGCTGTGCATGGTGGGGTGCCCCATCGGCTCGATCCGGCGCAAGGAGTCGCTGGAGATCGTCATCGAGGACTGGTGCATCGGCTGCGGGCTGTGCGCCAGACAGTGTCCCTACGGCAACATCAACATGCACCCTTTCCCCGCCCCGGCCGCCCAGGCGGCGACGGGTGACGCGGACGCCGGCGCGGGCACCGGGCACAAGGCGCGCGTGAAGGAGACGCGCGACAAGGCGACCACCTGCGATCTCTGCTCGCACCTGCCGGAGCCGTCGTGCGTGACCGCCTGCCCGCACGACGCCGCGTTCAGGGTCGAGCCTCACTCGTTCTTCTCCGAGCAGATCGGCCCCTCGACGTGATCGTGGACCGCACGCACCGCCGGTGGATCGCGGCCACCTGCCTGGCCGCCGGGGCCGGTGGGGCCGCGTACTGGGCGGCGGCCCGGGCCTCGCCGGGAGGGGTCCGCGGCGGCTCGGCCGCGGGGCTGGCCTTCGGCTTCGCCGCGGCGGCGGCGATGGCGTTCGAGGCGCTGCTCGCCGTGCGCAAGAAGCGCCCGGCCTGGCGCCTGGGGCGCGCTTCGACCTGGATGCGGGGGCACATCTGGCTCGGCCTGCTCGTGGTCCCCCTGGCGCTGTTCCACTCCGGGTTCCGGACGGGGGGGACCGCCTCGACCTGGCTCCTGATCCTGCTGGCCGTGGTGACCGCGTCGGGGCTGTTCGGCCTGGTCTTGCAGCAGGTCCTCCCGCGGCTGATGACCGCGAGCGTGGAGATGGAGACGATCTACGAGCAGATCCCGCACGTCGTGGAGCAGCTTCGCGCGGAGGCCGCGGAGCGGGTGAAGAAGGCGGCCTCCGAGCCGATCACGCGCTTCTTCCAGGACGAGCTGAGTCCGTTCCTGGCGTCCGATGGCTCGCCCGGGCACCGGCTGGGCGACGCCGGGCGCGCGGAGGCGCTGTTCGGCCAGCTCCGCACCCTGGTGCCGCCGGACTTGCACGAGACGGTCGCCGATCTGGCCCAGATCGGAGAGGAGCGCCGGCAGCTCGCCGTGCAGGAGAGGCTGCACCGCTGGCTGCACGGATGGCTTTTCGTGCACGTCCCGCTCTCCTGGGCGCTGCTGGTGCTCACCGCCGCCCACGCGGTCATGACCCTGAGCTACTGAGACGAGATGGCCCGCGCCAGGACCACCAAGACCATCGCCAAGAGGATCGACCTGGGGTACTTCCTGCGCCCCCATCCTCTCAGGACGTGGAAAGGGAGGGCGGGCTGGACGGCGGCCCTCCTGTCCGGGCTGGCCGCCGGCTGGTGGCTGCTGCCGGCGCAGCGCATCGCCTGGTCGGCGGGGGACCTCTCCCCGGCACACGCCTTCTTCCAGCACGACTGCGCCTCCTGCCACGGGCCCGCCCGGGAGGCCGCGGCGGGGCCCGCCCCGCTGGGATCGCGGGGCCGGGGGATGGGAGGGGTCACCGACGCCGCCTGCACGACGTGCCACGCGGGGCCGGCTCACCACGCCAGGCAGCTCCAGGCCCCGACGTGCGCTTCGTGCCACCTCGAGCACCGTGGCGGGCCGCTCGTGGCCGTCACCGACGATCACTGCGCCTCGTGCCACGCGGCGCTGGAGGTGCTCGATGGAGCGCTCGCCGTGGACGCGTCGGTCGGCCGCTTCCCCGGAGAACACCCCGAGTTCGACCCCCTGGCCGCCGGACGGGACGAGGGCCGCCTGCGGCTCAACCACAAGCTGCACCTGGAACCCGGCCTGCGAGGCGCGTCCGGGCCGGTGACTCTGGACTGCGCCGCCTGCCACCAGCCCGACGCCGCCGGCGCGCTGATGCGGGAAGTCGCCTACGAGGACCACTGCGCCTCCTGCCACCCGCTGGCGTTCGACACCGAAGGGCGATTCCCTCCCGGCACCGTGGTGCCCCACGGCGACCCCGAGGCGGCGCGGGACCTCCTCGTCGAGCTGTACGCCGGCGCCGCGGTGCAGGCGGGCGGCGCGCTGGACGAAGCCGATCCTGTGGCCGCGGCGCTGAGGCGGCACCGGGAGAGGACTCCGCGGCTCGACCCGCCGACGCACGTCCCGCTGTCGCTGCCGGCGCGGGCCGAGCGCCCCTTCGTGACCGAGCGGGTGGCGCTGGCGGTGCGCTTGCTGGAGCGGCAGACCTGCGCCTACTGCCACGGAGCGCCGGAGGAAGCGGCCGCGGGCAACGCCTCCACCGGCACGCTGGCGGCCTCGGCCCCCTCCCCGGCGGGGACCGCGGCGCTCACGCCTCCTCCACACGTTGCCGATCCGAGGGTGCCGGCCGTCTGGATGGCGGCCGCGTCGTTCTCTCACAGGGCGCATCGGTCCCTGGCGTGCGAGGCATGCCACCAGGAGGCGAGGCGGAGCACCCGCACGGCCGACGTCCTGCTCGCCGGCAAGGAGGCGTGCGCCGCCTGCCACCAGGGGGGGACCGCCTCGGCCCCTTCCTCCTGCGTGACCTGCCACCGGTACCACCCGGCCGAGGAAGACCCGCTCGCCCCCGGTGCCTTCACGCTGCCGGACGGCTCGTAGCGGCCGCCTCGACTCGCCCCGCGCCGTGATCCATCAATGAAACAGCGGTGGGCACGCGCGCGAAGGAGGCGCACCGATGGCCAGATACGGCAAGAAGGCGCAGGAGAAGGTCCGCAAGGCGATGCGCGAGCGCAAGCACGGCACTCTCCGCAGCGGCCGCTCGGGCAAGAAGGTGAAGAGCCGCAAGCAGGCGATCGCGATCGGGTTGTCGCAGGCCCGGCGCGCCGGCGGCAAGGTCCCTTCCCGGAAGCGGGCCTCGAAGAGAAGCTGAGGGCCCTTCCGGGACGCCGTGCCGCTCGCCTCTACGGGACCACCGACCGGTACCGCAGCGGCCGGCACTCCTCCTCGGTCAGGGCCCCCGCGGCGATCAGGCTCTCGCAAGCTCGGGCCACGCAGGACGTGTACGCCCCGGGGCTGCGCCAGGCGATGGAGGGATCGCAGACCACTTCGCCGTCGCAGTTTTCGTCGAGGAGGTTCCCGGGGCGCTCGATCGCTCCCGGGTTCACGTTCGGGTTCGTGTCGTCGCAGTCCCCTTCGCCCGGCGTGTAGCCGTCTCCGTCCTCGTCCACCACCACGGCGTTGCGGTTGCCGTACCACCGCGCCCGGGTGTTCTCCGCCCAGGAGATCACGTCGAAATCCCACTGCTCGCCTCCCCACACGAGCATGGTGCTGCCGGTCCATGCGGTCGTGTGGAGGTTTCGCGGTCCCGGCGCCCCAACCGTGGACAAGGGACTCCAGGAGTTGGTGGCGGCGGTGTATCGCCCGCCATCGTCGAGGCTGCGGGCGCCGAAGTCGACGGGGTGCAGACCGCCCCACACGAACATCTCCGTCCCCGTCCAGAAGACGCCGGCCCAGACGCGCGACGAAGGGGCTCCCGCCGTGGAGGTGGGGACCCATGTGTCGGCCAGAGGGTCGTAGCGGCCGCCGGTGTTGCTGCTGAGGCTCCCCCAGACGATCATCTCCGTCCCCGTCCACACCGCCGAGTGGAGGAACCGGGGCGAAGGGGCGCCGGCTTCGGTCGTAGGCGTCCAGGAATCGGAGACCGGGCTGTACCGGCCCCCGCTGATGCCGCCACCGACCCCTCCCCAGACGATCATCTCGCTGCCGGTCCAGACGGCGCTGTGCGAAGAGCGCGGGACCGGAGCACCGGACGGCGACGTCGGCGTCCAGCTGTCGGTTGCGGGGCTGTAGCAGCCCCCCGTCGCCTGGAGGTCTCCGTCGTCGCCTCCCCACACGATCATCTCGCTGCCGGTCCAGACGGCCGTGTGCTCTGAACGGGCCGTCGGAGCGCCTGCACTCGACGTGGCCCTCCACGCGTCGGCCGCCGGGTCGTACCGCCCTCCCGTCCCGTGAAGGATCACCCCCTCGGTGTCGCTTCCTCCCCACACGATCATCTCGCTGCCGGTCCAGACGCCCGCGGGGAAAGAGCGGCTGAGGGGGGCGTTCAGCGTGGACAGGGTGTTCCAGTCATCCAGCAGCGGGTCGTAGCGTGCGCCGTCGGGCCCGCTCCCTTCCCCTCCCCAGACGATCATCTCGCTGCCGGTCCAGACGCCGGCATGGTAGGCCCTCTCGACCGGTATGGCCGGGTCGGGGGCCGCGGATGTCGGGGTCCAGCTGTCGCCTGCCGGATCGTACCGTCCACCGGTCCGGAGCAGGCCGTTGCCCGATCCTCCCCAGACGATCATGAGGTCTCCTGTCCAGACGGCGGCGTGCTCCCGCCGCGCGCCGGGGGCCCCCGTCAGGCTCGTGGCCGTCCAGGTGTCGGTTGCCGGGTCGTAGCGCCCTCCGTTGGCGAGCACGCTGGAGGGAAAGGTCCCGCTGAACCCACCCCACGTGATCGCGAGCTGACCCGTCCAGACCATGGTGTGATCGAAACGGACTGATGGAGCCCCTGCCGTGGACACCGGAACCCAGGTGTCGGTGGTCGGGTTGTACCGGGCGCCCGTCGACACCACTCCAGCGCCTGTTCCTCCCCAGACGATCATCTCGCTGCCGGTCCAGACCGCGGCAGGCCCCGTCCGCACGCCGGGCGCTCCGGCCAGCGACGTGGGAGCCCATGAGTCGGTGGAGGGATTGTAGCGGCCTCCCGTGGAGCTGGTCGGGGTCCCCCACACGATCATCTCGGAGCCGGTCCAGACGGAGACGAAGTGTGACCTCCCCGACGGCGCGCCCACCCCCGAGAGGGGGGTCCATGTGTTGGCGGCCGGGTCGTAGCGCCCGCCGGTCGCCGTGTCCCCCGAAAGGCTGTTGCCGCCCCAGACGATCATCTCCGAGCCGGTCCACTGCGCGGCGTGGCGCGAGCGCGCCGGGGGCGCGCCGACCGTGGAGGTCGGCGACCACGTGTCGGCCACAGGGTCGTACCGCCCGCCGGTCTGGGTCCGGCCGAGGCGCGTGACGCCCCCCCACACCACCATCTCGCTCCCCGTCCAGACCGCGGCGGCATCCCGGCGGGGATCGGGCGCCCCGTTCACCTCCACGGCGGTCCACGTGTCGGTGAGCGGGTCATAGCGGGAGCCGGTGTTCGTGAAGAAAGATCCTCCCCAGACGATCATCTCGCTCCCGGTCCACACGCTCACGAAACTGGACATGGCCGCAGGGAGGTCGTCCCCCCGGCCACCCCACCAGAAGTTCTGCGGCACGAGCGCCTCGCTGCCGCCCTCCGTGTCCGGCGCCGCCGTGGCTGTCTCCTGTGCCGGCACAGCCGGACGCTCCGCCGGCCCGGCCTCCCTCTCCGTCCCGCCTTCGGCCGGGCCCCGCTGGCTCGCCTCGAAGCGCCGCATCAGGCGGCCGGTGAGCACCGGCCGGGCGACCGTCTCCAGGATCAGGTCCTCGTCGGCTCCCAGCGCCCGCTCGATGGCGCGCAGCCTGGCGGGGAACATCGTGTTGGAGCGGATCCGGGCCATCTCCCGGACCAGCGCCTCACGGGTCACGGTGACGTTCCACCGGCGGGAGAGCTCGTCGCCCTGGGCCAGGTACCGGGCCACCTTGCGGGAGGGGAGATCGGCCGGCAGGGCCTCCTCGAAGCTGCGGGCCGACCCCACGCGGTGGCGGTGGTAGACGCGCTCGATGGCCCGCTGCGCTTCGACCCTGCGCTCCAACGAGACGGCGTGCTCTCCGGCAGGGAGCGGCAGCGCCGGCGTGCACCAGAGAACCAGGGAGGCGGCGGCGGGAACGGCGAGACGTCGGAGAAGCCTGGGCATGGGTGCTCCTTTGAAGAAAGGAGCCTGGGGGGGCGGCTCGGCCAACACTACTTCGATTCAATCTGCGGTGCCACAGAAAATCAGCGTGGGCGCCGGGGAGTCCTCCCCGCGGCGGCCGCGGCCCGGTACAATGGCCCGATGCTGACCTCCCATCCCGGGGACCGGAGTTCCCGGGACCGATGAGCGCCCTGTCGGCCGGAGACTCGTTCGCCCACTACCGCGTCACCGGAAGGCTGGGGGCCGGCGGGATGGGAGAGGTGTTCCGGGCTTCGGACACCCGGCTGGGGCGGGAGGTCGCCCTCAAGGTCCTCCCCGAACTGTCCGGCGGAGACCCCGACCGGCTCGCCCGCTTCGAGCGCGAAGCCCGCATCCTGGCGTCGCTCAACCACCCCGGCATCGCAGCCATCCATGGGCTGGAGGAGGCCGGAGGCGTCCGCGCCCTGGTGATGGAGCTGGTGGAGGGCCCGACGCTCGCGGACCATCTGGCGCGAGGGGCGCTCGCCTGCGACGAGGCGCTTCCCATCGCCCGGCAGATCGCCGACGCGCTGGAGTACGCTCACGAGCGGAGCGTGGTCCACCGTGATCTGAAGCCGGCCAACGTGAAGGTCAGGCCCGACGGAGCGGTCAAAGTCCTCGATTTCGGCCTGGCCAAGGCACTGGAGGGGGACGGGCCGGCGCCCGACGTGTCGTTCTCCCCCACCCTCACCGCGGCCGCCACCAAGGCGGGGACCATCCTCGGCACGGCGGCCTACATGTCCCCCGAGCAGGCCAGAGGAAGGCCCGTGGACCGCAGGGCCGACATCTGGGCCTTCGGCGCCGTGCTCTACGAGATGCTGGCCGGCCGGCGGCTCGCCTCCGGCGAGACGGCCTCGGAGATCCTGGCCTCGGTCATCAAGGACGAGCCGGACTGGCAGCGGCTTCCCGCGGGGCTTCCGGCCGAGCTGCGCCGACTGCTGGGACGGTGCCTGATCAAGGACGCCCGGCTGCGGCTGCGCGACATAGGGGAGGCGCGCGTGGCGCTCGAGTCCCTCGAGGGCGGGGTGGCGGAGACGGCCGGAGGGCAGGACCGAAGCAGGGCCGGCCGGACCGCGCTTGGCGGGGGCTGGATGGGGCTCGTCCCCTGGACCGTGGCGGCGCTGGCGGCGTCGGCCGCCGTGGCCATCCCGCTGCTCGGACCCCGCCCCGCTCTCGTGGAGCCGGCTCCACGGACTCCGGTGCGTCTCAGCGTGGTTCTGGATCAGGATGCCATCGCCGCCGTCCCCACCGAGATGATCGGTCTGGCCGCGTCGCGCGACGGCGGGACCCTGGCATTCTGCGTGCGCCGCGGCGGCTCCTTCGAGCTGCAGACCCGGCGGCTGGAAGAGCCGGTCGCGCGGCCTCTGCCCGGGACCCAGGGAGGGCACAGCCCTTTCTTCTCCCCGGACGGACGGTGGATAGGCTTCTTCACCGGGAACCGCCTGAAGAAGATCCTGATCGGCGGCTCGCAGCCGATCGATCTGTGCGAGACACAGGAGCCTCGCGCCGGAGTCTGGCTCGACGACGGCACGATCGTGCTGGTCAGCGGCTTCGCCGGGCCGCTCTCTACGGTGAGCTCATCGGGGGGCGAACCGGTCCCCCTGACCTCTCTCGACACGTCACGCCGCGAGCGCACGCACCGCTGGCCCGACGCCCTGCCGGGGACGGAGTGGGTGCTCTTCACGGTGGGGCTGACCGACAGCCCCGGGTCGTACGACGACGCCACCATCGAGGCGGTCTCCCTGAAGACCAAGGAGCGCAAGGTGCTGGTGCGAGGGGCGGCCATGGCCCGCTTCGCCCCTCCCGATCGGCTGCTGTACGCCCGCCGGGGAGAGCTGTTCGCGGTGCCTTTCGACCCCGGCCGCCTCGAGGTGACCGGGCCGCCGGTGTCGATCGTCGATCGGATCGACGGCTACCCCACCAGCGGCGCCTCGCACTTCGCCGTCGCCGGCGACCGGCTCGCCTACCTCCCCGCGGCCAGCTTGCAGGACGACGAGGAGTTGGTCTGGATCGACCGCTCCGGCACCGTGGAGAGCCTCGGTGCGCCCCTGCGACCCTACGGTTTCGCCAGGATCCTCCCGGAGCTGGGGGAGATCGTCTTCGCGGACCGGGGTGACATCTGGCGGTACGCGCCCGAGCGGGGATCGCTCACCAGGATGACCACGGGGGTGCAGGCCATCGGCGTCGAGCCGGCTCCCGGCGGCCGCATCCTCTACACGCTGGAGGACCACGACAGCACCGTCCTGGTCCAGTCTCTCGACGGGGGCCGGCCGGTGAAGGCCGTGTCGCTCGGCCGGCCGTTGGCCCTGACGTCGGTGACCCCCGACGGCGGCGCCGCTCTCGTGTCGGAGTACGGCATTTCGGGGAGCGACATCCACATGGTGTTCCTCGACGGTGTGACCCCTCCGCGTCCGGTGGTCCAGGAGCCGGTGCAGCAGTGGGGCGCCGCGCTCTCCCCCGACGGCCGCTGGCTCGCCTACTCCTCGAGCGAGTCGGGGTCGCTGGACCTCTACGTTCGCCGCTTCCCGGGCCCCGGTCCCAAGTGGCTCGCCGCGCCCGGGCCGGCCTGGGGAGCGCTCTGGGGCCGCGACGGCCGGGAGGTCTTCTTTCTCGACGACATCTCCATGAAGGCCGTGCCGGTCGAGCCGCGCGGCGACACCATCGCGGTGGGGAAGCCCTCCAAGCTGTTCGACCTGCCGCTGATGCGCGGCCAGGAGAGGGACTGGCGCCCCTACGACCTGTCGCCGGACGGCAAGCGCTTCCTGATGGTCCGCGTCGCCCGTCCGGAGGCGCAGCGCCGCAGGATCGATGTCCTGATCGGGTGGCGGTCGCTCGCCGGAGGGAGCCCCTGATGGACGGCGTCGCCCTGGTGCTGTGCGAAGGCAGGTTCGGCGCAACCGACGGCAAGACGGCTCACGGGCTGGTGCGCTTCACCCGCCGCTACCGCCTGACCGGGGTCATCGACTCGTCCCTGGCGCGACGAGACGCTGGCGAAGTGCTCGACGGGAAACCTCGAGGCATCCCCATCGTGGCGAGCCTGGAGGAAGGGCTGCGCCTCCCCGGAGGGCCGGCCACCCACATGGTGGTGGGAGTGGCCACGGTGGGCGGCCGGCTGCCCGCCGATCTGCGCGCGGTGGTGGCCGCCGCGCTGCGCCGCGGGCTGAACGTCGACTCGGGTTTGCACGAGTTCCTGGCCGACGATCCGGAGCTGGCCTCCCTGGCAGCCGCCTCGGGGGCGGTGATCCGCGATGTGCGGCGCACGCCGCCCCGATCGGAGCTGCGCTTCTTCTCCGGCAAGATCGCCGAGGTGGTCTGTCCCCGCCTCGCCGTGCTGGGGACCGACTGCGCCGTGGGGAAGCGCACCACGGCCTGGCTGCTGGTGCAGGCCCTGGAGCGCCACGGGCTGCGCGCCGAGATGGTGGCCACCGGGCAGACCGGATGGATGCAGGGGGCGCGCTTCGGGCTCCTCCTCGATTCCCTCGTCAACGACTTCGTCACCGGAGAGATCGAGCACGCCGTCTGGAGCGCCTGGGACCAGGCCCGTCCCCACGCCATCGTGATTGAAGGGCAGGGGAGTCTCATCCATCCCGTCTATCCGGGAGGCTTCGAGATCCTGGGGGCCGCCCGCCCCGACGTGGTCCTCCTGCAGCACGCGCCGGGGCGCGCAGCGCTGGAAGGCTTTCCCGAGTACCCGCTGGCGCCGCCGGGGCGCCACATCGACGTGATCCGCCTGATCTCCGGTGCGCCGACGCTCGCCGTGACCCTGTCGCGCGAGGGGCTGGACGCCGGCGCCGTGGCCGCGCACGCGCGGCGGCTGGAGGACGAGCTCGGCCTGCCGGTGCTCGATCCGCTGGCCGACGACGGCGAGGCGCTGGCGGCGCTGGTGATCCGCCGCTTCGGCCTGCGCGCCGCATGAGGCTGGCCGAGGGCCGGGCGAGGCTGCGGCCCACCCGCCTCACCCTCCCTTACAGGATCGCCGGCATGCGCTTCGACGCGGCGGACATCGTGACGCTGATCCTGCGGGACGACGGGGGCCGGGAAGGGTATGGGGCGGCCACGCCGGTCCCGAAGCTGTCGGGCGACGACGGCCCGGCCGCCGAGGCCGCCCTGCGCGAGGCGATGCTGCCGGCCCTGGCCGGCCGCGATCTTTCCGATCTCGACGCCTGCCTGGAGCGTGCCGCTGCTGCGGCGCCGGGATGCCGGGGGGCGCTGGCCGCGCTCGACATCGCCCTGCACGACCTGCACGCGAAGGCGCGCGGGCAGCCTCTGGTGGAGCTTCTGGGAGGAGCGCGGCGCCGGCTCTTCACCTCCATCACGCTGGGGCTGGGGGAGCCCGAAGCGATGGCCGAGGCGGCGCGCCGCCACGCCGCCGCTGGCTTCCGGGCCATCAAGGTGAAGATAGGAGAGGATGCGACGCGCGATCGGGAGGCGCTCCGGCGCATCCGGGCCGCCTCCGGTGAGCAGATGGCGATCCGTGTGGACGTGAACGAAGGCTATGGTGCCGAAGGGACGCTGGGGCTGGGCCGGGAGCTGGCGTCGCTGCGGATCGAGCTGGTGGAGCAACCGGCCGCGGCGGGAGACCTGGAGGGGCTGAGGCGGGCGACCAGGGAGCTCCCGATGCCCGTGGTGGCCGACGAGTCGGTGAGGACGGCCGCGGATCTCGCCCCCCTGACGGCGGCCCGGGCGGCCAGGGGCGCCAACATCAAGCTGATGAAGTGCGGCGGTCTGGCCGAGGCCCGCCGGATCGACGCGGCCCTGGCTGGCGCCGGCTGGAAGGGGCTGATCGGCTGCATGGACGAATCGTGCGCCGGCATCGCGGCGGCGGCTCACTTCGCGGCGGCCGCAATCAGCGCTGCCTGGATCGACCTCGACGGGCACCTCGATCTCGAGAGCGACCCCTTCCGGGGCGGCATCGAGCTGGCGCGCGGCGAGCTGGTGCTCTCCCGCCAGCCGGGTCTGGGCGTCCAGCCCGCCCTCGTGGACTGACTCAGGCCGGCCTGCGGGCGGCCGCCGGGCCGGGTGCGCCGGCCCTGCCGGCCTCAGCACCCCGGCACCGCGCCAGGAGGTAGAAGCGTTCCGAGGTCAGCGGATCGTCCTGGCGGAACGGGCGGAACGAATCATCCTCCTCGGCCCGCACCATGAGGTCGAACCGGTGGCTGGGGAAGTAGGAAAGCAACTGGGCCACGGACCCACTGAGCTTCTCGAGCCCGCACCCCACGTGCACCTCGACGAAGAAGTCGGCCCCTGACGCGAGCACCAGAGGGGCGCCCGACAAGGCCAGGCATTCGGCACCCTCGATGTCGAGGAAGACCACGTCCGGCGGTCCGAAGCGCTCGGCCAGTTGGTCCAGCGTGATCGCTTCGACCGCAAGCCGGCCCCTGGCCCCGGACCCGTCGTCAAGCTGGCCGTTCAGGCCCTGGTTGAAGTAGAGCGTTCCAGGCCGGTCGGCGACCGCCGCCTGGACCACCTCGATCTGGCTCAGGCCGTTCAGCTCGCGGTTCCTGGCCGCGGCGCGGCAGTTGTGGAGGCTGGCCTCGACGGCCACGACCTGCCCCGCCGGCCCGACCACGCCGGCGAGCATCGCGGCGACCACGCCTTGGTGCGCCCCGACGTCGAACACCCGGGCACCTGAGCGGAGCCGGCTCTGCTGCAGCGAGGCGATCTCGGGCAGGGCCGGCCAGTCGCCGTCGTACCAGCCCTGGGAGAGGGGATCGGCCAGGAACACCTTCAGGCGGCTGCCGCCGTAGGAGTGCTCGACCACCCGCGCCGGGAACGTCCGGATCAGATGCCTGACGCGCCAGGCGCGCAGGCGGCCCGCCCATGTGGGAGGCAGCCGGAGCAGCAGCCATCGCTTGATCTTAGCCAGCATTCACGACTCCAAGGCCCGCACGCCGAGCTCCTAACTCTACGGCATGCACGGCCCCCATGCCCGGGCGCCGGTGAGAGGCTGCTCAATAGACAGGACGTCATCCATCGGTTCCATGGGACGGCTCCGGAAGGCCCGCCCGGCCGGGAGGACTCAGATCGGCCTGCGCGCCACCGCCAGGACGTGGGCGCTCGCCCCCAGAAGAGCCGGCTCCTGCTCGACCGAGCGCAGCGCGCTCATCAGGCGTTCGAGACGCGCCGGGTCCGCGAGCCGCTGATCGAGATCGGGCAGGAGCCAGCCGACCCCCTCCACGGCGAAGAGCCCGAGCGGCTGGAGCCCGGCATGATGGATCTCGGTGTCGATCTCGGCGGGCAGATGGAAGTAAGCGGTCGTGAAGTAATACGGATGGTCCGCCGGGTTCTCGTGGCGGCCGGAGGCGAGATCCTGCCGCACGATCCCCTGGAAGACCGGGTCGTCGAGGAAGCCCGATCGCAGCCCGTCCAGGAGCGAGGCGAAGCGCGAGATGGCCGCCGCGAACACCAGCCCCCCCGGCCTGAGCACCCGGGCCGCCTCCCGCAGCGCCCTCTCCCGGTCCACCCTTTCCACCAGGTGATAGAGCGGCCCGAGCAGCAGGACGGCGTCGGCGCTCCGGTCGGGTCTCTCCAGCCGCCGGGCGTCTCCCAGCTCCGCGGAAGCCAGCGGGCGATCCGCCTGGCGGGCCGAACCCTCCCGTGCCTGCTCCACGTGCAGCGGGACCGGATCGATGAGGTGCACGGCGTATCCCAGGCTCGCCAGCCACAGGCCGTAGGCCCCGGGGCCGCCGCCCACGTCCACCACCTGTGCCGGAGGGGACGGGAGGTGCCTGGTGATCAGGTCCTGCGTCCGTAGCAGCTCCAGCCGCCCGTCGCCGGCCGCCAGGCGCTCTCGCTCCATCCCCTTCGCGTAGTGTTCGAGCATCCGTGAGTCGGTCACAGCCTGCCGCCGCCGGCCCTCACGAGAAGATCCATTCCATGGCCACCCTGCATCCAAGGACCGTGAAGATCAAGAGCACGAGGAAGCACCTCCCGGCTATCTGTTTCGCATCGTCGGGTTCCGGCATGCGCTCCTCACTGTCCTCCCGCCAGGGTGACCTCCATCCCCTCGGCCGCGGCGGCCACGTCCAGGCCGGCGTGGGCTGCGGCTCGGGCCCGGGATTCCATGGCGGCGACCGCGTTGTCGTCGAGGTCGGGGGCGAAGTGGAAGAGGTGCAGCCGCCTCGCCCCCGCGTCGCGGCACAGGGCGACGGCATGCGAGGGGGCGGAGTGGCCCCACAGGGGACGCTTGGGATACCCCTCCTCGTCGAAGAAGGTGTCGTGGATCACCAGGTCAGCCCCCGATGCGGCCGCAGCCACGCGGGCGCGGCCCTGCGCGGCGAAGTCCGCCTCGGCGGCCTGGTCCCCCGCGGGCATCCTGTCACCCAGCAGGGGCGCGACCCAGGGGGCGGTGTCGCAGAGGTAGGCGATCTTCCCGCCGCGGCCGCCCAAGTCGGTGATGACGTAGCCGAGGGTGATGCCGGCGTGGTTCATCCTCACAGGGTGCACGCGGGCGGTTCCCGCCTCGAACGGCACCTCCTCGCGCGTGTGGTAGAAGCGGTAGGCGGAGCGGATCTGCGCGTACGGCACGGGGAAGTTGACGACATTGTGCTGCAGCGAGACGACGTTGTCGTCGAGCGGGGTGGCCGGGTCGTCCCAGTCGGGAGAGTGGACGTCGAAGCGGTTGCCGGGGACATAGGCCGGCTCGAAGAAAGGGAGTCCCTGGATGTGATCCCAGTGCCTGTGGGTGAAGAGCAGGGTGGCCCGGCCGCGCCCCGAGGCCATGTCGGCGCGCGACATCAGATGCTTCCCCAGCGCGCGCAGGCCGGTGCCGCCGTCCAGAACGAGGAGCGACCCGTCCGACAGCTCGATCGACACGCAGGGGGTGTTCCCTCCGCGGGCCAGGGTGGACGGCCCGGGGACGGGGATGGAGCCGCGCACTCCCCAGTAGCGCACCTTCACCGGCGCGTCTCCGCGCGGGGTCGCGTGGGGCGCTCGATCACCGGCTCGGGGACCGGCGGTCCCGGCGGCGGCAGGGCGAAGGGCCGCGGCGGCCCCGGCGGGAGATCGGTGACCGTGTAGAGCCGCCCGCCGCGCAGGTACATCCTCTCCATTTCGGTCCGGGTGAAGGGGCGGGCGCCCCGCCTGCCGAAGACGGCCACCTGGTGCCCGCTCTCGTCCACGGAGCGGTCCCTGTCCAGGCCCTTGGAGAGGGCCAGGGCGGGGCCGTGGGTGCGCCGCGAGGCGATGAGCCGGGGAGACAGCGGCGGGCTGAAGCCGTAGTGGCCGGGGGTGTCGCGCGCAGAGGTGAGCTGCACCACGCGCAGGCCGTTCTCGCCGTCGGCCACGTAGGCGAACAGGCTCACGTTGGTCATGGCCACCTTCACGTCGCGCACGTCGTTCATCACGCCGCCGGCGTCGAAGAACCGATCGAGCCTCGGCCGCTCGGGCTTCTCCAGATCCACGATGGCCAGCCCCCGCGGTCCAGCCGCGACGAAGCCCCAGGTCCTGGCCACGTACAGGTTGAGCGCTCCCTCCAGCGTGAGGGCGGATCCGGCGACCGGAGCCGGGCGCTCCAGGTCGGTGACGTCGAGCACCTTGAGCCCCCGAGCGTCCACCACGAAAGCGTACCGGAACTGCACGGCGGCGGCGAGGGGCCGGTCCAGATGAGGCGTGCCCACCTCGGCCGTGACGCGCGGGCGCAGCGGGTCGTCGAGAGAGACCGCCACCAGGCCGCGGTCGCACAGCACGTAGGCGACGTGGCCGGCCAGGGTCAGGTTCACCGCGCCGTCGAGCACCCCGTGCGGGTTGAAGGTCAGGGCCCGTTCCAGGAAGTTGTTCCGCGGGTCGCCGTCGAGCAAGGTGGCCGCGTTCACCAGGATGAGCCCCTCGTGCCGATCGGTGACGTACAGGTACGCGTAGAAGGGATGGATCGGCTGCTCCTCGTTCTCGGGCCGGCGGGTTCGGGCCGGATCGACGGCCAGGGTCGAAGGGGAGGCCACGGCGGTGGCGAAGCGCGTGGGCACCCGGGTGTCCTGGCCCAGGGGCGAGACCGGGGCGGTGACGATCCTCTCGGAGAAGCCCTTGTTCTCGATCGCCGCCACGTCGAAGACGCGGAGTCCCCCGGGGCCGTCCGCGGCGTAGAGGTACTCCCCGCGAAGGGCGACCGACAGAGTGTCGCGTCCGTCGTGGTGATGGCTCTCCGCCAGCGCCCCCCCGCGCTCCTGGTGCCGGGCGAAGCGCCCCGGGTAGGCCAGCTCGTGCAGCCGCGATCCGATCACCGCCTGCGGCTCCTCGATCTCGGTGACGGTGATCGCCTCGACCCCGTCGTGCCCGGCGGCCACCCAGGCCCTGCGCCCCATGAAGTTGACGGCGTTCGTCCCCAGTCCCAGCAGCTGCGCCATGATGGCGTTGTTGTCGCCGTCCCGCGAGACGTGGCAGTCGGTGCAGGTCTTGGTCTCCACCCGGCGCACGGTGTGCGGGACGTGCGTGTTGAAGACCTGCCCCGAGTACCCCTCGGCCGACACTGTCTGCTGCTGCGCGTAGATCCAGTCGCGGTTCTGGTTCTGGCTGGAGACCAGGACCGCCGAGGAGGAGCGCACGGGAGCGATCCGCCGCCCGGTCACCGTGCCGTCGATCCCCAGCATGAACACCTCGTCGCGCACCACCTGGGGGTTGTAGGAGGTCCAGTTGCGGAGCTGCCGGCCGTCGTCGTGCAGCAGCGGCGTCTTTTCATTGGCTTTCATCGGGACGTGGCATCCGAAGCACGAGGTCACCCACGAGGAGTGGCAGGCGAAGCAGGTCATCTCCTCGTCGGGATGGGCCAGCGCCAGCGGATCGGCCGGGACGTCCCCCCAGGCGGCACCGTCGCGGCGCAGGGTCTTGGCCAGCCGGGACCTCTCGTTGTAGCTGGGAGACGAAGGAGTGATGGAGTCCAGCACCTGCGAGACCTCCCACTCCAGCGACGGCTCGACCATGGAACGCTGGACGATCCGGTCGCCGAAGCGCTGGAACCGGCGCCGGCCCGACGGGGTGGTCAGCGCGGCGAGCGCCTTGCCTCCCGCCGAGGCGGGGCCCGAGGTGGTCAGGCGGGCGCGCTCGCGCACCGTGCCGTGGCAGTCCACGCAGTCGATCTCCACCGCGTTGCGGGTCTCGCCGTAGAGACGGTTGTCGCCGTGGGAGTCCTGCTCGAAGTGACAGTCCACGCAGTGCATCCCCTTCTCCAGGTGGATGTCCCTCAGGTGCACCGCCCGCTGGAACTTGTCGGGGGCGTCGTGCGGCACCACGGTCCCGGCGGCGTCGAGGAGATTCCCCTTGCGGTCCTGCTTGTACACCTTGCGGAAGATCCACCCGTGGCCGTGGTAGTCGGCGAACTGCGTCCCTCGCAGCGTCGGGTTGAGCAGGCTGACCTCGGCCAGGAACTCCGGATCGGACCACTTGCCGCGCAGCGACGCCTCCTCGGGGTTGGCGTCGAGGCGGTCCCGGCGCTCGCGGGGCGAGACCCGGGCGGGCTCGGGAGGGTACAGCGCCTCGCCGTCGGTCTCCTGGTCCCACCATGTCGTGCCCAGGTATGTGTTCACGAAGGCGGTCCCCGGATGCATGTGGCAGACCATGCAGGCGCTGGTGGGGATGGCCCGCGTGAAGGTGTGGCGGATGGGGTGGCCGCTCTCCCCTCGCGGGATGGCGCGGTCGGTCCCCGCGGCCTGTCCCCGGTTGCCGTGCGGGGCGTAGGGGCCGGAGTGCACGGCGTCGCGGTCGTTGGCGTACACCACGTGGCAGGCCGCGCACCCCGACGCCCGGTAGTCCCCGGCGTGGTCGTTGGTGCCCGGAAAGGACAGCATCGGATCGAGCAGCCTGGTCTTCTGCAGCCCCAGGAAGACCGGGTCGGTGCGCACCAGCGTGCCGAACCCGCGGGTGGAGAGGCGCGGGTCGGGGCGCCCAGGCTCCTCCTCGCGGATCGGCAGGCCGACCTCGGGGACGAACCGGCCGCCTCTCTCGAACACCCGCAGGACGTTGCCGGGCTGGGCGATCTCGAAGCGGGGGAGCGGATCGAGGAAGGGGAGCACTCCCTTGAGGCGGGTCTCCTCAGGGGTGGGCGGCGGGACCGAGAAGAGCCGCCGCGGGGAGCCGTCGGGAGCGTACGACTCCCCGAAGCGGTAGTCCTTCAGAGGGAAGGCACCGTTGTTGTAGAGTGCCGCTCCCCACAGCATGGCGCCGGTGGTCATCATGGAGCGGCTGACCCGCTCCACCTCCGAGGGGTGGCAGCCGGATCGTCCGCACGTCACGGGCGCGGCGCGCAGGTCCGAGGGGTTCACGAACCGCACGAAGGCGGGGTCCTCCCTGTTGAGCAGGGTGTAGGCGCGGGGGGGATTGGCCGAGGTGGGCCAGGCCTTCGGGAAGCGGGGCTGCACGTGGGCCTTCTCCTTGAGGGCGGCCGTGGCGTCGCCTCCGTGGCACTCGGTGCAGCCCAGCTTCACCGCCGGGCTCTGGTGCATCTCCTCGATCCCCGCGTGGCAGTCCGCCGCCACGCAGCCGGCGCGGGTCTCCGCCCAGGCGGCCCGCGCCGGCGCGGGCG
>DATEEA010000158.1:0-5326 GCA_035281445.1 Candidatus Polarisedimenticolia bacterium
GCCTTCCTTCTGCCGCAGGACCGTCTTGATCCGGGCCAGGTCCTTGCGCAGGACGTGCACTCTGGTCGGGTTCTCCGCCTGGCTGGCAGCGATCTGGAAGCGCAGCCGGAAGATCTGGTCGGTGACCTTCGTCTCTTCGACCCGCAGCTCCTCGGCCGTCATGTCCCTCAGCTTGGACGCCTTCATGCCGCCCCCTCATGCGCGGCCGCTCCGGCGCGCTCCACGTATTTGCACTTGATGGAGAGCTTGTGCGAGGCCAGCCGCATCGCCTCCTTGGCCGTGCCGGGGGAGACCCCTTCCATCTCGTAGATGATCCGGCCGGGGCGGATGACGTCGACCCACGCCTCGGGCGCCCCCTTGCCCTTTCCCATGCGGGTCTCGGCGGGCTTCTTGGTGATCGGCTTCCAGGGGAAGACGCGGACCCAGATCTTCCCGCCGCGCTTGATGAAGCGGGTCATGGCCACGCGGCCCGCCTCGATCTCGCGCGCCGACAGCCAGCCGCACTCCAGCGCCTTCAGCCCGTAGTCGCCGAAGGAGAGCGAGGAGCCGCGCTGGGCCTTGCCGCGGCGCCGCCCGCGCTGCTGCTTCCTGTACTTGACCTTGCTGGGCATCAACATCCGACACTCTCCCGGCTATGCGGCCAGCCCCGGACGGCCTTCCCGCAGCCTGGAACCGATCTCCGCCAGCTCTCCCTTGTAGATCCACACCTTCACGCCGATGACTCCGTAGGTGGTGCGGGCCTCGGCGAACCCGTAGTCGATGTCGCTGCGCAGCGTGTGCAGCGGCAGGCGCCCTTCCAGGTACCACTCGGAGCGGGCGATCTCCGCTCCCCCCAGCCGCCCGGAGACGCGCACCTTGATCCCCTTGGCGCCGAACCGCAAGGCCGACTCGATGGCCTTGCGCATGGCGCGGCGGAAGGCCACCCGCTTCTCGAGCTGGATGGCCACCGACTCCGACAGGAGCTGCGCCTCCAGCTCGGGCTTGAGGATCTCCTGGATGTTGATGAAGACCTCGCGTCCCGTCTTTTTCTGGATCTCGTCGCGCAGCTTGTCGATCTCCGCCCCCCGCTTCCCGATGATGATCCCGGGACGGGACGTCAGGATGTTGATCTTCAGCTTGTTGGCCGCCCGCTCGATCTCGATGTTCGCGATGCCCGCGTGCGACAGCTTCTTCTTGAGGTCCCGCCTCAGCTTGATGTCCTCGTGCAGCAGCTCGGCGTACTTCTTCTCCGCGTACCACCGAGACAGCCAGGTGCGGTTGAAGCCCAGCCTGAACCCATACGGGTGTACCTTCTGACCCAAGGTCGCCTCCTATCCCTTCCTGGTCTTCTTGCGGGCCGGCGCGGCCGCCCGCTTCGCGCCCGCCTTCGCCTTCGGCCGGCGCTTCGCCGCCGGCCTTCGGCCCGCCGCCGGGGCCGCGGCTTCAGCGTCCACCTGCGCCTCGGGCGCCGGTGCCGGCGCGGCCGCGGCCAGGACCGCCCGCTTGGGCCTGAGCTTCACCGTGATATGGCAGGTCCGGTGGAGGATCCTGAACGCGCGCCCGAACGCCCTGCCCCGCACCCTCCGGAAGCTGGGCCCGGGCCCGACGTAGGCTTCGCCCACGCACAGCGTGTCCACGTCCACCTTCTCCCTTCCTCGCTCGGCGTTGGCCACCGCCGACTTGAGGAGCTTCTCGATGGCCCGGGACGCCCCTTTCGGCGAGAAGTGCAGCAGGCCCAGCGCCTCGTTCACGTCCCGTCCGCGGATCTGGTCGATCACCAGCCGGGCCTTCTGGGCCGAGCAGCGGTAGAACCGCAGCGTCGCCTCCGCCACCGGCGGCGCCGTGCCCGCCTTCGCCGTCATCATCGCCATCGCGCTCCTCCCGGCTCAGCTCTCGGCCGCCGCCGTGCTCTCGCCCTTGGTGCGGTGACCCTTGAAGGTGCGCGTGAAGGAGAACTCTCCGAGCTTGTGGCCCACCATGTTCTCCGTGACGTACACCGGGATGAACTTCTTGCCGTTGTGCACCGCCAGAGTGTGCCCGACCATCTCCGGCGTGACGGACGACCGGCGGGACCAGGTCTTGATCACCTTGCGCTCGAAGCGCCGGTTCATGTCCTCGATCTTCTTCATCAGGTGGGCGTCCACGAAGGCGCCCTTCTTCACCGATCGGCTCATCGTTTCCTCTCAGGCTCCCCCGGCTCCGCGGTCACTTCTTGCGGCGGTCCCTCACCACGAACTGGTCGGTCCGCGCGTTGTTGCGCGTCTTGTAGCCCTTGGTGGGCGTGCCCCAGGGCGTCACGGGGTGCCGGCCCCCCGAGGTCTTGCCTTCGCCGCCCCCGTGGGGGTGATCCACCGGGTTCATGGAGACGCCGCGGTTGATCGGCCGGCGCCCCAGCCACCGCTTGCGGCCGGCCTTGCCGATGGAGATGTTCTCGTGCTCGATGTTCCCCACCTGGCCGATGGTCGCGCGGCACTCGATGTGCACCCGGCGGACCTCTCCCGAGGGGAGCTTGAGCTGCGCGTAGTCCCCCTCCTTGGCCAGCATCTGGGCGGCGGCGCCCGCGCTGCGCACCATCTGCCCTCCCTTGCCCCGCTTCAGCTCGACGTTGTGCACCATGGTGCCGAGCGGGATGTTGCGCAGCGGCAGCACGTTGCCTACCTGGATGTCGGCGTTGGCGCCGGCGATGACCGTCTGCCCGATCCTGAGGCCCAGCGGCGCCAGGATGTAGCGCTTCTCGCCGTCGGCGTAGTGCAGCCGGGCGATGCGCGCGGAGCGGTTGGGGTCGTACTCGACGGAGACCACCTTGGCCGGGATGTCGATCTTGTCCCGGCGGAAATCCACCAGGCGGTAGCGCCGCTTGTGCCCGCCGCCCCGGTGCCAGATGGTGATGTGCCCCTTGTTGTTCCGGCCGCCGCAGCGCTTCTTCGGCTCCAGCAGGCTCTTGAGAGGCTTCGGCTCGGTGATCTCCTCGAACGAAGCCACGGTCATGAACCGGCGGCCGGGAGAGGTCGGCGCGAACTGTCGGATGCCCATCGGACTAGGTCCCCTCGAAGTACTCGATCATCTTCTGGCCTTCGGCCAGGGTGACGTACGCCTTCTTCCAGTCGGGGCGGCGTCCCGCGTAGCGGCCCACCCGCTTCCATTTGCCGTGCACGCGGAGGGTGCGCACCCCCGCCACCTTGACCTTGAACAGCTTCTCCACCGCGGTCTTGATCTCGATCTTCCCGGCCCGGGGAGCCACCTTGAAGCAGAGGATCCTGGCGCTGTCCTTCAGCCCGGTCGCCTTCTCGGTGATGATCGGGGCCAGGATCACCTGCGCCGCGTTCTTCATGGCTGCAGCACCTCCTCCAGCTTTCGGGCCGCGGCCTCGGTCACCACCAGCCAGTCGTGGCGCAGCAGGTCCACGATGTTCACCCCCGACGCCCTGCCCACCTTCCAGTCGGGCAGGTTGCGGGCGGCCAGCTCCACGTTGCGGGTCACCGGCTCGTCCAACAGGAGGGCGCTGCCGGTCACCCCCAGGCGGGCCACGCGGCCGCGCAGCGCCTTGGTCTTGGGGGTGTCCGCTTCCAGTGACGACACCACCAGGAGCCGCCCCTCGCGCAGCTTCTGCGAGAGCGCGGACTTGATGGCCCCCGCCCTCTTCCTCTTGGGGAAGGCGAAGGCGTAGGATCGCGGCGTGGGCCCGTGCACCGTCCCGCCGTGCCTCCACAGGGGCGACCGCACCGAGCCGATGCGGGCGCGGCCGGTCTTCTTCTGCTTCCAGAGCTTGCGGCCGCTGCCCGACACCTCCGCGCGGGTCTTGGTGTCGTGCGTCCCCCGGCGCCCCGCCGCCATGTAGGCGCGCACCGCCTCGTACACCAGAGCGTGGTTCGGCTCGGCGCCGAACACGTCCTCGGACAGGGAGACCTCACCCACCTTCTTGTTCTCGAGATCCTTCACCGTCACCGACGCCATGGTCCGTCTCCCGCCCTATCCCGTCTTCCGCTTGGCGGCCCGCGCCTTGCGGATCAGGAGCAGCGTGCCGCGGGCGCCGGGCACGGCGCCTCTCACCATCAGCAGGTTGTTCTCCGCGTCGATCCGGACGACATCGAGGTTCTTCACCGTCACGCGGTCGCTCCCCATGTGGCCGCCCATCCTCATCCCCTTGAAGACGCGCGAGGGGTAGGCCGACGACCCGATGGAGCCCGGCGCGCGGTGGAACATCGAGCCGTGCGTGGCCGCGCCGCCGCGGAAGTGATGCCGCTTCATGACACCGGCGAACCCCTTCCCCTTGCTCACGCCGATCACGTCCACCTGGCGGACCGAGCTGAACAGGTCCACCATCACCCGGTCTCCGATGCTCGGGCCCGCGTCCTCCCCTTCCTTGGCGCCGCCCGGCCCCAGCCGGAACTCGCGCAGCGTCTTGAGGGGAGCCAGCCCTTTCTTGTCGAACACCCCGCGGCGCGGCCTGGTCAGCTTCGACTTGGAGAACCGCTCCACCAGCCCGAGCTGCACCGCTTCGTAGCCGTCCTTCTCCCGCGTGCGCCGCCCGACCACCACGCAGGGGCCCGCCCGCAGCACGGTCACCGGAACCACCGCCCCGTCCTCCCGGAAGATCTGGGTCATCCCGACCTTGCGCCCGATGAGCCCTTCGATCGCAGACATGACGCCTCCCGCTACTGCCCGAACGCCTTGATCTCGACGTCCACGCCGGCCGGCAGGTCGAGCTTCATCAGCGCGTCCACCGTCTGCGGCGTGGGCTCGAGGATGTCGAGCAGCCTCTTGTGAGTCCGGATCTCGAACTGCTCACGGGACTTCTTGTCCACGTGCGGCGACCGCAGCACGCAGTACATGCTGCGCACGGTGGGCAGCGGGATCGGCCCGGCGATCCGCGCGCCGGTGCGCTTGGCCGTGTCCACGATCTCCGACGTCGACTGATCGAGGATCCGGTGATCGTAGGCCTTCAACCGGATCCTGATCTTCTCCTTGACGGGCATCTCGGCTCCGCTCTCCGCCTTACTGGAGGATGTCCACCACGGTGCCGGCGCCCACGGTGCGGCCACCCTCGCGGATGGCGAACCGCAGCCCCTTGTCCATGGCGATGGGCGTGATCAGCTCGATGGTCACGTTCAGGTTGTCTCCGGGCATGACCATCTCCACCCCTTCGGGCAGCGTGGCCACCCCCGTCACGTCGGTCGTGCGGAAGTAGAACTGCGGGCGGTAGCCCGAGAAGAACGGCGTGTGCCGCCCGCCCTCCTCCTTCTTCAGCACGTACACCTCGGCCTTGAACTTGGTGTGCGGCGTGATGCTGCCCGGCTTGGCCACCACCTGCCCGCGCTCCACGTCCGTCCTCTCCACCCCTCGCAGC
>DATEEA010000159.1:0-23285 GCA_035281445.1 Candidatus Polarisedimenticolia bacterium
GAGTCCGCGCGTCGGACGGCGCCAGCCGCAGCGCCTCCCTGTACGCCTCGATCGCCTCGGACAGTCGTCCCTGCTTCTCCAGGGCCACGGCGAGGTTGTAGCGCGGCCCCGGCCGCGCGGGGGCGATGGACGCCGCCTCCCGGAAGCAGCGCTCGGCGTCCTCCAGCCGTCCCAGCTCCTGGTACGCCGCGCCCAGGTTGACCCAGGCCAGGGCGCTTCGCGGCGAGGTCTTGACGGTGGCCTCGAACAAGGTGACCTGATCGAACCAATCCCCGACGCGATCCGCCGTGCGCCATGCTCCCGCCGCCGCGAGCGCCAGCGACACGGCCAGCAGCGCCTGCCGCGCGCGCCGCGGGCCGGCCGTCCGGGAGAGCCGCTCCAGGACGCCCCCGGCCGCCAGGCACGCCAGAGCGCTCGGAAGGTAGAGCAGTCTCTCGGCCATCATCACGCCGATGCCGAACAGCAGGTTGCTCACGGGGAGCAGGCAGACGAAGAACCCGGCGATCCCCAGCCGGACGCAGGGGAGCGTCCGCGCCGCCGCGGCGGCCAGGCCGCAGGCGGCCAGCGCCGCCAGCCCGGCCAGGAACCCCGCGTCGAGCACGGAGGCGGCCACCGGAATCTGATCGAACGAGTAGTCCGCGGACAGGCGGATCGGCGCCACCATGAGGAGCACCTCCCTGCCCAGCACCGACACGGCGGTCAGGATCCTCTCATGGGCCGGGACCCCCAGGAACGGGTCCCCTTCCGCGGCGGTGCCGGCCCCAACCACCAGCGTGCGCGCCGCCAGCCAGACTCCTGCCGCCACGGCGTGCGGCAGGGCGCTCCGCAGCGACGCACGCGGCCCCTTCGACGGCAGGTCCTCCAGCATGAGGAGCCCGGGCAGGACGATCGCGTTTTCCTTGCTCAGCAGCCCGAGCGCGAACAGCGCCAGGCTCCAGCCGGCGCGCCGCCGCAGCAGCCAGGCGGACAGCACGAACAGGGCGGCCAGGAGCTCGGCGCGCCCCGCCACGTTGGCCACCGCCTCGGTGTGCACCGGGTGCACGGCGAAGAGGATGGCCGCGGCCAGCGCCGCCGGCTCCGGGGCCAGGCGCCTGGCCAGCAGGTAGACCACACCGGTGACCGCCGCGTGGAGCAGGACGTTGACCAGATGGAACGCCCAGGCCGAGGTCCCCCCTGCCCGGTGATTCAGCCAGTAGGTGGCCAGGGTCAGGGGACGGTAGAGGTTCCCCTGGCCGCCGCTGCCGGCCCAGTAGTGGGCGAACGGGATGCGCAGGATCCCACCCGGCTCGGTCACCAGGGGGTTCTCCACGACGATGTGCGGGTCGTCGAAGGTGAAGCCGTTGAGCAGGGCCCCGGCGTGGACCGCGGCGGCGAGCAGAATCAGGGCCCCGAGCGCCCGCAGGGGGCCGGCGGAGCCCGCCATCGTTGACACTACTTCAAGCCCTCTGTTATATTTACCGGCCACTTGACATCGAAGCGTGGCCACGGGTCCGCAGTCCCGCCCGTCCCCGTATGCCGTAGGCGCGTAGCTCAGGGGGAGAGCACTACCTTGACACGGTAGGGGTCAGCGGTTCAAATCCGCTCGCGCCTACCACCCTTTTTCAGCGATGCCGGCACGTTCCTCTCGGGATTGACAGCGCACCATGTCGACGACCCTATCGGGTGACGCCATATCGGTCACCTTGCCCGACGGCAAGCGGCTTTCGTTCCCCAAGGGGGTGAAGGCGGATGAGGTGGTTCGCTCCATCGGCCCCCGCCTGGCGAAGGACGCCGTGGCGGTCATGGTGGACGGCGAGATCCTGGATCTTGGACGGAGCATCGAGTCGGGCGGCCGTCTCCGCGTGCTGACGGCGAAGGACCCCGAGGCTCTGGAGGTCCTCCGGCACTCCACGGCCCACCTCACGGCCCACGCGGTGAAGGAGCTCTTCCCGGAGGTCCAGATCGGCGTGGGGCCTGTCGTGGAGGAGGGGTACTACTACGACTTCCTCCGTCAGGAGCCGTTCACTCCCGAGGATCTGGAGAGGATCGAGGCCAAGATGCGGGAGCTGGCCGGCGCCGACTTCCCCATCCGCCGGCTGGAGATGCCCAAGGACGAGGCGCTGGCCGTCTTCAAGAGCCAGAACGACGCGCTCAAGGTCGAGCTGGTCGCGGAGAAGGGCGGGCCGGTGGTCTCCTGCTACCAGCAGGATCGGTTCATCGACTTCTGCCTGGGACCGCACCTTCCCTCCACGGGACGCATCAAGGCGTTCAAGCTGCTCTCGGTGGCCGGAGCCTACTGGAAGGGAGACGAGCGCAACGCCCAGCTCCAGCGCATCTACGGCACGTCCTTCTTCTCCAAGGAGGAGCTGCAGCAGCATCTGGACAGGATCGAAGAGGCCCGCCGGCGCGACCACCGCAAGCTCGGCCGCGAGCTGGGGCTGTTCTCCTTCCATCCAGAGTCGCCGGCGGCGCCCTTCTTCCATCCCCGCGGGGCGGTCGTCTACAACACCCTGATCGACTACGTCCGGGGCCTCTACCGGGACTACGGCTACGACGAGGTGATCACGCCGCAGATCTTCGATCTCTCCTTGTTCGATCAGTCCGGCCACCTCGCCAATTACCGCGAGAATATGTACTTCGCGCAGGCGGGGGACAAGGAGTTCGGCGTCAAGCCCATGAACTGCCCGTCGCACACCATCATCTACCGCAACGAGCGGCGCTCCTACCGCGATCTGCCGATGCGGCTGGCCGACTTCGGAAGGCTGCACCGCTTCGAGCGCTCGGGGGTGCTGGCGGGCCTGACCCGGGTGCGCTCCTTCTCGCAGGATGACGCCCACATCTTCTGCGCGCCGGAGCAGGCGCAGGAGGAGGTCCGCTCCACCATCCGGATGATCACGTCCAGCTACCGCGACTTCGGCTTCGAGGCGCGCATCTACCTGTCGACGCGTCCCGCCAAGGCGCAGGGAAGCGCCGAGCTCTGGCAGCGCGCCGAGGCCCTGCTCAAGGGCGCCCTGGAGGAGGAAGGGACGGCGTGGCGCGAGAACCCCGGCGAGGGCGCGTTCTACGCTCCCAAGATCGACTTCCTGGTGCTCGACGCCCTGCAGCGGGAGCATCAGCTCGGCACGATCCAGGTGGACTTCACCATGCCCGAGCGCTTCGATCTGAAGTACGCCTCGGCCGAGGGGGGAGAGGCCAGGCCGGTGATGATCCACCGCGCCATGCTCGGCTCCCTGGAACGGTTCATCGGCATCCTGGTGGAGCACTTCGCCGGCGCTTTCCCCGTGTGGCTCGCTCCGGTGCAGGCGGTGGTGCTGCCGATCACCGACCGGGTGATGGAGGCCGCCTCCGCCGCGCACCGGTCGCTGCGCGCCAAAGGCTTCCGCGTGGCGCTGGACGGCCGCAGCGAGAAGATCGGGCACAAGATCCGCGACGCCCAGCTCCAGAAGATCCCCTTCATGCTGGTGATCGGCGACCGCGAGGCCGAGGCCGGGACGGTGGCCGTCAGGAGCCGCTCCGAGGGGGACCGCGGCGCCGTGCCGCTCGCGCAGTTCGAGACGATGCTCGCGCAGCTCGTGTCCGCGCGCGCGCTCAAGCCATGACCGCAACCCGCACGACGACCGCGCCGCGCTCCCGGCGCTCCCATCCAACGGCTCACCGGAGGTGACGTCTATAGACACCAAGGTCCGAATCAACGAGAAGATCAGGGCGCGGGAGATCCGCGTCATCGACGACGAAGGAGGCCAGCTCGGCATCATGACGCCGGCGGCCGCGCTGGCGCTGGCCCAGGAGAAGGGGCTCGATCTGGTGGAGGTCGCGCCGATGTCGGCGCCTCCCGTCTGCAGGATCCTCGATTACGGCAAGTACCTTTACCAGCAGAACAAGAAGCAGCATGACGCCAAGAAGAAGCAGAAGCAGATCCAGGTCAAGGAAGTGAAGTTCAGGCCCAAGACCGAAGAGCACGACTATCTATTCAAGAGGAAGCACATCGAGCGGTTCCTCGAGGACGGCGACAAGGTGAAGGCGTCGGTGATGTTCCGTGGGCGGGAGATGGCGCACCCGAGCTACGGCCGCCACATCCTGGAGCGCCTCAAGAGCGAGCTGGCCGAGCGTGCCCTGGTGGAGCAGGACGCCAGGATGGAGGGGCGCTTCATGTTCATGATCCTGGCGCCCAAGCGAACCTAGAGGAGCCGAACGTGCCCAAGCTCAAGACGCACCGCGGGGCGGCCAAGCGTTTCAAGAAGACGGCCGGAGGGAAGATCAAGAGGGGAAAGGCCTTCAAGAGCCACATCCTCACCAAGAAGGCCTCCAAGCGCAAGAGGCAGCTCGACCAGCCGACGCTGATCAGCGACGCGGACAGCCGGCGCATCCATCGCATGATCCCGTACTGACGGGAGCGGGAGAACGACGTGCCTAGAGTCAAGAGAGGGACCAAGAGGAAGGATCGCCGCAAGAAGATACTGGGGCTGGCCAGCGGCTTTTACGGCGGCAAGAGCCGCATGCACCGCATCGCCAAGCAGGCGGTGGAGAAGTCCCTGGGCTACGCCTACCGCGACCGCAGGGCCCGCAAGCGGGACTTCAGGAAGCTCTGGATCGTGCGCATCAACGCGGCCGCGCGGCTCAACGGCCTGTCCTACAGCCAGCTCATGGACGGACTGCGCAAGGCGGGCATCGCGCTGGACCGCAAGGTCCTGGCCGATCTCGCGGTGACCGATCCGGCCGGCTTCACCGAGGTGGCGGTGCGGGCGCGCGGGGCGCTCGGACGGACCGCTCCGGCGGCCTGATCGTCCCGGACGGGAGCATGGACGCCTCATGCCGATCGACAACCCGCTGGGGGAGCTGGAGAAGCTGCGCGAGGAGTGCCTGCGCCGCCTTGCCGCGGCGCGCGCCGCGGGCGGCCCGGCCGCGATCCAGGAGGTGCGCCATGACGTCCTGGGGCGCTCGCGCGGACGGCTGACCGCGTTCCTCAAGAACCTCAAGGAGATCCCGGCCGAGCACCGCCCCCTCGCCGGGGCCCGCGCCAACCAGATCAAGCAGGAGCTGGAGTCCGCCCTGGCGGCCGCCGAGGCGGAGGCCTCCGCGGCGGCGGCTTCCTCCGCGCGGCTCGACGTCACCCTCCCGGGCGTCCCGGCGGCTCCGGGCACCGTCCATCCCCTCACCATCATCCGGATGGAGGTCGAGGCCATCTTCCTGGAGATGGGCTACCGGGTGGAGGACGGCCCGGAGGCGGAGTCGGACTACCTCAACTTCACCGCCCTGAACATCCCCGCCGATCATCCGGCGCGGGACATGCAGGACACCTTCTACCTCCAAGGGGGCGGGCTGCTGCGCACCCACACGTCTCCCGTGCAGATCCGCACCATGCTCAAGACCAGCCCGCCGCTCAAGATCATCTGTCCCGGCCGCGCCTACCGGCGCGACGCCAGCGACGCCACCCACTCACCCATCTTCCACCAGGTCGAGGGGCTGGCCGTGGACGAGCGGATCGGCCTGGCGGACTTGAAGGGGACCCTGCTGGAGATGAGCCGGAGGCTCTTCGGCGAACGGGTGCGGGTCCGGCTGCGTCCCAGCTACTTCCCCTTCGTGGAGCCGGGAGCGGAGTTCGACGTCTCCTGCTTCGTCTGCGACGGCCGGGGCTGCCGCACCTGCAAGCGGTCGGGCTGGATCGAGATGGGAGGCGCGGGGATGGTCCATCCTGCGGTCTTCGAGGAGGTGGGGTACGACGCGGAGCGCTGGACCGGGTTCGCCTTCGGCTTCGGCCTCGACCGGCTGGCCATGGTGCGCTTCGACATCGACGACATCCGGCTCCTCTTCGAGAACGACCTGCGCCTGCTCGAGCAGTTCCGGGGGGGAGCGTGAAGTTCCTCCTGTCGTGGATCCGCGAGTTCGTCCCCGCGGCGCTCCCACTCGACGAGCTGGCGCGCAGGCTGACCTCGGCGGGCCTCCCGGTGGAGACCATGGAGCCTCTGCCCGGCGGCGACGCGCTGCTCGATCTGGAGGTCTTTCCCAACCGGCCCGACTGCATGAACGTGTACGGCGTGGCCCGCGAGATCGCCGCGGCCGCCGGGGAGACGCTGCGCCCCTACCCCGGATCCCTTCGGGAGGACCCCTCGGCCCCCTCGGCGGCCGATCGCGCCCACGTGACCATCGAGGAGCCCGCTCTGTGCCGCCGGTACGACGCGCGCGTCGTGCTGGGCGTGCGCGTCGCGCCCAGCCCCGCCTGGATGGCCGACCGGCTCGCGGCCATCGGGCTGCGCCCGCTCAACAACGTCGTGGACGCCACCAACTACGTGCTGTGGGAGTACGGCCATCCCCTGCACGCCTTCGACCTCGCCACCCTGGCCGGCGCGGAGATCCGCGTGCGCCGCGCCGCGCGGGGCGAGAGGCTGGTCACCCTCGACGGGGTGGAGCGGGCCCTGGATGAGGACACCCTGGTGATCGCCGACGCCCGGAGGGCGGTCGCTCTGGCCGGCATCATGGGAGGCCACGGCACCATGGTGACCTCCTCCACGCGCGACCTCCTGATCGAGAGCGCCCACTTCGATCCTGTCTCCGTGCGGCGCACGGCCAAGCGGCTGGGGCTGTCCACCGACGCGTCCTACCGCTTCGAGCGCGGCGCCGACCTGGAGGCCACGTCCGTGGCGCTGGACCGGGTGGCCTCGATCCTCCGGGAGTCGGCCGGCGGAGCCGTCGCCCGCGGCAGGATCGGGCAGCGCGGGGCCCCCGCGCCGGTCCGGCGCCTGACTCTTCGCCCCCGGCGGGCGTCGGTCCTGATCGGCATACCCCTCGATCAGCGCGCCGTCACCGGCGCTCTGTCGCCGCTCGGCTTCAAGGTGGAGCAGGAGGCGGACGATCTCCAGATTGAGGTCCCTTCCCACCGGTCCGACGTGGAGCGGGAGGTCGATCTGATCGAGGAGGTCGCCCGGCGCATCGGCTACGACGCCGTGCCGGGAAGACTGCCCGCCATCGCCGGCGCCGGCGGCATCGATCGGCCCGGGCACGCCCGCCTGGAGCGGGCGGTGCGCGCGCTGCGGGCCGCCGGTTACAGCGAGGCGGTGACCTTCTCCTTCACCTCCGCGCCGGCGGACGCCGGGTTGGGCGCCGGCCGGCCCGGCGGCGAGGAGGCCGAGCCGGTCCTGCTGTCCAACCCCATCGCCGCCGATCAGGAATGCCTCCGGACGACCCTGCTGGCTGGTCTTCTCGACTCGCTGGCCCGCAACGTCAACAGGGGCGTGCGTGACGTCCGCCTCTTCGAGGCGGCCAGGACGTTCCGCCGCGCCTCGCGGCCGGAGTCCTTCACCGCCGCGGCGGGGCGGGACGCGGGAGGGGCCCCGGTGGAGGAGCGGCTCACCCTGGCCCTGGCCGTCACGGGGGCCGCCCGCCCCAGGCACTGGCTGGATGCGCCGCGCGAGGCGGGGCTGTGGGACCTCAAGGGAGCGGTGGAGTCGGCCCTGGCGGAGGCCGGATGCGCCGTGTCGGCCGAGCCGGCTCCGGGGACCGAGGCGTTCGAGGATGGGGCCACCGCCTGGATCCTCGTCGGCGGGCGGCGCGCCGGGCGCCTCGGCGCGCTGACGCGCGCCTGGTGCCAGAGGCTGGGCCTGAAGCAGGAGGCCCTGGCCGCGGAGATCGACCTGGCCATCGCCTTCGCCGGCCCCGAGCGGCTCCCCTCCTACACTCCGATCCCCCGCCATCCGGCCGTGGCCCGCGATCTCTCGCTGGTGGTCCCCGCCGGCCGCTCGTACGCCGAGCTGGAGCGCGCCGTGCGCGACGCCGCCGCCGGCCTGGCGGTCCGCGTGGAGGCGGTGGACCGGTACGCCGGCCCGGAGCTCCCTCGGGGGGCGGCGGGGCTGACGCTGCGGGTCACGTTCCGGCATCCGGAGCGGACCCTCGCCTCCGAGGAGGTGAATCAGGCGCAGGAGACGATCGTGGAGGCGCTGGCACGAGGTTTCGGGGTAAGCTTGCGCCGCTAGCCCGACGGAGGGAGACGCATCGAATGGACAGAATGGAGCTGTTGGAAGAGAAGATCCGCAAGGCGGTGGACGAGATCCGCGGGCTGCGCGAGGAGCGCAGCATCCTGGAGGGGCAGCTCAGGAGCGCCAGGGACGAGATCCGGCGCCTTTCGGTGAAGAAGGACGACGAGGTCCACGTCCGCGAGAAGGCGGCCATCGCGGAGCGGGTGGAGCGGATGATCGCCCTCATCGAGGAGGCGCAGGCCCATTGAGGCCGACCGGAGGACCGCGCGCATGACCAACGGATCGGACAGGGAGGCCCCATTGACGCAGGTGGAGATCTACGGACAGTCCTACAGCCTCCGCGGTGACGGCGATCCGGCGTACGTTCACGAGCTGGCCGCCTACGTCGACCACAAGATGAACCAGATCGCCGACTCCACCTCGACCGTGGACTCGCTCAAGGTGGCCATCCTCGCGGCGCTGAACATCGCCGACGAGTACCACCAGATGAAACGCGAGACGGAAAAGCAGCGCATGGACCTGGCGGTGCGCACGGCCGAGCTGGAGAGGATGCTCGACGGCGCCCTGGGGAAGTGACGGCGCCGCCTTGACTCGGACTTTCCGGGCGGCCTAGAATCCCCGCGGATCGTACCCCTGCCGGGTGCGTGATGGGATGGAACGTCTTGAGCCAACAGTCTCCTGAAGGGAGTTCTCTCCATCCCGCCGTGAGCACGCCCCTCGCCGGCCCCCGTTCAACGGGACCGGCCTCCGGGGAAGCCTGAAACGGGACCGGAACGCCCACCTGGACAACCAGGTTCAAGGGAACCACCCACACGGCCACGCGGGGGCACGACCCCCTGTTCCGCCGATCCTGACCCTCCCATCTCTCTCGGTGGCCCTTGAACCAGACGCTTCTCATCGTCCTGGCCGCCGCGCTCGGCGCGGGCGCGGGGGCCGCGATCCTGCACCTGGTGTCCCGCGCCGTCCGGTCCGGGCGGCTGGCCGCCGCCGGCCAGAGCGCACGATCGATCCTGGAGCGCGCGGAAGCGGACGCGGCGGCCAGGGCCGAGGCTCTGCTGCTGGAGGCCAGGGTCAAGGCCGAGGCGGCCGAGGCCCGCATGGAGGAGGAGGCCCAGCAGAAGGCCAGAGAGGCCGAGGAGCTGAAGCTGGAGGTGGAGCGCCGCGATCGGGACGTCAAGCGCCGCATGGCCTACGCCGACGAGAGGATCGCCGAGGTGGAGAAGCGAGAAGCGGCCCTGGGCGCGTCGCAGGCCGAAGCCGCGCGCTGCCTGGCCGAGGCCCAGGCGCTGCTGGCTCAGCAGCGCTCGCGTCTCGAGCAGATCGCCGGCTACAGCGCGGCGGAGGCCCGAGGGGAGCTGCGGCGCGAGATCGAGCTCGACGCGCGGCGCGACGCCGCGGCGACCATCCTGCGCGTGCAGGAAGAGGCGCGCGAGCGCGCCGCGGAGGAGGCGCGCTGGGTCACCGCGCAGGCCATCCAGCGGCTCCCCCTGTCGCAGTACGCGGAGACCACGGTCACCGTGGTGCGGCTGCCCAGCGACGAGATGAAGGGACGCATCATCGGGCGGGAGGGACGCAACATCCGATCGCTGGAGATGGCCTGCGGCATCGACCTGATCATCGACGACACGCCCGGGGCCATCATCCTCTCCTCGTTCGACCCTTCGCGCCGCATGGTGGCCAAGCTGGTCATCGAGCGCCTGGTGGAGGACGGCCGCATCCACCCCGCCCGCATCGAGGAGATGGTGGCCAAGGTGCGCGAGGAGCTGGACAAGGTGACCCAGGAGCAGGGGGAGGCGGCCGCCTTCGAGCTGGGGCTGCACGATCTCAACGCCAGGCTGTTCCGCCTGGCCGGGCGCCTGGGGCACCTCACGCACCACGGCCAGAGCCTGCTCGAGCACTCCCGGGAGGTGGCCCTGCTCGGGGCGGCCATGGCCGCGCTGATCGGCGCGCGCGCCGAGGTGGTGAAGAGGGCTGGGTTCCTCCACAAGATCGGCTTCGCCGACGACGCCGCCCTGGACCGGTCGCCGCAGAGCCTCTCGGCGGACCTCCTCCAGCGGCTGGGCGAGCCCGAGCCGGTCGTGCACTGCGTGCAGTCGCTCTACGGGCTGGCCGCGCCGCGCACCGTCGAGGCGGTGCTGCTGCAAGCCGCGGAGCAGGCCTCGATCGCCCGCCCGGGCGGGCAGAAGCCGATGCTCGGGGACTTCCTCGAGCAGCTCGGCAGGCTGGAGGCCATCGCGCTGTCGTTCCCCGGCGTGAGGGAAGCCTACGCCGTGCGGGCGGGCAAGGAGGTGCGGGTCATCGTCTCCGCCGATCAGGTCAGCGACAAGGAGGCCGTGTGGCTCTCCAAGGACATCGCCGCCCGCATCGAGAAGGAGGTGGACTACCCGGGGCAGCTCAGGATCAGCGTGATCCGCGAGACGCGCTCGGTCGGGTTCGCCATGTGAGCCGATGAGCCTGCTGCGGGTTCTCTTCATCGGCGACATGGTGGGCAAGCCGGGCCGGCGCGCCCTGGAGGCCCGCCTGGATCGGCTGGTGGACCAGCGGAGGGTGGACTTCACCGTGGTCAACGTGGAGAACGCCGCCGACGGGCTGGGGATCACCCCTGACATCGCCGAGGATCTGTTCGCCTTGGGCGCCGGCTGCCTCACCTCCGGCAACCACATCTGGGACAAGCGGGAGATCCGGGACTACATCGCCCGGGAGCCGCGCCTGCTGAGGCCGGCCAACTACCCGCAGGACCTCCCCGGCAAGGGGATCCACATAGGGGAGACGGCCGCCGGCCACCGCATCGCCGTGGTCAACGTCATGGGACGGGTGTTCATGCCGCCGGTGGACGATCCCTTCCGCACCGTGGCCGACGTGGTGCGTGAAGCGCGGCGCAGCACGCCGGTGGTGATCGTGGACATGCACGCCGAGGCCACCTCGGAGAAGATGGCCATGGGCTGGCACCTCGACGGCCAGGTCAGCGCCGTGCTGGGAACGCACACCCACGTGCAGACCGCCGACGAGCGGATCCTGCCCGGCGGCACGGCCTACATCACCGACGTGGGCATGACCGGTCCCTACGACTCGGTGATCGGGATGGACAAGCAGGCCGTGCTCAGCCGGTTCCTGAACCACACTCCTTCCCGCATGACCGCCGCCCGGGGGGACGTGCGCCTCTGCGCGGTCCTGGTGGACGTCGACAGCGAGACGGGCCGCGCCGCGTCGATCGAGCGGATGATGCTGGGCGAGGACCAGCCGTGAGCGCGCGGGGCCCCCGCGAGTTCCCTCTGTTCGATCCGGGCGCCGAGCAGGAGGTCCCCGCCGCCGAAGGGACCCGTGAGCGCCCTTTCACCATATCCGGCATCAACACCGCCGCCCGCGAGCTGATGGAGTCGTCGTTCCCCGACGTCTGGGTCCAGGCGGAGATCTCCAACTTCAAGGCGCACGGCTCCGGACACTTCTATTTCTGTCTGAAGGACGCGCGCGCGCAGATCAACGCCGTCATGTTCCGGAGCGCGAACGCCCTGCTGCGCTTCAAGCCCGCCGACGGCATGTCGGTGCTGTCCCGCGGGCGCCTGACCCTGTACGAGGCACGGGGCTCGTACCAGCTCAACGTCCAGTGGATGGAGCCCCTCGGCCTGGGGTCCCTCCAGGCGGCCTTCGAGCAGCTCAAGGCCAGACTCAGAGCCGAAGGGCTCTTCGAGAGCGCGCGCAAGCGGCCCATCCCGGGGCTCCCCCGGCGCATCGGCATCGTCACGTCCCCCACCGGCGCCGCCCTCAAGGACATCCTGAGGGTGCTGGAGCGCCGTCACGCGGGCCTGCACGTGGTGATCGCCCCCTGTCGCGTGCAGGGGGGCTCGGCGGCCGGGGAGATCGCCGCGGCGATCGCCTCGCTGAACCGGGCGGCCGAGGCAGGGCTGGACCTCGACGTGCTGATCGTGGGCCGGGGAGGAGGGAGCCTGGAGGACCTTTGGGCCTTCAACGAGGAGATCGTGGCGCGCGCCATCGCCGCCTCCCGCCTGCCGGTCATCTCGGCCGTGGGGCACGAGGTGGACGTGACGATCGCGGACTTCGTGGCCGACCTCAGGGCGCCCACCCCGTCGGCGGCGGCGGAGATGGTGGTGAAGAGCCGGGAGGAGCTGCTGTCCCGCGTCGCCTCGGCCCGCGCCCGCCTGGCCCACGCCGCGCGGTTCGCGGTGATGGACCGCCGCACCCGCGTGCACACCCTGGCCCGCAGCCGCGCCTTCGGGAGGGTGGAGGCGGCCCTGGGCGCGGCCCGCCAGCGCTGCGACGAGGCCACCATGCGCATGGGCAACGCGCTGCTGGCCCGCCTGCGCCGGAGCCGCGAGCGCGCGGCCATCGCCGCCGAGCGGCTCTCCCCGCGCAGCCTGCGAGCGGAGCTGGCCTCGCGGCGGGGCCGCCTCGCGGCGGCCGCCGAGCGCCTCCCCCGGTCCCTTCGCGAGCGGGTGCGAGGGCTGCGCGAGACGCTCTGTTCCCGCCAGGCGGTGCTGGGGAGCCTGTCGCCGCTGGCCGTGCTGGATCGCGGCTACGCCATCTGCCAGGACCCCGCCACCGGCCGGGTGCTCACCGACGCCGCCCTGGCCGCGCCCGGTGACGCTGTGTCGATCAGGCTGGCCCGCGGCCGGCTGGGGGCCGTCGTGGAAACGGCCGAGCCCGCGGACGATGGCGGCCCGGCGCCCGGCCGGCGTTCACCCTGAAGGAGCCACACGATGGCGCAAGGAACCGAGGATCTCTCGTTCGAGAAGGCCCTGGAGAAGCTCGAGGCGATCGTCCGCAAGCTCGAGGAGGGGGACCTCCCGCTCGACGACTCCCTCAAGATGTTCGAGGAGGGGGTGAAGCTGGTCCGCCTCTGCGGCGGGAAGCTGGACGCCGCGGAGCGCCGCATCGAGATCCTCATGAAGAGCGAGGAGGGACGCCTGGAGACCACCCCGTTCGATCCGGGGGCGTCCCCGGCCGGCC
Organism: Candidatus Polarisedimenticolia bacterium; assembly: GCA_035281445.1. Lineage (GTDB taxonomy): Bacteria > Acidobacteriota > Polarisedimenticolia > JACPZX01 > DASXTC01 > DATEEA01. The sequence goes on from DATEEA010000159.1 coordinate 12,915, forward strand.
AGGAGCGGGAGGAGGGATGAGCGCCCGCCGCGGCGCGGCCGCCTCCTCCGGCTCGCCGGAGTCCGGCGCCCGCGAGCCGATCGACCGCCGCCTGGCAGAGCTGCTGGACGGCCACGCCGGAGCGCCGCCCCGCCTGATGGAGGCGCTGCGCTACGCGCTGCTGGGAGGGGGCAAGAGACTGCGGCCCCGGCTGGTGCTGGCCTCCGCCGCGGCGGTCTCCGCCCGCCGCTTCTCTCCGGCCGGGCCGGCCGGATCCCGCCTGCTGACGGCCGCCTGCGCCGTGGAGATGATCCACACCTTCTCGCTCATCCACGACGATCTGCCTGCTCTCGACGACGACGATCTGCGTCGCGGGCGCCCTTCGCTGCACGTGCGGTTCGACGAGGCCACCGCCATCCTGGCCGGCGACGCGCTCCTGAACCTGGCGTACGAGACGCTCCTGGCGCTCGACGCCCCCGCCGGGACGAGGCTGCGGGCGGCCGGCGAGATCGCCTCGGCTGTTGGCCTGCGCGGCATGATCGCCGGGCAAGTGCTGGACCTGGAGGCGGAGGGGAGCCCGGCGGAGGCCGCGGCGCTGCACCGGCTCCACTCCCTCAAGACAGGAGCGCTCATCACGGCGAGCTGCCGCGTGGGAGGGATCCTGGCCGGCGCCTCCGCGGCGTCGTTGAGGAGCCTCACCGCCTACGGGCAGCGCCTCGGCCTGGCCTTCCAGATCGTGGACGACATCCTGGACGTGGAAGGGAGCTCCCAGGAGCTGGGCAAGTCGCCGGGCAAGGACGCCCGCGCGAAGAAGGCGACGTTCCCGGCCCTGTGGGGACTGGCCGAGTCGCGGCGGCGGGCGGCCGAGCTGGCTTTTGCCGCCTGCGAGGCGATCGCTCCGCTCGGCAGGCGGGCCTCCGATCTGGCCGCCATCGCCCGCGGCATGCCGGCGCGGCGCGCGTGACCGGGACGATGGCGGCCGCGGCCCGTCCAAGGCTGGACAAGCTGCTCGTGCAGCGCGGGCTGGCACCCAGCCGCGAGGCCGCGCAGTCGCTGGTGATGGCGGGCAGGGTGTCCGTGGACGGCCGCGCCGAGTCGAAGCCTGGCGCCCGGATCGATCCGGAGGCAGCGGTCGAGGTCGCCGGCCCTCCCCGGCTCTACGTCAGCCGCGGCGGGATCAAGCTGGCCGCCGCCCTGGATGCCTTCCAGGTCGACCCGGAGGGCCGGATCGCCGTGGACATCGGATCGAGCACGGGAGGCTTCACCGACTGCCTCCTGAAGAGGGGGGCCTCCCGCGTCTACGCGGTGGACGTCGGCCGGGGCCAGCTCGACTGGACGCTCCGGCGGGATCCCCGGGTGGTGGTCCTGGAAGGGATCAACGCGCGCTACCTCTCGCCGGCCGGGCTGCCCGGACTGGGCGAAGGGGCGTCGCTGGCGGTGATCGACGTCTCGTTCATCTCCCTCGGCCTGATCCTCCCCAGGGTGCCTCCCCTGCTCGCGCCCGGCCGGCCGGGGCGGCCGCGCGCCGCGATCCTGGCCCTGGTGAAGCCTCAGTTCGAAGTGGGCAGGAGGCGCGTGGGCAAGGGAGGGATCGTGCGCGACCCGGCGCTGCGGGCCGAGGCGCTCGCCTCCGCGGCGCGGGCGGCGTCCGCCGCCGGCTGCGCCGTGGAGGGGATGGCCGCCTCGGCGCTGCCGGGTTCGGAGGGGAACCAGGAGTACTTCCTGCACCTGAAGCCCGGCGCCGGCGGCCTGGCGCCCGAGGAGATCGAGGAGCATGCCCGACGGATCGCGCACGGCGGCTGAGACCGCCCCGCGGCGCCCCCGGCCGATCGGCCTGGTCTTCAAGACCCAGCCTCGAAGGGCGGCCTCCATCCTGCGCCGTCTCGCCGCGTGGCTCCGCCGCAGAGGCATCCCCTGGGAGATGGATCGCCCCACCGCCGCCCTGCTGCACGGACGCGAGGAGCAAGGCCTGGATCGCGAGGCGCTGGCCCGGAAGGTCGGCCTCATCGTGGTGGTGGGCGGCGACGGGACGCTGCTCTCCGTGGCCCGCGACATCGGGCCCAGCCGCACTCCGCTGCTGGGCGTCAACATGGGCTCGCTGGGCTTTCTCACGGAAGTGCCGCTGGAGGATCTCCACGCGGCGATCGAAGCGGCCGTGGAAGGCAAGACGCGCATCCGGCCGCGCATGCGGCTGCGGGCGGAGATCCTGCGCGGCGCGGCCGTCGTCGCCCGACACGACGTGCTCAACGACGTGGTCATCAACAAGAGCGCCCTGGCCCGCATCCTGGACATCCACGTCGAGGTCAACGGGCGGTTCATGACCATCTTCAAGGCCGACGGCCTGATCGTCTGCACGCCCACCGGCTCCACCGCCTACTCGCTGTCCGCCGGAGGCCCCATCGTGGATCCGGCCATGGGAGCCGTGATCCTCTGTCCCATCTGCCCGCACACCCTCACCAACCGCCCCATCGTGGCCCCGGACCGCAGCGTGGTGGAGGTGGCGCTGGTGCAGAACCACGGCGACGTCTACGTCACCATCGACGGCCAGGTCGGCTCGCCGTTCCTGCAGGGAGACCGCATCCGGATCCGGCGCTCCCGCCATCCGGTGCTGATGGCCGAGCTGCCCCAGAAGGACTACTTCGCCGTGCTGCGCCGCAAGCTCAAGTGGGGAGGACGCGTGCAGGGGGGACGGCCCCGATCCAACGGGGTCAGGGGATGACCTCGCGGCCATAGCGGTCGATCATGGCCGTCTCCACCTCCGCGGGCGACCGCCCGGCGTCCACCAGATCCTGGAGGTACTTCTTCATGTCCCGGCTCCCCGGCGTCTCCTTGCAGGTGCAGGTGGCCAGGATGTCCTTGCACCCGCACACGCACTGGAACCGCTCGGCGAGGAGCTGGGCCTGCGGGCTGAGGGCCACGTCCTCGACGACGGCGGTGATGGTGCTTCCCGGAGCGGGCATCACCGGCAGCTGCTCGGTGAGCCCGGTCGCCGGGATCTGCGCCTGGGGGGCGGACGCCGCCGGCGGCGGGGGGGCGGGAGGGGCATCGCCCGAGCGGCTCGACAGCATGGCCACGGCCACGATCACCAGCAGGACGCCGAGCGCGGCGAAACCCGCGATCCTGCCCTTCAGAGCGTCCCGCTGCCCCGCCATGCCCGTCCTCCGCCGTTTTTCGAGGTGGGCCGGAGTATAGAGAGGCTTTCCAGCATTGTCAAAGCCGCGAAGGCTGCGTTAGAATCCCCCGCCCTATGAAGAAGACCGGCGCGCCGCAGCGGGTCGAGTCGCGTGCTTCGCGCGGGCCGGCTCCATCCAACGTTCCAGCCAGGGGCATCGTCCTGCCGGCCCTGGCCTGCCTGGCCCTGCTCGTCGTCGCCCTCACCGTCTTCAAGATGTCGAACAACGACATCTGGATCCATCTGCGCACGGGCCAGATCATCCTCGAAACATGGCAGGTCCCGGACAAGGACCCGTACTCCTTCACCGCCTCCGACAAGGACTACGTGGCCCACGAGTGGCTCAGCGGCGTCTTGTTCCATCTGGTGTACGCGGCGGCGGGCGTCAACGGCCTCATCGTCTTCAAGTCGGCCGTGATCCTGGCCACCTGCGCCGCGCTGGTGCTGGCCTGCCGGCGGCTCAAGGCGCGGTGGTCCATCACCCTGGCCTGCTTCGTGGGGATGCTGTTCATCGGCTCGGCCCGCTTCCTGGAGCGCCCGCACATTTTCTCGTACCTCTTCGAGGCGCTCTACCTGCTCTGCTACGTCTCCTTCCGGGCCGGGGGGCGGCGCGCGTGGCTCTACGCCATCCCCTTGCTGCACATCGTCTGGACCAACCTCCACGGCGGGCACTTCCAGGGCATCGCCATGCTGGTGATGTTCTTCCTGGCGGAGGCGGTGATGTGGCTGCGCGCGCGCCGCCTCGGACTGGCCGAGGCGGCCGCCCTGCCGGCCCGGGACGTGGCGCTGGTGGGCGCGCTGGCGCCGGCCTCGGTGCTGACGGCCCTGGTGAACCCCTACGGCTACCGGCTGCTGACCTTCCCCTTCGAGCTGACCGGCCAGGAGGTCTTCATGAAGGGGATCTACGAATGGCAGTCGGCCCTCTTCCCCAGCTACAACCTCTCGGCCATGTTCCTCTACTACATCGTCTGGACGGTCGCCCTGTTCGGATCGTTCCTGCTGGTGGGGGGGCACGGCGAGCTGAAGGCCGGGTGGCGATCCGCCGCGCAGTGGGCCAACCTGGTCCTGGGCTTCCTCTGGATCCTCTTCGCCTTCGATCTGTACGCCGCGTACAAGGACGCCACCGTCCCCACCTCGATCGAAGAGCACGCCGGCCTGTGGCTCGCGGTGCTGGCCTTGTTCCTCGCGGCCAATTTCCACCGTCTGGAGTTCCACCACGCCGGGATCGCCGCCCTCTTCTTCGCCCTGTCCCTGCGGCACAACAGGGCGGTCACCGACGCGGTGGTGGCCACCCTCCCCACCCTGGCCCACAATCTGGAGGTCTCGGCCGGCCGCCTGCGCGGCCGCCGGCCGGCCTCGGCCCGGCAGGAGCCATGGGCAGTGGCGGCGGCCGCCGCGGTCATGATCGCGCTGGCCGTCTTCACCTGGAGGAACTCCTATCACTTCGGCTTCAACCCCCACACCCGCCGCGAGATGGGGATGGGGATCGCCAGCAACATGCCGGTGGGGGCGGTGGACTACATCGCCGCCAACAACATCGACGGGCGCGCGGTCCCCTCCTACAACGCCGCGGCGATGCTCATCCACAGGACGTGGCCCGCGGTGAAGGTCTCCATGGACTCGCGCAACGACGTGTACGGAGAGGCGCTCTACGAAGAGTACGTCGCGGCCATGGGCGGGGGGAAGGCGCTGGAAGACTACATCCAACGGTGGGACCCGGACTTCTTCCTGATCAGCTACGGGACCGATCGAAGCCCGGCCTTCGTGAGCTACCTCGACGCGTCCCCCGAGTGGACGCTGGTCTACTTCGACGACCGCCAGGTGGTCTATCTGAGGGACCGGCCGCGGTTCCGCCCCATCATCGAGCGCGATGGGTACCACCTGATCCGCCCGGCGCACGCCGGCCCCATCGAGGTGCGCCAGGAGGACGGTCCCCGCTGGCTGCAGGAGGCGGACCGCGCGGTGGCCGCCGCCCCCGACTCCTGGAGCGCCAGCCTCTACCGGGCCAAGGCGCTCCTCAGCCTCGGGCGCCATGCGGAGTCCCTCGACGAGACGCGCCGGCTGCTGGGCCTCAACAGCGCCTACTTCCCGGCCTGGTACGACCTCGGCTATCTCTACCTGCAGACCGGCCAGCCCGGACCCGCCGCACAGGCCTTCGCCGCGTGCCTGGAGGCGCGGCCGGGACACGCTCCGTGCCGCGACGCCCTGTCCCGCATGAAGGGGCCGGCGCCATGACGGAGGCTCTCCCGGCGGCCCGGCCCCAGCTCTCCGTGCTGGTCCCCTGCTACAACGAGGCCCTCAATCTTCCCGAGTTCGTCGAGCGCACGCTGGCCGTGCTCGACGGCAAGGGGATCGACGGGGAGATCGTCCTGGTGGACGACGGGAGCGCCGACGGGACGGCGGCCGTCATCCGCTCCGAGGAGGAGCGCCGGCAGGGGCGGGTGCGCGGGGTCTTCCACCCGGTCAACCGCGGCATCGAGCAGGGATGGCGATCGGCGCTGGAGGCCTCGCGCGGCGCCTACGTCTGCCTGATCGACGCCGATCTGCAGAACCAGCCCGAGGACATCTACAGGCTCTACCGCGAGATCCGCTTCTCGCACGTGGACTTCGTGCAGGGCACGCGCAGCTCCATCGGACGGCTGCGCGACGGCCGCTACGTGCTGAGCAAGGGATTGAACGTCCTGCTGAACCTCTGCTTCGGCATGCGGGCCAGGGACAACAAGTCCGGGTTCGTCCTGTGCCACCGCGACGTGCTGGCGGAGATCCTCCGCCACCGTCACCGCTACCGGTACTTCCAGACGTTCATCTCGGTCGCCGCTCACGCCCGCGGCTACTCCATCCGCGAGGTGGAGACGCTGTTCGAGAGCCGCATCCACGGGACGTCCTTCATCGCCAGGCGCCTGCCGATCGCCCTGATCCTGCGCGCCCTGGTGGACGTGGCCAAGGGGATCCACGAGTACCGGCTGTCCAGGACCCGCGACCTCCTGGTCGAGCCGTTCCTGCAGAGCCATCTCCCGGGAGGCGCCCCGCCCCCCGCTCTGCGAGGGATGCGGAGGCTCTGGTTCCGCATCTACACGGCTCTCATGCCGCTGCACCACTGGATGATCAGCCGGGACGCCGCCTACTACCACGAGGTCCTGGATCGATCGCAGTGGCTCCCCGCCGGCGTCATCCGCGCGATCCAGGAGGCCAAGCTCCGGCGCCTCATCAGCCACGCCTACCGCCACGTCCCCTATTACCGGGAGATGATGGACGACGCGGGGATCCGCCCCGAGGAGATCGCCACGCTGGAGGATCTGCGCCGTCTGCCGCTCCTGGACAAGGACACCATCCGGAAGAACCTCTACTTCGACCTGATGTCCGACTCCCACCAAAAGAAGGACGTGTACCGCGTGGCCACCTCCGGCTCGACGGGACAGCCCCTGGTGGTCTGGGTGGATCGGCGCCAGCTCGAGATCCGCTGGGCCTCCACCCTCAGGAGCCAGCACTGGACCGGCTACCGTTTCGGCGACAGGACGGTCAGGCTCTGGCACCAGACGATCGGGATGGACCGGGTGCAGGTGATCAAGGAGCGACTCGACGCCCTGCTCTGCCGCCGGCGCTTCGTCCCCGCCTTCGAGCTGAGCGCGGCGCGGGTCCGCGCCATGGAGAGGCTCATCCGACGCCACCGGCCGTCGCTGGTGGACGGCTACGCCGAGTCCTTCCATTACCTGGCCAGGCTGGGCCTCGATCCCGGTCTCCGGGAGCTGGGGATCAAGGGGGTCATGTCCAGCGCACAGACGCTGGACGCCGGGAGCCGCAAGGCGATCGAGGACTCCTTCGGCACGCGCGTCTTCGACAAGTACGGCAGCCGCGAGTTCAGCGGCATCGCCTACGAGTGCGAGGCCCACCAGGGACACCACGTGGTGGCCGAGTCGTACATCGTGGAGATCCTGGTGGGCGGCCGGCCCGCCCTGCCCGGGGAGCTGGGCGAGGTGGTGGTCACCGATCTGAACAACCTGGTGATGCCGTTCGTGAGGTACCGTCTCGGGGATCTGGCCTACGCCGTGGCCGACGGGGACGGGTGCCCCTGCGGCCGGGGCCTGCCGCGGATCGGAGCGGTGGAGGGACGGGTGCAGTCGATCGTGGTCGGGGCCAACGGAGCCGCCGTTCCCGGGAGCTTCTTCCCGCACCTGCTCAAGGACTACGGGTACGCGCTGGCCCGGTTCCAGATCGAGCAGGAGGAGCCGGGGTCCATCACCTTCCGGTTCGTCCCCGGCTCGCGCTTCCACCCGCACGTCCTGGAGGAGATCTTCGCTTCGGTGCGGCGGTTCCTCGGCGAGGGGCTGAGGATCCGTCCCGAGCAGGTGGACGCCATCGCCATGGTCCGCACCGGCAAGCATCACGCCGTGATCAACCGCGCGCCGATCTCTTCCCACCTGATCGAGAGACTGGTCGATCCGCGGTCGGTGGGGGGGAGCTGATGCGCGACGCGAGGGAGGCGCTGCTGGACCGGATCGGCAGGCTCCCCCCTCCGGTACCCGGCGGCCCGCCCCGCGTCACCCGGCGGCTGCAGCTCGGCGACGTCGCGCTGGAAGGCTGGATGATCGAGGGGCCGCGGGGTGACATACCGGCCTGGTTCCTGAGCCGGGACGGCGACGCCCGGCCGCGTCCGGCCTTGCTGGCGCTGCACCCGCACGGACGCCAGTTCGAGCTGGCCAAGTCCATGGTGGCGGGGCTGGCCGGGGAGCCGTCCCGGGCCTACGGCCTGGCCGCGGCCCGCGCCGGCTTCGCCGTCCTCGTCCCCGATCTGCCCGGATTCGAGGAGCGCCGCCCTCCCCTGCTCGAGCGCAAGCGCAACCACGCCTTGCAGGGAGAAGCCTACGAACGCCTCCTGGCCATGAACGCCCTGGTCCAGGGATCCACGCTGCAAGCGTGGATCCTGGCCGACCTGTCGGCGTGCCTCGGGGCCATGGAGCGCGATCCGCGCGTCGAGGCCGCAAGGATCGGGGCCATCGGGCAGTCGTTCGGCGGCCAGGAGACGATCCTGGGGATGCTCTTCGATCCGCGGATCAAGGCGGGCGTCTCGTCGTGCGGCTTCAGCCTGGTGCGTCTCTTCGTGGAGCGGTCCATCTCTCACAACATGGCGCTCTACCTTCCGGGGATGCTCCCCGGGCTCGACTTCGACGCCATCCTTCCCGCACTGGCCCCGCGCCCGCTGATGGTGATCGCGGGGAGGGAAGATCCCATCTGCCCCATCGAAGGGGTGGAGTCCGCCCTGGCCGCGGCGCGCGCCGCCTACGGCCGGCTGGGGGCCTCGGCGTCGCTGCGCGAGCACATCGTCGAAGGGGGACACGATCTCCCGCCCGGCGCCCTGCGCGAGGCGCTCGACTGGATCGGCTCCGTGCTGGGAGGCTGACGCCGGTCAGGTCCCGCCGCGGACCCAGGCCAGCTGCGCCGCCGCGCCTTCCGCCAGCGGGGTCTCGGCGCGCCACCCCAGATCGCGCTCGATGCGAGTGCTGTCCAGCACCAGGTCGGCACGGGGCTTGACCCGCCCGGCGTGCTCGATGCGCGAGCCCCCTCCGGATGCGGCCAGCACCGCCTGGGCCATCTCCAGGATCGACCAGCCTTGCCCGCTCCCGGCGTTGTACACCCCCCTGGCCCCGGCCTCCGCGGCCAGGGCCAGGGCGCGCGCGGCATCGGCGACGTAGAGAAGGTCCCTCCGGTCCTCTCCTCCCCCCTGCACCACGAGCGGCGCCGCGTGCGCCGCCGCCCGGATGAAGTTCCCCAGAGCCCGGCGCCGCGTGTCCCCCGGACCGTACACCGCCGGGAGCCGCAGGCTGCAGCACGGCACGCCTCGATCGGCGCCATGGAGGGCCACGTACGTCTCCGCGGCGAGCTTGGTGGCGCCGTAGTGGGTGATCGGCCGCGCGGGATGGCTCTCCGCGACGGGAGCCGGCGCGCCGGCGCCGTACACCTCGAACGTGCTGGCGTGGACGACCCTCGCCGGGACGGAAGCCGCCGCCAGGGCCGCCAGAAGGGACGCCGTCCCCGCCGCGTTGGCGTCCAGGGCCGCCTGGGCGTCCCGGGGCAGGTTCGCCCACGTGTCCTCCGGGACGTGGGCGGCCAGATGGACAACGGCGTCGAACTCCGCCAGACGCGAGGCGATGCCGGCCACCTGATCCGGATCGGCCAGGTCGCAGACGATCGGCGGCAAGCCTCCCGGTCCAGGCTCCGGTCTCCGTCCCAGGCAGGCCACCTGGTGCCCCCTCTCAACCAGCAGGGCCGCTGTCCAGGACCCCACATGACCCGATCCTCCCGTCACCAGGATCCTCATGCCGGCGGCTCCCACACACCGCGCAGCCCCTCGTCGAGATCGATGGTGGGCTCCCACGGCAGCTCGCGCCGCGCCCGATCGATCGAGAACCAGCGATCGACCCAGCCTCCGGCGCCCGCCCGGACGACGGGACGGAGGCCGGTTCCGGAGATCCGGCAGGCGGCCTCGGCGACGTCGAGCAGGGTGCGCGGGCGTCCCGAGGCGATGTTGAACGCCCCCTCCGCCCCGCCGCTCAGGGCGCCTTCCACGGCCCGGGCCACGTCGGTCACGTGCACGTCGTCGCGCACCTCCCGGCCGTCTCCGAACACCACGGGGGGACGGCCGCCTCTCAGCTCGCGCAGGAAGACGGGGATCACGTTGCCGGGGTGCTGGCCCCGGCCGTACACGAACGAGGCGCGCAGCGACACGCACCGGACGCCGAGCCGCCGGCAGGCGATCGCCAGCATCTGCTCGCCGCACAGCTTGGCCACCCCGTAGGATGTGACCGGCTCGGTGGGATGCTCCTCGTCCACGGGCAGCCGGCGGGGATCCCCGTAGACCTGGATGCTGCTCATGAAGACCAGCGAAGCGGGCGGTGGAGACAGGGCGTGAAGGAACTCCAGCGGCGCGCCCGCCGCCAGACGCAGGTCGGCCGGGACATCATCATCGGGCCGGCGGCTTCGCCGTATCGAGGCCGCCAGCCACACCACGGCGTCCACCCCTCCGCAGGCCGCCGCGGCCCGCGCCCCGGCGCCCTCCGTACAAAGATCCTCGACAATCCATGCTCCTTCCTCAGCCGTTGCCGGCGGGCCGTCCCGGTCGATCACGGCGACATGGTGCCCGGCTGCGCGCAGGCGGCGCCTGGTGTGGGCCCCGACGAACCCGGCGCCGCCCGCCAGGGCCACGCGCATCACGAGGCGGCTCC
>DATEEA010000160.1:0-29311 GCA_035281445.1 Candidatus Polarisedimenticolia bacterium
CACGGCAGGGAGGCGGTCAGGCGGCCGGCCAGAAGAAGACGAAGAGGGCGCCCGTCAGCACAGCGTAGGCCAGGCTGTCCACGACGTCCTTGAGCACCGTGCTCCAGGGACGTCCCATCCAGATGGCCGGGTAGAAGAGCCCGCCGGCGTAGGCCAGGAGCGTCGCCGTCGTGACCATCCGGAACACGTGGCCCGCCGGCGCGCCGGGGGGCACGCCGCGTCCCGCGAGGTAGGCCACGAACAGGGCCACCACCGCGTTGTAGAGGATGGAGACGGCCATCGCCGATCCCATGTTGGGCGGACCCGGCTTCCTCAGGGTGAGCATCCCGGAGGGCCCCTCGGCCAGCTTCTTCATGAACTCGGGGTTCTTCATCTCCTCGGGGGACTCGCAGTACGGGAACATGTACTGGCCCGGGCCCGCCTTGGAGGCCCGGATCGCGGAGACCACTTGCTCCTCGCTGGGAAGCCGGCGGAAGTCCGACTTGTGGAACGGTAGGATCATCCAGGCGACGAAGCTTGCCAGGAACACAGCGACGGCGGACAGCAGGATCGGCAGCCAGAGCTCGCTCAGAGCGACCATGTCCCTCCCCGGCGTGATGCGTTGCGTTGTGGTGCTTCAACGGCCCACGAATCTGGGGTCGCGCTTCTCCCGGAACGCGGCGAGCGCCTCGAGCCGATCCTCGGTCCCGAGGACCCCCTCGTAGCAGCGCCGCTCGTGCTCCAGCGCCTCGGGCATCGGCAGGCCGAGCCCGCCGTCCACCGCGCGCTTGGCGAGGCGCACGGCCACGGGCCCGTTGGCGGCGACGGCCCGCCCCCATTTCAAGGCCAGGGCCAGCCCCTCGAGTGAGGGCGCCACCGCGTCCACCGCCCCGTCGATCAGCGCCTCGGCCGCGCTGTGCAGGGCGGCGGTGAAGATCCACCGCTTGGCGCGCGAGGGACCGATCAGGCGCGGCAGCCGCTGAGTCCCGCCGGCGCCGGGCAGGATGGCCAGCGCCGTCTCGCGCAGACCGAGCGACGCCTGTTCCTCGGCCACCCTCAGGTCGCAGGCCAGCGCCAGCTCCATCCCTCCTCCCGCCGCCACCCCGTGCACGACCGCGATGGTGGGCATGGGCAGCGAGGCGATGCGGGTGAAGAGGCCCGACAGCCTCGGGACCCACGCCCGCACGTCCTCCACGGTCATGCTCTGGCGCTCCTTGAGATCCGCCCCCGCGCAGAACACCTTCCCTTTCGCGGCCACCACCAGCGCGCGCGGCGCCGAGACGGGGGGCTCGGACTCCAGCCATCCGCAGGCGGCCTCCAGATCGGCCACCAGGTCCCGCCCCAGCGCGTTGACCGGCGGACGATCGATGGTGAGAACGGCCAGGCCCGGCTCGGGGAAGTCGAACGCCGCGTGGGCCAGCTTCGGCGGGCTCACCGGGGGAGGGCCCCGGGGAACTCCGCTCCCGACCTCCCCACCCTGGGAAGGGGGTAGTCGTCGGGGACCGCGACCTCCATCAGGAGCAGCGCCATGCCGTGGGTCTTTCCCTGGGCGTCGGAGCGCAGGCTGGCGCTGCCGCCGCCTCCCAGCGCGTCGTGCAGGATGAAGTTCAGCGCGCGGAGATTGGGGATCTCGTACCGATCGACCTGCCCCTTCACGATCTCTCCGAAGTGCGCTTTCACCCGCTGGGCGGTCACTTCGCGGCGGAGGATCTCGTAGCCGGGCTCGTCGTAGGCGATGAGCCCCACGTTGCTGCCGTCCCCCTTGTCGCCGGAGCGGGCGTGGGCGATGCGGTAGAGCGGGACGGTCCTCAGGTCACACCTCCTCCACCCTGACCGCGGCGTTCACCAGCTCCTTGGGTATGAGCGCGGGCCAGAAGGCGATCACCTCGGTGGCGCGCGGGCGCCCTCCGGCGAAGCCGGTGATCCCGGGAGGCCCCGAGGTGACCAGCGGGGCGATCTCCTTGCCGAACCGGTCCACCTTCTGGGCGTCGCGGTCCTTCACCCCCACGCGCATCACCACCTCCGGCGGCGGCGAGGCCGGACGGGCGATGGGGCCGTGGCAGGCCCCCGCCCCCACGAACTCGGTGTGGGTCTCGTCGAAGGAGAGGCCCGCGCGCTCCAGGCGCCTCCACAGCGCGCCGGCGGCCACCTTCGCCTTCTCCAGGGCCTGGGGCCCCGAGACGGTGAGCTGACCCACGGCGCTGTAGCCGGCCAGATAGGAGATGGAGACCTTGTAGGTGCCGGTGGCGGGCCGCCCCTTCACCCCCTCCACGGCCACCCGGTCGGGGGCCTGCTGGGACAGCCGGATGCTGGTGAAATCGGCGATGACGTCCGGAGTGACGTAGGAGGCGGGGTCGCCCATCTCGTAGACGAGCTGCTCGGCCACCGTGTCCACGGTCACCAGGCCGCCGGTCCCCTGGTGCTTGGTGACCACGAAGCGGCCGTCCTGCTCCGCCTCGACGATGGGATAGCCGAGGTGGTCCCATCCCTCGACCTCCCACCAGCGGCTGAAGTTGCCGCCGGTGCACTGGGCGCCGCACTCCACGATGTGTCCGGCCACGGTCCCCGCCGCCAGCCGGTCCCAGTCGTCGCGCCCCCACTTGAACTCGTGCAGCATCGGCCCGAGCACGAGACCCGGGTCGGTGCCGCGTCCGGTCAGCACGATGCGGGCCCCGAGATCGAGGGCCTGGGCGATGGGGAAGGCGGACAGGTAGACGTTGGCCGCCAGCACCCGGTCCCGGATCTCCGACAGGGGCCTGCCGTCGTCCATGTTGGCCAGCGACACCCCCTCGGACAGGATGGCGTCGAGACGATCCAGGATGTCGTCTCCCTGCACCATGCCGATCTTCAGCCCCCGCGCGCCCGAGGATCGGGCCGCCTCGGCCACCGCCTTCACGCAGGCCGCCGGGTTGACGCCGCCGGCGTTGGCCACCACGCGGATCTCCTTCTCCAGCAGGTCCGGGAGGATGCGGCGCATCAGCTCGACGAAGTCGGTGGCGTAGCCGCCGCTCTGGTCGCGCCGCCTGAGCTTCTGCATGATGGACATGGTGACTTCGGCCAGGTAGTCCAGGGTCAGGTAGTCGAGCGGCCCCTCGCGCACCAGGCGGACGGGGGCGTCCACCGAGTCCCCCCAGAACCCCTGGCCGTTCGCGATGCGCACCATGCGGGCTGAATTATACTGCGCCGATGTTCCGGCGGATCCTGGTGGCCAACCGAGGCGAGATCGCGGCGCGCGTCCTGCGCGCCTGCCGGAGCCTGGGCATCCGGACGGTCGCCGTCCACTCCACCGCCGACGCGGCCTCGCCCCACCTGAAGCTGGCCGACCGCACCGTCTGCATCGGCCCCGCCCCCGCCGCCCGCTCCTACCTGGACATGGACGCGGTGCTGCAGGCGGCCGAGCAGACCGAGTGCCAGGCGGTCCATCCCGGCTACGGCTTCCTGGCCGAGAACGCGCTGTTCGCCGCCCGCTGCGAGGCCCAGCACCTCACGTTCATCGGGCCGACCCCGCGGATGATCCGGCTGATGGGAGACAAAGTGGAGGCGCGCCGCACCATGCGCGCCGCGGGGATCCCCGTCATCCCCGGCTCGGAGGGGGCGCTGGCGGACGCCGCGGAGGCCGCGCGCGCCGCCGCCGGAGTCGGCTACCCGGTCTTCCTCAAGGCCGCGGCCGGCGGCGGGGGGAAGGGGATGCGCCGCTGCGACGACGAGACCGCCCTGGGGCGCGGCTTCGAGGAGGCCTCGGCGGAGGCCCGGGCCGCCTTCGGCGACGGCACCCTCTACCTGGAGAAGGCCATCCTGGGAGGACGCCACGTGGAGTTCCAGGTCCTGTGCGACGCCTGGGGCGCGGGGGTGCACCTGGCGGAGCGCGAGTGCTCGGTGCAGCGCCACCACCAGAAGCTGCTGGAGGAGGCCCCTTCCCCGGCCGTGACGCCCGCGGTGCGGGAGGCCATGGGGGCCCGCGTGGCGGCCGCCGCGTCCGGGCTGGGCTACCGCAGCGCCGGGACCATGGAGTTCCTCCTGGACGGCGAAGGGAGGCTTCACTTCATGGAGATGAACACCCGGCTCCAGGTTGAGCACCCCGTCACCGAGGAGATCACCGGGATCGATCTGGTGGCCGAGCAGATCCGCATCGCCGCGGGGGAGCGGCTCTCGGTCCCGCCGGGCGGCGTGCGGATCGACGGCCACGCCGTGGAGTGCCGGATCAACGCCGAGGATCCGGACCAGGACTTCCGCCCCTCTCCCGGCACCATCACCCGCTGGGCGATGCCGCCGGGAGCGCGCATCGAGACCCACGCGCAGGAGGGGTACACCGTCCCTCCGCACTACGACTCCCTGCTGGCCAAGGTGGTGGTGAAGGGACCGGACCGCGCCTCCGCCTTCGCCGCGATGGCGGAGGCGCTCGAGGCGACGGCCATCGAGGGAATCCGCACCACGCTGCCGCTTCACCGCCGGCTGGTGCGGCACCCGGCGATCCTGTCGGGGCGGTACGACGTGGGGCTGCTGGACGCGCCGCTGCCCGCGGCCGGCCCCGCCCGTGCCCGCCCCTCCGGCCGGCGCGCGGGGAGGGGCTGATGGCCAAGGTGATCCTCGAGCCGATCGGCTCTCCCCTTCGCCAGGCCCTCGATCCGGCCGCCGCCGCGGCCGCCCGCGAGGCCATGGGCCGGCTCAACGCCGGGCTGCGGAGCCAGCGCGCCGAGGTCCGCGCCGGCTGGGGGCCGGAGTACGCGCGGCGCGTGCGGGAGAAAGGGCGGCTCACCACATGGGAGAGGATCGAGCGGCTGCGCGACCCGGGCACGGACGTCCTTCCCATCGGGACGCTGGTGAACCATGGGCTCACCTTCGGCGAGAAGAGGCTCACCTCGCCGGCGGCGGGGGTGATCACCGCCTTCGTCCGCGTCGCCGGACGGCTGGCCGTGGTGATCGCCAACGACAACACGGTGGCCTCGGGCTCCTGGTGGCCCATGACCCCGGAGAAGATCCAGCGGGCCCAGGAGATCGCCCTGCGGCTGCGGGTGCCGGTGGTGTACCTGGTGGACTGCAGCGGGCTGTTCCTCCCCGAGCAGGGGCGCACCTTCCCCGGCCGCGCCGGCGCGGGCGCCATCTTCAGGATGAATGCGCTGCTGTCCGACGCCGGGGTGCCTCAGGTGGCCGGCGTGCTCGGGGACTGCATCGCCGGCGGCGGCTACATGCCGATCATCAGCGACGTGGTGTACATGACCGAGCAGGCCTACATGGTCATCGCCGGGGGCGCCCTGATCAAGGGAGGCAAGGGTCAGACCATCACCTCGCTGGAGATCGGCGGCCCCGACGTGCACGTGCACCTGTCGGCGTGCGCCGACCGCCGGGTCCCCGACGACGCGGCCTGCATCGACGGCATCCGTGCCGAGCTGGGGCGCCTGCCCGGATCGGCCGCCGACTACTACCGGCGCGGCGCCTCGGCCGAGCCGCCCCGCTTCCCCCCGTCCGAGATCGACGCCTTCTTTCCCGCCGACCACAGGATGGCCTACGACGTGAAGCAGGTCATCGCCCGCCTGTTCGACTCCTCCCTGTTCTGGGAGGTGCTCCCGGACACGGGGCGGGAGATGGTGTGCGGGGTGGCGCGGATCGGAGGACTCTACGCCGGCGTCATCGCCAACAACCAGCTCCTGACCGGCCACCCCGACCAGGAGCAGGCCCGCCGGGCCGGCGGCATCCTCTACCGCGAGGGGATCGCCAAGGTCTCCGCCTTCTCCCGGGCCTGCAACGACGACGGGCTGCCGATCGTCTGGCTCCAGGACATCTCCGGCTTCGACATCGGCGTGGAGGCGGAGAAGCAGGGCCTGCTCGGCTTCGGCTCCAGCCTCATCTACACCAACTCCACAAACACCACACCCATGATCACGGTGCTGCTGCGCAAGGCCTCCGGCGCGGGGTACTACGCGCTGGCGGGACTCCCCTACGCCCCCGTCCTGCAGCTCTCCACGCCGATCACCCGCCTGGCGGTGATGGAAGGCCGCACGCTGGCCATCGGCGCCTACCGCACCAAGCTGGACGAGAGCTTCGAAATCATCGCCTCCTCGCCCCAGGAGGAGGCGGCGGTGCGCAAGGGGATGGCCGACGTGGAGGCCCGCATCACCGCCGACATGGACCCGGTGGCCGCCGCCCGGAGGATGGACACCGACGAGGTGGTCACCATGGAGGAGCTTCGCGCCTATATCGGCACGGTGGTGGAGGCGGCCTACCAGGCCTACGGCTACAGGAGGGTGAAGAACCCGCGCATCTGGTCGCTGCACGACCTGAAGGTCCTGGCCGGATGAGCGGACGGGCGGCCGCCGTGGAGGCGCTGGCCGAGAGGGGGCCTTCGGGCGGCTGGAGCATCCGGTCGCCCCGTGTCGGGGTGTACCGGGAGGCTCCCCGCGAAGGGGCGCGCCGCACGGCGGGGGACTCGGTCGGGCGCCTGAGCGTCCTGAACCGGGAGCAGGAGGTTGTCCTCCCCGCCGGCGTGGAGGGGATCGTGGCGCCCGGGGGGCGCCGCGGCGCCGCCCGCGCCGTGGAGTACGGCGAGGTCCTGTTCGAGATGGCTCCGCTTCCCGGCGGGCAGGCGGCAGGGCACCCCGCGGGCCTGGTGGTGCCGGCCTCCAGCGTCCCGGCCGGGGCGGCGGGCCTCCCCGAGGGGTGCTTCGCGGCGACCTCGCCGATCGACGGGGTCTTCTACGCCCGCCCATCCCCCGGAGCGCCCCCGTTCGTCCTCCCCGGGGCGGCCGTGGAGACCGG
Organism: Candidatus Polarisedimenticolia bacterium; assembly: GCA_035281445.1. Taxonomy (GTDB): domain Bacteria; phylum Acidobacteriota; class Polarisedimenticolia; order JACPZX01; family DASXTC01; genus DATEEA01. The sequence continues at coordinate 6,733 of DATEEA010000160.1, forward strand.
CCGGACGCTCGGGCTGGTGGAGGCGATGAAGAGCTTCAACGCCGTGGTCTACGGCGAGCCGGGGCTCCCGGCCCGCGCCGAGGTGGTGGAGGCCCGGGCGGCGGACGGCGCCGAGGTGCGTCAGGGCGCGGTCCTGTTCGTGCTGCGGCCGTTGAGCGGCTGACCGCGGCGCCGGGAACAACTCCCCGCCGCCATCTGTTCGGCATTGTTGCGCTAGAATATCCGACCATCCAGTCCATCAACGATTCGCAGGAGGTCGTCCATGGAGCCAGCCGGCAACACCGCCTCAACGAGCCTGCCGCGCCTCAACGAGCCCGCGCCGCAGTTTGAAGCCAAGACCACTCAGGGCATGATCAAGCTGTCCGATTTCAAGGGGAAATGGGTCGTGCTGTTCAGCCACCCTGCCGACTTCACCCCGGTCTGCACCACCGAGCTGATGGCCTTCGCCCGCAAGAAGCCCGAGTTCGACAAGCTGGGGGTCCAGCTCATGGGGCTGAGCGTGGACAGCATCTACTCCCATCTGGCCTGGACCAGGAACATCCAGGAGCACTTCGACGTCAAGATCGACTACCCGCTCATCGCCGATCTGGACATGAAGGTGGCCACCAAGTACGGCATGATCCATCCTGGCGCCGCCGACACCGCGACGGTCCGCTGCGTCTTCGTGATCGACGACAAGCAGAATGTCCGGGCGATGATCTACTACCCGCTGACCAACGGCCGGAGCGTGGACGAGGTGCTCCGGATCGTGGAGGCGCTGCAGACCAACGCCAAGCACGGGGTGGCCACCCCCGAAGGCTGGAAGCCCGGCGACAAGGTGATCATCCCCGCGCCGATCACCCAGGCCGACGCCGAGAAGAGGATGAAGGAGCCGGTCGAGGTGACCGACTGGTACTTCTCCAAGAAGAGCCTCTCCAGCTAGATCGCCGCTGCGGCAGCCCGGCGCCCGGCGGCGCCGGGCTCCGTTCGCCCTGCCCGCTCTCAGCGCCGCCGCCCCGAGGCCCTGTGCTGCTGCACCGCCAGCGCCAGGCAGACGACGGCCCCGGCCACGCTGGGAAGGAACAGGAAGGCCACCTCCCGCCCGGAGATGTAGGTGTACCCCAGCCACGGCAGGGGGAGCGTCAGCCCCACGAAGACGAGCGCCCTGGCCCGTCCGGTCCGATCCAGGACCACGCGGTCGGGCCTGTAGGCGGGGTGGGCCGGGGCGCCGGCCGCCTGCTCCGGCGGAGGCAGCAGCCTCTCCACGTCCAGGATCACCGCGTGCATCCGGGCGTGGAGGCGCCGCTCCACGGGGATCACCGCCAGCAGGTACGCCAGCGCGGCCACGGCCAGGAGATGGTGCGACCACCCGGGGAGCCTCCCCACGTCGGCCAGTCCTCCCGAGAGCGCGGCCCCCGCCGAGAGGCACGCCCCGATCGCCGCCGCGGGAACGATCCGGTGGTAGACGTCGTTGACCCTGTCGATGAGGGTCAGGGGCATGTTGAAGCGCCAAACGTGCTCCTTGGTCAGCTTGGCGGCCCCCAGGAACAGGGCGATGACGCCGCACTGCACCAGGCAGGCGAACACCGAGGCGAACAGGGCGGCGCGGGTGTGGTGCCGTGAGCCGGCCCAGCCCAGCAGGGCCGAGCCGATCAGGAAGACGGCGCTCCAGAGGTTGAGTCCGAAGAAGAGCCGGTGCATGGGCCCGGCCTCACTCTCCGTAGACCTTGTGGGACGGGCGCCCCGCCAGGATCTCCTCCGAGCCCCAGCGGGTGACTTCGGCGAACTCCCTGGATCGGATGAAGGCGGTGAAGGCGTCCTTGGATTCCCATTCGGAGTGGATCAGGTACGAGCCGGGACTGTCGATGTCCCGGAACAGCCGGGACCGCACGTGGCCGGTGGTGGCGGTCATCGCCGCCAGCACCTTGCGGAAGCCATCCTCGAAGACCGGCCCTTTCCCCTCGCGCACTTCGTAGTTCATGCCCACGGTGACCATGGCCCCTCCCGAGTGGCGATCATCGTACCCGGAGCCGGTCCGCGGGTCAAACGCTCCCCGCCCAAGTCCTTGACCGGCGCGGGGTTTGAATACTTGACAAAAAAGTATGATTTATGTAGCTTGCCAGGGTCGGCTGGAAGCCCGCCCGGAGCGGGGCGCCCGAGGAGGCGAAAGCCCATGAAAGTGACGGCCCTGGAGGAGTACGGCCTGCGCTGCATGATGCAGGCGGCGGGCGCGGGGCCCGACCGGCCGCTGACGGTGCACGAGATCGCTGCGCGCGAAGGGCTGTCCGACCCCTACGTCGCCAAGCTGATGAACATGCTGCGCGAGTCGGGGCTGGTGGACAGCGTGAGGGGCCGCTCGGGAGGCTACTATGCCACCCGGCCGCCGGAGAGGATCAGCATCTCGGAGATCCTGGCCGCCCTGGGAGGGCAGATCTTCGAGTCCCACTACTGCGAGCGCTTCCCCGGGGAGGCGGAGACCTGCGTGCACCTGGGGGACTGCTCCATCCGGTCGCTCTGGGGGACGCTGGAGGGGCTGGTGGACCAGGTTCTGCGGCGCACCTCGCTGGCCGACCTGATGCAGTCGGAGCAGGACACGGCGGCGGGGCTCCTGAGCCGGCAGCGGCGCAGGCTCCCGATGGTGCCGGCCGGCCTGGGCGCCGGAGGCCACCCCTCCCCCGAGGGGTCCAAGGACGAGTGATCGGAGAGACGCCATGACCTCGAGCGACCTGAAGGAGTTCGCCGACCGCGAGTACAAGTGGGGCTTCGTGACCGACATCGAGGCGGACACGATCCCCCGCGGCCTGAGCGAGGACATCATCCGGATGATCTCCGCCCGCAAGAAGGAGCCGGAGTTCATGCTGGAGTGGCGTCTGAAGGCCTACCGGCACTGGCTCACCATGAAGGAGCCGGCCTGGGCCAACGTCCACTACCCGCCCATCGACTACCAGGACATCATCTATTACTCCGCCCCCAAGTCCAAGGCCGGCCCCAGGAGCCTCGACGAGGTGGACCCCGAGCTGCTGCGCACCTACGAGAAGCTGGGGATCCCCCTGGAGGAGCAGAAGGTCCTGAGCGGCGTGGCCGTGGACGCGGTCTTCGACAGCGTCTCGGTGGCCACCACCTTCCGGGCCAAGCTGGCCGAGATGGGGATCCTCTTCTGCGCCTTCAGCGAGGCGGTGCGCGAGCACCCCGACCTGGTGCGCCGGTACCTGGGCTCGGTGGTGCCCGCCACCGACAACTTCTTCGCCGCCCTGAACTCGGCGGTCTTCAGCGACGGGTCGTTCGCCTACATCCCCAAGGGGGTGCGCTGCCCGATGGAGCTGTCCACCTACTTCCGCATCAACGCCGCCAACACCGGCCAGTTCGAGCGGACGCTGATCGTGGCCGACGAGGGGGCCTACGTCAGCTACCTGGAAGGGTGCACGGCCCCCATGCGCGACACCAACCAACTGCACGCCGCGGTGGTGGAGCTGGTGGCGCTCGACGACGCGCAGATCAAGTACTCCACGGTGCAGAACTGGTACCCCGGCGACAAGCAGGGCAAGGGAGGCATCTACAACTTCGTCACCAAGCGGGGCAAGTGCGCCGGCCGCAACTCCCGCATCTCGTGGACGCAGGTGGAGACCGGCTCGGCCATCACCTGGAAGTACCCCAGCTGCATCCTGCTGGGCGACAACTCGGTCGGCGAGTTCTACTCGGTGGCCCTGGCCAACAACTACCAGCAGGCCGACACCGGCACCAAGATGATCCACCTGGGCAGGAACACCCGCAGCACCATCGTGAGCAAGGGGATCTCGGCCGGACACGGGCAGAACACCTACCGCGGCCTGGTCAAGATCATGAAGGGGGCGGAGAACGCCCGGAACTATTCCCAGTGCGACTCGCTGCTGATGAGCGACACCTGCGGGGCCCACACCTTCCCCTACGTCGAGGTCAAGAACAGCTCGTCGCAGCTCGAGCACGAGGCGTCCACCTCCAAGATCGGAGAGGACCAGCTCTTCTACTGCCGGCAGCGCGGCCTGTCGGCGGAAGACGCCGTGTCCATGATCGTGAACGGCTTCTGCAAGGAGGTCTTCCGCGAGCTGCCGATGGAGTTCGCGGTCGAGGCGCAGAAGCTCCTCGGAGTGAGCCTCGAAGGCAGCGTCGGCTGATCGGCGCCCCAACCGGAAGCGGGAGATTCGCGCCATGCTGGAGATAAGGAACCTGCACGCCACGGCCGGAGGCAAGAAGATCCTGCAGGGCGTCGATCTGTCGGTGAAGGCCGGTGAAGTGCACGCCATCATGGGCCCCAACGGCTCGGGCAAGAGCACGCTGGCGCACGTGCTGGCGGGGCGCGAGACGGTGGAGGTGACCTCAGGCGGCGTGAGCTTCGAAGGTCAGGACCTGCTCTCCATGCCCCCCGAGGTGCGCGCGCGCGAGGGGGTGTTCCTGGCCTTCCAGTACCCGGTGGAGGTCCCCGGCGTCAGCAACATGTACCTGCTGAAAGCCGGCCTCAACGCCATCCGCAAGCACCGCGGGCAGCCCGAGCTGGACGCCATGGACTTCCTGGCCCTGGTGAAGGACAAGATGAAGCTGGTGGAGATGGACCAGAGCTTCCTCAACCGCGCCGTGAACGAAGGGTTCTCCGGCGGGGAGAAGAAGCGCAACGAGGTCTTCCAGATGGCGGTGCTCGATCCGAAGCTGGCCGTCCTCGACGAGACCGACTCGGGGCTGGACATCGACGCCCTGCGGATCGTGGCCGGTGGGGTCAACGCCCTGCGCAGCCCCCGCCGGGCCATGGTGGTCATCACCCATTACCAGAGGCTTCTGGAGTACATCGTCCCCGACCGCGTCCACGTGCTGGCCGGCGGGCGGATCGTCCGCTCGGGAGGCAAGGAGCTGGCCCTGGAGCTCGAGGCGAAGGGCTACTCCTGGATCGAGGAGCCGCAGGCGGGGCCTCCGGCGGCGGCTCGATGATGGCGGCCACGCCCGCCGCCGCCGAGCGGTACCTCGACCGGTTCGAGCGGATGGCCTCCGGAGCGACCGCCGCCCCCTGGCTCGCCGGCGTGCGCCGCAAGGCGATCGAGCGCTTCGCCGAGATGGGGTTCCCCACGACCCGGCAGGAGGAGTGGCGCTACACCAGCGTCGCCCCCATCGCCTCGGGGTCGTTCGAGCACCCCCTGCCGCAGCCGGCCGGAGCCGATGCCGGCGCGCACGCCGCCGCCGTGGACGCGGCCCCGTTCGGAGGGTGGGGAGAGACCCGCCTGGTCTTCGTGGACGGGCTGTTCGCCCCCGCCCTGTCGCGCGCCGGGCGGCAGGCCCAGGGGGTGACCGTGGCGCCGCTGGCCGCGGGGGCCTCCGAGCGCACGGCGGGGATGCTGGCCGGAGTGGCCGGCTGGACCGATCGCCCCTTCACCGCCCTCAACACGGCGCTGTTCCAGGACGGCGCGGTGGTGGCGGTGCCCGCCGGCCGCGCGGTGGAAGAGCCGATCCAGATCGTCTTCCATTCATCCGGCCGCCCGGTGGCCGCCCATCCCCGCTGCCTGATCGTGCTGGGCAAGGGGGCGCAGGCGACGGTGGTGGAGTGCTACTCGGGAGAGGAAGGGGGCGTCCGCTTCGTCAACGCGGTCACCGAGATCGTGCTGGAGGAGGGAGCGTCCGCGCGGCACTACCGCATCCAGCGCGAGCCGCTGTCGTCCTGCCACGTGGGGACGGTGGAGGCGAGGCTGGGGCGCAGCGCCACGCTGGCGGGCATGGCCGTCTCGTTGGGGGGCCGGCTGTCGCGGGTCGACATCGTCGCCGTGCTGGCGGGCGAAGGGGCCGCCTGCACGCTGGACGGGCTGTACGTGCTGAAGGGGGATCAGCACTGCGACCACCACACGGTGATCGACCACGCGGCGCCGCACGGCACCAGCCGGGAGCTCTACAAGGGGGTGCTGGCGGGCCGCTCGCGCGGTGTCTTCGACGGCACGGTGATCGTGCGGAAGGACGCCCAGAAGACCGACTCGCGCCAGGAGAACCGCAACCTCCTGCTGTCCTCCGAGGCGCTGGTGGACACCAAGCCGACCCTCCAGATCCTCGCCGACGACGTCCGCTGCACCCACGCCGCCACCATCGGCCGGATGGACGAGCAGTCGCTCTTCTACCTGCGCTCGCGCGGGCTGGATCCCGCCGCCGCCCGCCTCGTGCTGATCTCCGCCTTCGTCTCCGACGTGGCCGGACGCATCGGAGTGAGGCCTCTGCGCGAGGGGCTGGGCGCCCTGCTGGCCGAGGAGCTGGGAGGCGGGTCATGAAGCCCGCCGGCCGTCTGGCTCCTCCCCGCGGCGGGCGCGCGCGTGCCGCCGCCTTCGACGCGGCCCGGGTCCGGCGCGACTTCCCCATTCTGCGGCAGAAGGTCCACGGCAAGCCGCTGGTCTACCTGGACAACGCGGCCACGACCCACAAGCCGCGCCAGGTGATCGAGGCCATGAACCGCTTCTACCTGGAGGACAACTCCAACATCCACCGCGGGCTGCACGAGCTGTCCCAGCGGGCGACGGCGGCCTACGAGGAGGTGCGCTCCAAGGTGAGGCGCTTCGTCAACGCCGCCGAGGACCGCGAGATCGTCTTCGTGCGCGGCACGACCGAGGCCATCAACCTGGTGGCTCACAGCTACGGTGGGCGCCACGTGGGGCAGGGCGACGAAGTGCTGATCACGGCCATGGAGCACCACTCCAACATCGTCCCGTGGCAGATGCTCTGCCAGGAGAAAGGGGCCGCGCTGCGGGTGCTGCCGGTGAACGACGACGGGGAGCTGGATCTGGGCGGGCTCGAACGGCTCCTGGGGCCCAGGACCAGGCTGGTGGCCGCCGTGCACATGTCCAACGCCCTGGGGACGATCAACCCCATCCGGGAGATCGCCCGGGCCGCCCACGCCCGCGGGGTGCCGGTGCTGGTGGACGGCGCGCAGGCGGCGGCGCACCTGGAGGTGGACGTCCAGGCGCTGGACTGCGACTTCTACTGCTTCTCAGCGCACAAGCTGTACGGACCCACCGGGATCGGCGTCCTCTACGGCCGCGCCGCGCACCTGGAGGCCATGCCTCCCTACGAAGGGGGCGGAGACATGATCAGCTCGGTCACCTTCGAGAAGACCACCTACAACAAGGTCCCGCACAAGTTCGAGGCGGGCACGCCCCACATCGCCGGCGCGATCGGGATGGGGGCGGCCATCGACTACGTGGAGAAGCTGGGCAAGCAGAGGCTGGCCGCCTGGGAGGCGGAGCTCCTGGAGCACGCCACGGCCGCCCTGTCGGAGATCCCGCGGCTGCGGATCATCGGCCGCGCCCGGGACAAGGCCAGCGTCGTCTCCTTCGTGCTGGAGGGGATCCACCCTCACGACATCGGCACAGTCCTGGATCAGGAAGGGATCGCCATCCGCGCGGGGCACCACTGCACCCAGCCCTTGATGGATCGCTTCGGGGTCCCGGCGACCGCGCGCGCCTCGGTCGCCTTCTACAACACCCACGAGGAGATCGAGGCTTTGGCGGCGGGCATCCGCAGGGTGTTCGAGGTGTTCGGGTAGGCCATGTCCGATCTGAGCGACCTCTACCAGGAGGTCATCCTCGACCACAACAAGCGGCCGCGCAACCACCGCCCCATCGAGGGGACCGGCCGGCGAGCCGTGGGGCACAACCCGCTGTGCGGCGACCGGGTGACCGTGTACGTGGACCTGCAGGGCGATGTGCTGCGGGACGTGGCCTTCGAGGGATCGGGCTGCGCCATCTCCAAGGCCTCGGCCTCGATGATGACCGAGGCGCTCAAGGGGAAGAGCCGGGCGGAGGCCGACGCGCTGTTCGACCGCTTCCACCGCCTGGTGACCGGGGCGGCCGACCAGTCGGGCGCCGACCTGGGGAAGCTGGTGGTCTTCTCCGGCGTCCGGGAGTTCCCGGTGCGGGTCAAGTGCGCCAGCCTCGCCTGGCACACCCTGCACGCCGCCCTGGACGGCTCCGGCGACACCACCACCACGGAATGAAGGAGGACCGATGACGGTGATCAGGAACGAGAGCCCCCGGCCCGAGCTGGCCGACAAGGTGGTCGAGGTCCTCAAGACCTGCTACGACCCGGAGATCCCGGTCAACATCTACGAGCTGGGGCTGGTGTACACCATCGACATCGACGCCGCGGCGAAGGTCGCCGTGCGGATGACGCTCACCTCCCCCATGTGCCCGGTGGCCGAGTCGCTGCCGCCGCAGGTGGAGGAGAAGGTGCGGGGGGTCGAAGGGGTGGCCGAAGCCAAGGTCGAGGTGACCTGGGAGCCGCCGTGGACTCCGGAGCAGATGTCCGACGCAGCGAAGCTCCAGCTCAACATGATGTGAGCCGCGGGGAAGGCCCGCCCGGCCCTCCTACCAGCCGCACTGCCGGCCGGAGTTCTGCCGGTCCAGCCACTCCTTGAGCGGGGCGAAGTAGTCCAGGATGGCAGTGGCGTCCATGCGGCTCTCTCCCGTCAGCGACGCCAGCGCCTCTGGCCACGGCCGGCTCGCCCCCATCTCCAGCATCGCCGCCAGACGCCGCCCCGCCTCCTTGTTGCCGTAGATCGAGCAACGGTGCAGCGGGCCCTTCTCCCCCGCCGCCTCGCACAGCGCCCGGTGGAACTGGAACTGCAGGATGCTGGCCAGGAAGTAGCGGGAATAGGGCGTGTTGGCCGGCACGTGGTACTTCGCCCCCGGGTCGAAATCGGCCTCGCTGCGGGGGACGGCGCTCTGGATCCCCTGGTACTTCAGCCGCAGGTCCCACCAGGCCTGGTTGTACTCCCCCGGTCCGATCTCTCCCGAGAAGACCTTCCACCGCCACTGGTCCACCAGCAGCCCGAACGGCAGGAAGGCCACCTTGTCCAGCGCCATCTTCATCAGCAGGCCGAGATCCCCCGACTCCCCTGGGACCTTGTCCAGCAGCCCGATCTCCACCAGGTACTCGGGGGTGATGGACAGAGCCAGAGTGTCCCCCACCCCCTCGTGGAAGCCGTCGTTGGCCCCCTGCCGGTAGATCATCGGCTGCTTGTTGTAGGCGCGGTCGTAGTAGAGGTGTCCGAGCTCATGGTGGACGGTGGAGAAGTCTTCGTCGTTGATCTCGATGCACATCTTGATCCGCAGGTCGTCCACGAGATCGACGTCCCAGGCGCTGGCGTGGCAGACCACGTCGCGGTCGCCCGGCTTCACGAAGAGCGAACGCTCCCAGAAGGTGTCGGGGAGCGGCTCGAGCCCCAGGGAGGTGAAGAAGCGCTCCCCGTAGCGCACCATGCCCACAGGATCGATCCCGCGCTCGCGCAGCAGCCGGGTGAGGTCGAACCCGGGCCCGCCCCCTTCCGGGACCCCCACCAGGTCGTAGATGTTGATCCAGCTCTGGCTCCACATGTTCCCGAGCAGGTGCGCGGGGATCGGCCCCGCGGCGGGGGCGGCCGACTCGCCGTACTGGGCCGACAGCGACGCCCGCACGTGGCAGTGCAGCGCGTCGTAGAGCGGCCTGACCTGAGCCCAGAGCCTGTCCAGCTCGGCCGCGAACGCCTCGGGCGGCATGTCGTAGCCGGATCGCCACAGCGCGCCCAGATCGGCGAAGCCCAGCTCCCTGGCCCCCTCGTTGCCCAGCTCGACGAAGCGCTTGTACATCGGCCGCAGCGGCGGCGCGATCGTCCGCCACCCCGCCCAGACATCGAGCAGCCTGGCCGGGTCGCGGCTCTCGGCCAGCACCCGGCTCAGGGCGTTGATGTCCATGCACTCCCCGCCTTGCGGACAGTACTCCCCCCGGCCGTAGATGCTCTCCATCTCGGCCAGCAGCGTGGCCAGCTCCGCCTGCTTGGCGGGATCGGCGGGGGCGGCCACCGCCATCGAGGTGCGCAGGAGCTGGATCCTGCGCTTCAGATCGGACGGAAGGTCCAGGTCCCTGAACCGCGCGGCGTCCTTGGCCGCCTGCATCTGCGCCGCCAGCAGGTTCTTGCCGGCCTCGGCGGCCAGGATCTCGGTGTCGTGCGTGATGTACGTGCTCTGCACCCACTGCGCCCTGGAGGCCGCGATCGTCAGCTCCGTGAGACGCCGCTCCGTCTCCTCGATGAAGGCCCTGGCCTCCTGCACCGTGGGGGGTGCGGCGGCGGCCTCCGCCGGCGCGGCGAGGCAGAGCAGAGCTGCGGCTGAGACGGTCAGGCGGCGGACGGCTTGGCGTGCGGCGTTGAACGGCGGCATCGGCGGCTCCTCCCTCGGCGAGGCGCCAGTATAGCCGCACGTGGGGATCCCGGCGCCGGGCAGCGGACAGGCAGGCGGCGCCGGGATCTTGATCAGCTACTCAGGACAACCGTTCAGGGCCACGATCGGATCGGTGGGGACGATCCTCACCTTGACTCCATCGAGCTCGACGGGCAGGCCCCGGGGTCTGGCCGCGCGATCGGTTTCCACATAGAGCACGATCACCGCCTCCTCCGGATCCTCCTCGTCGGCTCCCACACCCGCTCCGATGACGCCGCGGCGGGCGAAGAGGTCCGCCTCGTGGCGCTCCTTCACCTCGCGCACGTAGTCCACGTCCGCGGCGGAGGGTGCCCGGCCCCCCGCCGAGAGCGCCTCGGACCCGTCGGTCAGCGACGCGCAGCTCGATCCGACGAAGTCGAAGGTGTGGCCGCCCGCGCTGAAGGCGTTCACCACGTGCTGAATGGGATTGTGGATGGTGACGCTGCTGCTGCCGGCGAAGAGGAGCCCCACAGGATGGGGAGTGCCGTCGTTGGAGAGGAGCAACGAGCCGGAGTCGCCGCCCGCGCTCATGTTGCTGGTGGAGATCTGGTTGGAGTACGAGACGGTGAACTTTCTCCCCTGGTTGCAGCCTCTCTGGTACTGGATGCTGACGTTGACGTTCACCGCCTGGACGGTGCCGGTGGTGAACCCGGTGGTGCGGCCGCTCTTCATGACCGGCAGCCCCACCGTCGCGCCCTGGGTGCCCGAGCAGGGAACGCCGATGTCCAGGATGGACCCGGTGCCGTCCACGTTGCTGCGGGCGACGGAAATGGCGGCGTCCACGTTGGCGGTCCCCAGCGGCACGATGTCCCCCGCGTAGTCACCCACGATGTTGCTGTTGGCGCCGTTGCATCCGGTGTCGATCAGGCCGGGCTGCAGTGTGTCCTCGCCCGCCGCGGCGCTCCCCGAGCGTCCGACCACGTGGTTGTTGCTCAGGATGTGCACCACGCCGTCGCGCCGCACCAGGGCCCCCAAAGTCCCCCCGCAGCAGAAGGCGCTGCTGCGATCGTTGACGCTCCCCCCGGACGTCCCCATCTTCACCGGCGGGCTCTGCTTCGTCTGGTGGTTGGCGCCGCCGTCCGCGTGAGCGGACGTCCCGAGCGCCGCGGCCGCGGCCAATCCGAGCGTGAGACGGAACAGGAATTGCTTCATACCCTTCCCCCTCCTCGAGTGACTGGTTGAATTGCCTGTCCGCTGTCGTGACGAGTGCAAGACATGAGTCCGGCTCAGGGGCATGGTGGCGACGGCGGCCGCGCGCGGCCTCCGCTGCCGAAGCCGGACGTGGAGACGTTGGGATCCGCCTGGTTCCTGACCGCGGCGAGGTAGGTGAACGCCGCCCCGGGCGCCGGGGTCTGTGGGTCATCGACCGGAGACACGGCCGGCGACGCCGCCAGGCAGGCGCCCGGATCCCCGGCGGCGAGCCCCGAGGGATCCCCCCGGCGCAGATCGATGAGCGCGTGCGCGGCGCACCCTCCCCAGACGATGCCGCTCCCCGCGACGTCCAGGTCGAGGCAGTCCAGCAGGCTGAGCGTCGCCGAGCCGGAGCCGGACCCTCCGGGATCCGAGAAGCGGGCGCCGGCGAGGAACGAGGAGAGCCCATCCCCGTTGCCGTCTCCGGCGCCCGCAACCGAGGATCCGAGCTGATCGTCGGCCGCCTCGCCCGTGCGGAGGAAGGCGGCGGTGGACGGCGGAACGGCCCCGCCGGCGCGTCCCAGGAAGAGATCGACCCTGCCGGCGGCCCTGTCCCCGTCATGGTCGTGGAAGGGAGCCCCCACCAGAAGATCGGAGGCCCCGTCGCCGTCCACGTCCCCGGCGTGGGCCAGAGCGAAGCCGAACTGGTCGTCCGCCCCTTGCCCGGCCGCCGACCAGTCGGCTTGCCCGTCCATGACGCCGAGGGGTCCGCCATGGAAGAGATACACCTTCCCGGCGGCGCTCCTGGGCGCCAGCGGGTCGGAAAAGTCGTCCCAGAAAATGCCGGCGACCGCCACGTCGTCGAATCCGTCGGCGTTGAAGTCACCCGCCTCCGACACCGTGTTGCCGAACCAGTCGTCGCGCGCCTCCCCGGTCATGACCACGTCCGGGACGCCGTCGGGACTCGCTCCTCCCAGAAAGACGTAGGCGCGGCCGATGGCCCTGGAGAGCCCGGAGCCGAAGAGCCGCGCCCCGGCGATGATGTCGTCGTAGCCGTCGCCGTTGACGTCTCCCGCCCTGGAGACAGACCAGCCGAACTGGCCGTCGTCCTGGGGGTCGCCGAACAGGAACACGTCAGGGAGGGCGTCGGCGGCCGGCCCGCCGAAATAGACGTATCCCTTGCCCGCGGCCGACCCGGTGTCGTCGTTGAAGGGCGCTCCGACGACGAGGTCGACGACGCCGTCGCCGTTGAAGTCCCCGGCGAAGTCCACCGACGTTCCGAACCAATCGTCCTGCCTTTCTCCGGTCATCACCCGATCGGGGAGAGCATCCATCCCTCCGGGGAGGCCGGGGCGCGGTCCGCCGAAGAACAGGAAGACGGAGCCGGTGTCCTTCCCCGCTCGATCGCTGAACCGGGCTCCCACCGCGATGTCGTCGAAGCCGTCTGCGTTGAAGTCCCCGCCGATGGCGGCGGAGATCCCGAACTGGTCGTCGGCGGCCTCGCCGAGCAGGGCCAGGTCCGCCTCCAGCGCAGCGGGCGCCCGGCCGAAGTAGAGGTACGCCTTGCCCGCCGCGCTGGCCGCGTCGTCATTGAAGATGGCCGTGACCAGATGGTCGTCGAACCCGTCGCCGTCCACATCCCCGCCGCCGTCGGCGGCCTGTCCGTAGCTGTCGTCGGCAGCCTGGCCGGATCGCGCGAGCTCGATCAGATCGCCGTAGGGGGCCAGCCCCGCCGCGGCGGCAGCCGCGGACCCGGCCAGCAGGGCGCGCCTGAGCGGCGCCAACGATCCCTGCGTCCTCATGCCCGCCTCGTGAAGACGAAAACGGTGTAGGTCATGAGGAGCAGGAGCGGAGCCAGGAAGAGCGCCGAGGCGGGGAGGACCCTCTCCCGGAACATCCCGGCCACGGCGTGGTACGCCGGCTTGGGGGACCGCGCCTGGTCGGTGATCCCGTAGTACTCCTCCGGGTCCAGATCGTGCGTCTCCTCGTCGCGCGGCGCGTGCTCGCGCTTCCAGAAGTCATCAGGGCCGATCGGGTTGTCATAGTTCTTCCACCACTCGTCGGCGAAGGAGAAGACCACGCCTCCCGCGGCGTGCCGGCGGATCGCCTCCCAGCAGCGCCGCAAAGTCGCCGCCTGCGACTCGCGGGTCGTCTCCAGCGTGCTGATGCCGAACTCGGTGATCCAGAGAGGCCGGCCGCCGGCCAGAGGCTTGAGCACGTCCCGCAGATAGCTCTCGTAGCCGCGCACCACCACCTCGCGCGGCCAGAGCGGGTACACGTTGAAGCTGACGATGTCGAGCGAAGGGAGCCGCAGCTCCTTGGTGATCGGCCAGTTGGAGTGGGTGATGGGATGGGCCGGATCCCGCTTCCGTACGGCACGCGCCAGGTCTTCGATCCGTCCGGCGATGAAATCCGGCCCGCGCTGGTCGTACACCCACTCCGGGACTTCGTTGCCCAGGACCCAGGCCAGCAAGTTGGGCCAGCTCCTCGCCTGCTCCACCTTGGCCAGCAGGTCGCCGGATCGCGCCGCGAACGCCGCGTCGTCGTGGATCGTCTGCCAGTTGATGGAGAAGACATGCAGGACCATCAAGCCGCGCGACGCGGCCGCCTCGAACACCTCCCTGGGCGCGTCGTCGTAGACCAGGATCGCGTTGGCGTTCGCGTTCCGGATCATGTCCAGGTCACGGGCGATCACGGCGGGTGCCGGATACGGGTGCTCCTTGCCGGGCCCCGTCCCCGGCGTCCACGGACTGTAGTGGATCCCCTTCAGCTCGAAGGGCCGGCCGCCCACCAGGACGCGATCCCCTTCCACTCTCACCTCGGCCGCCGCCGCGGGGGCGGCCAGGATGCACGCGGTGAACAGCGCCAGCAGCACGCACAGCAGCACGAGCCCGACGGAGCGTGGCTCCAGCCTCCCCAGTCCCGAAGCGGGCTCCGTCCCCGCCCGATAGCAGGCCAGGATGATGGGGCTGAAGAGATAGTTGGAGATGAAGAGGTAGGTCACCGGCATCAGGAGCAGCGCGGGCATCGCCGCCAGCGGCACGATGAACAGGAGCACGCCGAAGGCGAGCTCGCTCCAGCACGCCAGCGGCAGGAGCCGCCGCCGCACCGCGCCGTTGGTCGGGGTCCACTCCAGCCGCCGGCTGGCCAGGCCGGCCAGCATCCCGCGGCAGGTCTCGAACGACGTGCTCCCGTACACCAGGCAGCAGGTCCAGGCCAGCGCGGGCCACTCCCGCAGCCGGCCGGCCTTCAGGCAGAAGGCGAGGGTGGGGAGGATGATGGCGGCCAGGACCAGGGCCCCGGCCAGCGCTCCGGCGGCCGACGGCCGCACTCCGGCACCGGTGGAGAGCGTCGAGAGCGGCAGCAGGACGTGGGCGTTGACCAGGTAGACCAGCAGCAGCACCTGGACCGCGTAGAAGCCGACGAACTCGAGGAAGCCGAGCCGCTGCGACGCCGTCAGGCGCCGGCTGACCACCACGCGCGCCGCGTGCCGGCGGATCACCTGCCCGCAGCCGAAGGCCCACTTTCGGGCGCGAAGACGGAAGGCGGCGTAGGAACCAGGGACCCGCTCGCCGAAGGGGACCTCCGGAGCGTAGACCACGGTGCGGCCGGACAGCGCCCACCTCACGGTCAGGTCGATGTCGTCCGACAGCAAGTTCGGGGTGAGGCCTCCGGCCTCACGCAGGTCCCCTGCCCTCACCAGGGCGTTGTGGCCCAGGAAGGGCATCATTCCGTGGCGATCCTGATGGGCGGCGAAGAGATCGAAGACATCCACGGCGCGGGCCAACCGCCGCCTGGCCGGCGGATCCCCGGGGCTGGAGATCCCCACCCCTCGGAACTGCACGGCGGCCACACGCGGATCGGAGAAGCGCGCCAGGGCCTTCTGGATCGCCTCGGGGTCCAACGCGAACGAATCGTTGTCGCAGAAGAGGAGGTACTCGAACCGAGTCCCGATCCGCTCCAGCACATGGTTCACGGCCCCGGGCTTCCCTCCCGTCCGCTCGGGGCGATGGAAGAATTCGGCTTTCATACCGCGCCGGCCGGCGAGGACCCGCACCCGCTCCTCGACCGCACCGGCACCGTCGTCGTGGACCAGCAGCGTCCACGGACCCGGGTAGCTCAGCCCGCAAAGGCTCTCGAAGGCCTCCGGGTCGAAGTCGTCGCAGCACAGGTACAGCACGCCGACCGCGGGCCAGGCTGCTCCGGGGGGGGGCGCGGGGGGCCGCGTGCGTTTCTCGCGGCGGATCAGCAGATAGTCGGCGCACTTCAGGATCGTGGAGCAGACGTAGAACCCGGCGATCGCCTCCACGATCACGATCAGCGCCCATAGCCAGCCCGCCGGACCCTCGATCGCCTCCCGTGGGTCCGCGTGCAGGCACCAGGCCCAGAGGATCAGCAGGTAGGCCAGCACGAGGAAGTAGAAGCGCGGTGCCCCGCCTCGAGGGGCAGACGGGAGAGGAGCGCTCGACTTCCTCGTGCCGGCGTCGTGCATTTGTGGAATAGTCGTGGCCGGCCGCCGGAGGTTCACCGGCGGGCCCGGCAGCGGCCGGCAGGGAGACCACGATGGCGGACATCGACCCCACCCAGCAGCGGGCGGCCGACCGCCGGCGGATCCGGGACTACCTGCGAGGCGAGGCGCGCGCCGTGGCCGAGGTCGAGGGCTGGATTCAGGATGTGCTGAGGCCCTGCTATCCGTCCCTGCTCGAGGATCGGGAGGACACGGCCCAATTCGTTCATCAGAAGCTGCTGTCGAATCTCCGTTCGGGAAAGTTCCTGTTCCGCTCCTCACTCAGGACCTACGTGTCGCGCATCACTCACCACACCGCCATCGACGGCCTTCGCCGGCGCTTCCGCGACGCGCCTCTGGAGGCCGCTCCCGCGGACTCCCTGCTCGACGAGCGCAGCCCGTACCTCGTTCTCGAGACGAGCGATGAGTCCACGCTGCGGTCCCTGGCACTGCAGCGAAGCTCCGCACCCTGTCGATCCTTGTGGCGGATGATCTTCCTGGAGAACCTGAGCTACGAGGAGGTGGGCGCGCGGCTCGGCATCCCCGGCGGGACCGTCAAGTCACGCGTGTGGCACTGCCGGCGGCGCCTGCTCGAGCTGCTGGAGGCATTGCGGCACGCCCGGGGCAGGCGCGGCTGAGCCCTGCAGGCGGCGGCGTCAGCGCAAGAGCTCGAGCCAGGCCGCGAAGAGGGAGGGGCCGAGGCGGTGCACGGCGAGGGTCTCCGGGGGTGGAGGCTGGAGGGAGCAGTCGCTGCTGACCAGCGCGGGATCGGTGCTGCGGAATCCCACTCTGTTGATCCCCGAATCATTCATGACGTCCCATGTCACGCGGATCTCGCCGCCCTGCAGCACGGCGTCGAACCCGGCGTTGCCGATGGCCGCGAGCACCGCCGGCGGCAGCCGCGCGGGATCGAGGCCGGTCGTGCTCACGGCGATCAGGCGGTCGTTCAGCGTCACGATGACCGCGCCGCGAGAGGGCCATTCGTCGGGGATCCCCAGCCGGGCTTCCAGACCGGGGGCCTCGACGGTCAGAAGGATGAACTGGATTCCAGGATCGTTCTCGGCGAAGCGAAGCTGCCCGAGCTCCGTGCCGTCGTGGCGCAGGATCTCCAGTCCGTACGCGCTCGGGAGCGGCCACGCCTGGTAATAGTCTCCACCGGCGCTGTTGACCTCGCCGGCAAGCCTCTCCATCAGCGACTCGATCGACTCGTGGCGCCCCACCTGCAGCGAGACCGTCGGATTGAAGGAGACCTCCACCTCGCTCCCCTCCGAGGGCTTGGGGCGCCGTTCCTTCGAGTCGGCGGTCTCCACGGTGGCCGCCGCGGCGAGGCCCGCTCCCAGCCACACGGCGGCCGGCAGCAGCAAGACGAAGAGGCGCGGGCGCTTCATGGTCCATTCTCCCCGGCTCGAATATACTCTGAACTCCCATGGATGCCACTCGATCCGCGCGGCGCCCCGCACCGAGGCGATGGAGGACGTTCGTCCTGATCGCCGCCTGCGCGGCCGCGGCGTCGTGTCTGCGTCCGGACTGGCTCGGCGCCGCCGGAGGGCCTCACGACGCTGAGATGGCCGGCCTGAGACGCGAGGCCGATGCGCACCTTGACGCCAGACGCTTCGAGGAAGCCTCCAGGGCGTTCCGCCGGATTCTTGCTCTGGATCCTGAGCACCCGCAGGCCTTCCTGGGATCCGTGCTCTCCCTTGCCAGGCAGGGGAAGCTCACATCGGCCGACGAGGTCCTCGCCGGACTCTCACCGGCCGAAGGACCTGGGCGCACCTATGGGCGCGCGGTGGCCCTCTTCCTGAGCGGACGGATCGAGGAATCGAAGATCCCGGCCAGGACGTCGCTGGATGGCTACCTGGCGCTCGCCCACAAGGCCGGCGAGGCCGCCGCGCGAACTCTCGTCGGCAACATCTCACTCAAGCTGGGCGATCCGGATGGAGCGGCCTGGCAATACCGGCGCGCCGCCGACCTGCTGGAGCAGCTCGCCGACCGGAGAGGCCAGGCGGACATTCTCGACAACCTGGGTGGCGTCGAATACGAGCGCGGACGACTGAGGGAGGCCCTCGCACACTACGAGTCCGCGCTGCGGGCGCGACGCGGGGCCGGCGACAGGGGGGGAGAGGCCAGGACCTGGAACAACCTGGGCCTGGCGCGGCGCCGCCTCGGCGACCGGAAGGGAGCCATCCAGGCCTTCGAACGCTCCCTCGCCCTGCGCGACGAGCTCGCCGACGAGCGGGGCAAGGCCCGGACCCTCGACCATCTCGGACTCGTCCACCTCGACGGCGGCGAGGCGGAGCGGGCCGCATCCCACTTCGATCGGGCGGCCGCCATCTCCAGGCAGGTCCAGGACGATCGCGGCCTGGCCAACTCGCTGACCAATCTGGGGCTGGCCAACCAGGCACGGCGCGAGATACGCCAGGCGATCCAGAACCACGACGAGGCGCTCGCGCTGCGCGGCCGCCTGGGTGATGAGTCGGGCCGGGCGGAGAGCCACCGCAATCTCGCTTCCTGCTGGGAGGCCACGGGCAACGCGGCGGAGGCAAGACGCCACATCGAGGAGGCTCTGGCCATCGCGGCCGGGCTCCGCAACGCGAGGACCGAGGGAGCGCTGCTGAGGAGCCTGGGAAGCCTCTTGCAGACGGCGGGAGAATGGGAGGAGGCGGTGCACGCCCTGCAGCGATCGCTCGAGCGGCTCCGATCCGCGGGGGACCTCCTGGGAGAAGCGGAGGCGTTGGAGGACCTGGGGAACGCGCAGCTCGCCGGGGGAGACTACGCGGCGGCGCAGCAGGCGTTCGACGCGTCGCTCGCGCTCTTCAGGAAGGAGGCGGACCGCTCGGGCGAAGCCTCGGTGCTGGACCGGATGGGGGTGCTCAGGACCCGCCTGGGGCAGTTCTCGCAGGCCGTCCTCGACCTGGGCGAGAGCCGGCGCCTGGCGTCCCTGGCCGACGACAGGAAGATGCTCGCCGCGGCCACCAGCGACCTGGCCAGCTTGAAGTTCGCCCTGGGCGATCTCACCGAAGCGCTCGGCCTCCAGAACGAGGCGCTGGCCATGCAGCGCAAGACGCTCGATCGCGAAGGAGAGATCGCCAGCCTCAACAACCTGTCGGCCATCGAGCGTGCCCTGGGCCGCAAGGATCGGGCCGTGGCGCGGATCCGCGAGGCGCTGCTGCTCTCCCAGCCGCTTCCCGACCGGCGGACGGAGGCATTGCTGCGCAACAATCTCGGGCTGCTCCTGGCCGAGTCGGAGTTGCTGGAGGAGGCGCTGGCCGAGCAGCGCCGGTCGGGCGCGATCAGGGAGGAGCTCGGCGACCAGCGGGGAGGGGCGTTCACGCGCTTGAACCTCGCCGCCACCCTCCGCAGGATGGCCCGGCGTGACGAAGCGCTGGAGATGCTGCGCGAAGCCCAGGAGGCGTTCCAGAGACTGCGTGAGCCTCGAGGAGAGGCCCTGGCCCGGATCGCCGCGGCGGGAGTCCTGTCGGAGCAGGGCCGGCTCGAGGAGGCGGTCGACGGGTTCCGGGAGGCCCTGCCGCCGCTCAGCCGCCTGGGACTGCGGGAGGAGGAGGCGTTCGCTCGCGGAGGGCTGGCCCTGGCCCTGGAGCGGTCGGGAGAGCCGGCCGGGGCGATCGAGGAATACCTGCGGGCGATCGGCCTCATCGAGATGACCCGCGCACGGCTGGTCACCGACCCCCTGAAGATCGTCTATTTCGAGGACAAGGTGGGACTTCATCGGGCGGCAGTGAGGCTCCTCGTGCAGCGCTACGCGAGCGAGGGCCACGAGGCGGACGCAGCGCGGGCCTTCGAGATCCACGAGCGGGCCCGGGCGCGCGCCTTGATCGAGCTGCTGGCGGAGAGCCGCATGGATCTCCGTGCGGGGGTGGACCCTCGCCTGCTCGAGCAGGAAGAGATGATCGGCGGCCGCCTCGCTGCCGCCCTGTCTCGCCGGGTGCGATCAGGGGCGGACGGGGAGGACGCGGCGGCCGAGATCGGCCGGATCGAGGAGGAGCTGGATCTCCTCAGGGTCCGCATCCGGGCGGGATCGCCCGCCTACTCGCACGTCCGCTACCCGCGCCCGCTCTCGCTCAAGGAGATGCAGGCCAGCGTCCTCGGAGACGACGAAGTCCTTCTGGAGTACTCGCTGGGGGAGGAGGCGTCCGTCCTGTGGCAGATCGAGAAGACGCGCACGCTGGTCCGCCTCCTCCCGGGCCGGGAAGAGGTCGAAGCGCAGGTCCGCGAGCTCGCCGCCGCTCTCGCCGGGGCGGGCCTGGCAGGAGATGCCGTCCGGAAGCGGGCCGCCGCCACGCTCGGCCGCTGGCTCCTGCCCGAGCGCCTCCCCGAGGGCCGCCGCCTGCTCATCGTGCCCGACGGCGCGCTCCACCACCTCCCCTTCGAGGCCCTTCCGGCGGAGGGCCGCTATCTGATCGAGAAGCACGAGATCGCCTACCTTCCCTCCGCCTCCACGCTGGAGCTGCTGCGCTCCTCGCGGACCGGCGCCCGGAGAAGCGGCTTCCTGGGGATCGGCGACCCGCCGGCCTCGGCCAGCCTCGGCTTCCCGAGGCTCCCCCACAGCCGCGAGGAGCTGCAGAAGGTCGCGGCCCGCTATCCGCAAGGACAGGTCCGGCTTCTGCTCGGCGCGGACGCCACGAAGAAGGCCATGCGCTCGGCCGGCCCCGCGCGGTTCGGCATCCTCCACTTCGCCACCCATGCGCTGATCGATGAGGAGGAACCGTCGCGCTCGGGTATCTTGCTGGGTGGAGACCTCCCGGGGGAGCACCTGCTCACCCTGAACGAGATCTTCGGCCTGCGACTCTCGGCCGATCTGGTCATCCTTTCGGCGTGCCGGACGGGGCGGGGACGCCTCACGGACGGGGAGGGGATCGTGGGAATGACGCGGGGCTTCCTCTTTGCGGGCGCGCGGGCCGTCTCGGTCAGCCTCTGGAACGTGAGCGACCGCTCTACCGCCGAGCTCATGCGGCTGTTCCACCAGAGCTTCAGCGCGGGACGTCCCGCCGCGGCGGCGCTGCGAGAAGCCAAGCTGGCGATGCTGGCCTCTTCCGTGCCGGGCTACCGCGATCCCGGGCGCTGGGCTCCCTTCGTCCTGGTGGGAGCCCCGGACTGATTGAACCCGACGGCAGGACGGGCGACCATTCCTCAGCAGGAGGAGACAGGTGAGCTCGAGCGGATCGGAACATGCGCTGCTTCCCTGGTTCGTCAACGGCAGTCTGTCTCCGGAGGAATCGGCCGCCTTCGAGAAGCACATTGCGCAATGCGACGGATGCTCCGCGGAGCGAGCGGAGCTGGAGGCTTTCAGGGACCAGATCCGTCAGTCCGGCGCTGAGATCCTGGGCGATCACCCCGATCCGGAGTCGGTCACGGCGTACGCTCTGGGCGATCCCGCCCTGGCCGGCGATCGGCTCGAAACGGTCCGGAGGCACCTGGCGGCCTGCCCGCTCTGCGCCAAAGAGGCCGGCTGGGTGACAAGGGGTCCGGTCCCCGAGCCGGTCTCGGGGCCCCGCCGGCGGCACGACGACGCCGGCCGCCGGCTGGCCGCCGCGGCGGCCGTGCTCCTTCTGGCCGGCGCGGCAGCGGCCTTGTGGATCCTCTCGTTCCGGGGGGGCGCCACCAGGACTCTGGACGCCCGCGTCCTGGACTCCTCCGTCAGGACCGGACGGCACGAGACGATCTCCCTGCCCCGAAGCGCGGAGGGCTTCACCCTGCTGCTGCGCGTCGACGCCGCTCCCGGCGAGCTGCCTCTCCGCGTCCAGGTGCGCCAAGGGGACGGGAGGTCCGTCTTCGACTCCGCCTACAACCGCCCCCTCCTCGAGGGGATGTTCCTGGTCTTGTACTGCGACCGGAGAGACTTCCCCGATGGCACGTACGCCGCGCGGGTGAGCGCGGGCGAGGGCGGCGCTCCGCTGGCTGAGTACCACTTCGAGGTCACCAGCGATCCTCCGGGCGGGGACGAGCTCCTCCCTGGCAGCCGCTAGCGCACGAGCACGAAGGGCCTCGCGGCGGCTGCGCCGGAGGCCCTTCGGTGGAAAGGAAACGCTGGAGCGCCGGTCAGGCGGCCGGCTTCTCGTGCCCGGAGCAGCAGGCGCCGGCGGGCTTGCTCGCCCACTCCTGCACCTTCTTCACGGCGTCGGGGCTCGCGCCCTTCAGGGTGATCTCCCCGCCCTTGTCGGTCAGCTTCACGTTGGCGGAGACGCCCTCCATCCCCATCGGGCAGCCCGGACAGTCGGCCCCCTTCTCGTGGTTTCCGAGGTGCTCCTTGATGTGGGCGACCGCCTCGTCGGACTTCCCTTCCAGCACCACGACGGCGCCGTCGTCGGTCATCGTCGCGGTCTTCCGGACGTTCTTGGCGAGCATGCAGTGCTTGCCCTTCTCGCCGTGCGCATGGGCCGCCTTGCCGTCCTTGCCGTGGCAGTCCTCGCCCGCGAAGACGGCGCCGCAGAGAGCGAGCGGCAGGGCGGCCGCCCAGAACGTCTTGCTGGTCAGTATCTTGCGAAGCATCTCGTCCCTCCTCCTTCGAAGATGTCACGACACGTGGCCGCCATGGTACAACGGGGCGGCCCCCCTCGCCACGAGGCCGGACCGGCGGTAGCGTCCTAATCTCGTGTAGCCCCTCCTTCCCAGATGGCCCACCTGGATAACGCGCTTACGACGGTCGCCTCTTCATGGCGATTTCGGAAATTCCATGAAGTTCCGAGTATTCAGGACATTCCTCAAGGAAACTTGT
>DATEEA010000161.1:0-9441 GCA_035281445.1 Candidatus Polarisedimenticolia bacterium
GAGCAGGACCGAAGCCAGCCAGGCGGCGGCGTAGATCCCGATCAGCGGCGCGAACGGGAAGTGGAAGCGGCTCGATCCGAACAGCACCACGAAGACCGCGGTGAAGTACCCGATGACCAGGATCCCCGCCGGCGCCCACGGTCCGGCCACCGCGGCGGGGCGGCCGCGGGCCCACGAGACCATCGCCGCGGCGAACGACGCCAGCAAGGCCATCCACCAGGACTGCGCCACCAGCTTGAGGACCCACAGCGGCCTGCCGGAGGGGGCCCCGTCTCCTCTTCCCATCGCCACCTCCAGCCAGTAGAAGCCCTCGACGTCCTTGAGGTACAGGTGCGCCGCCTTGGAGGGGATCATGGACACGAACCGCCAGGGATGGCTCTGAATGTACAGCCGCGCGGCCCGGGCCGCCAGATCGTCCCTGTGCTTCTCGTCTTTGGCGGCTTCCGCCCCCGGGATCGGCGTCTCCCTGTATCCTCCTGTGGCCTTCGCGTTGTTCCCGATCCAGAGGTTCACCCCGCCGCTGTTGGCCACCAGCACGGGGGCCCCGAAGACGCGCAGGTTGCGCACCGTCCAGGGGAGGAGAACCAGCCCCATGACCGCCAGGATGGCGCCGCACTCGGCGGCGGCGCGGACGGCGCCCCGCGCCCCGGGGCTCGTCTTCCATCGCCCGGCCAGGGCCATGCCCGCGATCAGGACGGGGGGCAGCAGCGCCGCCTGGGGCCGGGTCAGGGTGGCCGCGCCGAAGGCGAGCCCCGCCGCCGCCAGCGGAGCGAGCCTGCCGCCCCGGTCCGCCGGCCGGGATCCCGCCGACAAGGTCCGCTCCACGCCGGCCAGCATCAGCAGCAGGAAGAGCGGCTCGGTGGCGGTCAGCGCGGCGTAGGCCGCCTGGTTGGGCCAGAGGGCGAGAACGGGAAGAACCAGCCGGGCTCCTTCCTCCGTCGGGGCGGTCCGGCGCGCCAGCCGGAGGCAAAGGAGCATGGCCAGGACGTAGAAGACGATGTTGGCGATCTGCGCCAGGGCGAGCGACGGGCCGGCGATCCGGAAGAGCGCCCCGAGGAGGAAGGGGTAGCCCGGCGGCCAGTAGGCGGTGGGGCGCCCGCCGTCCACGATGCCCAGCCCCTCGGAGACATCGAGGGCCCGCTGCCAGTACCAGGAGAAGTCGTCCACGGGCCGGGCGTCCACCGCGAGCACCAGCGCCAGCCTGACCGCCACCGCCCCGGCGAGACAGGAAGGGACGAACGCCGGAGACAGGAGGGCGCCGCGCGCGGCGCCGCGGAGCCTCTGGAGGCGCGGCATGATGTGGCCCTCCGCGGGAACCGGGGGACGGCTGGCTGGACGGTGCGGCGAGACGCAAGGACGACCGGGAGCGGGGCAGAGGATCGGTAGCAGAGGCGGGCGCGCTCCGCCAACGGGGCGGGGCGAAGGCTGTGTTAACGTGTCCACCATGGGAGAGCGGACGCCTTGCGCCGCGACGACCGTGGCGCTGATCATCCCGGCGCTGAACGAGGAGCGCTCGCTGCCGCTGGTGCTCGGCGCGCTGCGCCTGATGGCCGCCGCCCCCCTCGGCAAGGACGGCGCGGGACGGCCGGTCCTGCTCGATCGGATCGTGGTGGTGGACAACGGCAGCACCGACGGCACCGCCGAGGCGGCCGCGCGCGGCGGGGCGCAGGTGGCCCGCGAGACGGTCCGCGGCTACGGCCAGGCCTGCCTGCGCGGGCTGCGCGAGCTGGCCCCCCGCCCGCCGGACATCGTCGCCTTCCTGGACGCCGATCACAGCGACGACCCTGCCGCGCTCCCCGCCCTGGTGCTCCCCATCGCGCGCGGCGAGGCGGACTTCGTACTGGGCTCGAGGAGCCGCGGGGCCGATCCCGGGGCCCTGCTTCCGCAAGCCCGCCTCGGCAACGCGCTGTCGGTGGCGGCGATCCGGGCGCTGTACGGCTTCCGCTACACGGACCTGGGCCCCTTCCGGGCCATCGCCTGGGATCCCCTCTGCTCGCTGGGCATGAAAGACCGGGGCTTCGGATGGACGGCCGAGATGCAGGTCAAGGCGCTGCGCGCCGGGCTGAGGGTGAGGGAGGTTCCCGTCCCCTACCGGCGGCGCATCGGGGTGTCCAAGATCAGCGGGACCGTGGGAGGCACGGTGAAGGCGGGGGCAAAGATCCTCTGGACGATCGCGCGCCACCGATTCGGGCCGGCAGGCGTCATCCCCGCTCGTGGAGGGTCTTGACCTCGACGATCTCGTACGTCTTGCGCCCGGAAGGGACGGTGATGGTGACCTCGTCGCCGGCCTTCTTGTTGAGGAAGCCGCGGGCCAGCGGCGAGGAGATGGAGATCATCCCGCGGGACGGGTCCCCCATCCCCTCCATGACGATCTCGAAGTGGACCTCCCGGTCGTCGTCGCCGTCGATGGCCTTGAACCGCGATCCCAGGCCGATGCGGTCGGTGGGCACCTGGTCCATCCGCACCAGCGACAGCTCGCTCAACTTCTGCTTGATCTGGCCGATGCGCGACTGCAGGAAGCGCTGGCGCTCCAGCGCCGTCTGGTACTCCGCGTTCTCCCGGAGATCGCCCATGGCCACGGCCTTCTTGATCTCCTGGGGAAGCTCCACCTTCAGCTCCCGATCCAGCGCCTTGAGCTCGGTCTCCAGGGCCTCTTTCAACGTCATCGAAGGACGCCTCGAAGCGAAAGCGCCCCCGGAAAGGGGGCGGTCCACGCGGCCGGTCCGGGTGCGTCCCCGGGGGCCGGCGGCCAGTATAGGGCCGGTGGCCATCGCCATCAACAGACCCTATGTTTCGCCGCTGAAAGGAGCAACACCATGATGGTGAGCTGTCCCGGCTGCAACAACCGGTACTCCATCGACGAGCGCAAGATCCCCGCGCAGGGGAGCTCCCTCACCTGCCCCGAGTGCGGCATGCACTGGAAGATAGGCGCTCCCGCCGAGACCCCGGCGGACCAGGCGGCCCCCGAGGCCGGGCGCGCGGCCAGGCAGGGGGCGGCCGGCAGGACCGGTCGGTCCCGCGCCTCAAAAGCGCCGGCGGAGTCCCCGCGCGGAGCCGCTCCCCGGCCGGCCGCGAGGCCGGCTCCCCCCGAGCCGCCCGTGTTCACGGTGCACGAGAGCTCCGGCAGCCAGTCCCAGCCGGTGACCTGCCCGCAGTGCGGTCATTTCTTCGTCCCGGCCGCCTCCTCCGGAGCCGCCGGCAGGACGGCGCGCTCCGGCCGGCCCCCTCGACGCATCCTGATCATCGAGGACCAGAAGTACTTCGCCGAGCTGACGCGCGAGGCGCTGGAGCCGGACTACGAGACCACCATCGTCTCCAACGTGGCGTCCGCGAGGGAGGCCATGTCAAGGGAGAGCTTCGAGCTGGTGATCCTGGACCTCTCCCTGGAGGAAGGACAGGACGGCACCCAGCTCCTCGGCTCCATCCGGCAGAAGCGGATCCCGGTGCTGGTGTTCACCGCCAGGGACGAGACCGATCTCTACGCGGGAGCCTGGGACTCGCTCAAGGGAGCGGGGGCCACCGACATCCTGATCAAGGGTGTCAACGTCGGCGAGGAGCTCAAGCAGAAGGTCGGCGCCCTGCTGGCCCGCACCGAGGCGGCCGCCGGGGCCTGAACCGGCGCCCGCCCCCCTGCCCGCGGATTGATCTCCCCGGGGGGCATCCTCTATGATGACCAGGCCATGGCGCGCAAACGTCTGCAGCTGATCATCGGCGGGATCATCATCCTCGGCGGCATCGGCGGGCTCATCGTCTACAGCTTCAACCAGAGCATGGTCTACGACCACTCGGTCGCAGAGTTCCTCGGCGACCCGGTCCTCCGCACCTCGCACTGCCGCATCTACGGCAAGGTCAAGGCCGACAGCATCCTGCGTTCCCCCGACGGCATCGGCGTCTCCTTCGCCGTCACCGACGGCTCGCGCTGGGTCCCGGTCGTCTACGGCCGCGAGGTGCCCGACACTTTCAAGGAGAACGGGGACGTGGTCGTGGAGGGGCGGCTGGACGGGAAGGGCGTGTTCCAGGCTCGCAATCTCCTGGCCAAGTGCCCTTCGAAGTACGAGGGTGAGGGGACGGAGCATCCGGCGGAGGCGGAGGGCGGGCCGCCCGCCGGCGCCGGCGACTCCGCCTCGGGATCGTAACGCCCGCCGTGGGACGCCGGAATGGGTGACTTCGGATCGATCTGCCTGAGCCTGGCCCTGATGGCCGCGGTGTGGGGCGTCCTCGTCTCCTGGCTGGGACACCAGAACCGCTACTCCGAGCTGGTGCGCAGCGGCGAGCGCGCGGCGTGGGCCGTCGCCGCCCTGCTGACCCTCTCCACCTTGAGCCTGGTGCGCGCGTTCCTGGCCGACGATTTCTCCATCCTGTACGTGGCGCAGAACTCCAACCGCACCCAGCCCGACCTCTACAAGATCTCGGCACTGTGGGGAGGGCAGTCCGGCTCGCTGCTGCTGTGGGTCTGGATCCTGTCCGCCTACGCCGCACTGGTGGCCTTCCAGAACCGCTCCCGCCACCGCGAGCTGATGCCGGCGGTGAACGGCACGCTGCTGGCGGTCATCTCCTTCTTCCTCCTCATGCTGCAGTTCGTCAGCAACCCCTTCGAGCCGTCCCATGGGCGCCTGGCCGACGGGATGGGGCTGAACCCGCTGCTGCAGAACCCGTTCATGGCCTCGCATCCCCCCAGCCTCTACCTGGGCTACGTCGGTGTGTCCGTGCCGTTCGCCTTCGCCATGGGAGCCCTGATGACAGGGCGGCTCGGCAACGAGTGGATCGTGACCATCCGCCGCTGGTCGCTCTTCGCCTGGTTCTTCCTGGGGATCGGGATCCTGCAGGGAGGCTACTGGGCGTACATCGAGCTGGGATGGGGGGGCTATTGGGCCTGGGATCCGGTGGAGAACGCCTCGCTGATGCCATGGCTCACCATGACCGCCTTCATCCACTCGGTGATGATCCAGGAAAAGAAGGGGATGCTGAAGGTCTGGAACGTGATGCTGGTGCTGATGAGCTTCAGCCTGTCGATCTTCGGGACGTTCATCACCCGCAGCGGTGTGGTCTCCTCGGTTCACTCCTTCACCAAGTCGTCGCTGGGGCCATGGTTCGCCACCTTCTGGGTGGCGGCGATCCTCGTGAGCGTGACGCTGCTGGTGATCCGGCTGCCGCAGCTCAGGGCCGAGAACAGGCTGGAGTCGCTCCTGTCGCGCGAGAGCGCCTTCCTGTTCAACAACATCCTGTTCATCGCCATCTGCTTCACGGTCTTCTGGGGGACCGTCTATCCCATCCTCTCGGAGGCCATACAGGGCTTCAAGGTCTCCGTCGGCCCCCCCTGGTTCAACCAGTGGATCGTCCCGCTCGGACTCGCCCTGATCTTCGTCACCGGCGTGGGGCCGCTCATCGCCTGGCGCAGGGCCTCGGGGCAGAACCTGAAGAAGAACTTCATGGTCCCCGGTGCGGCCGGGCTGGCCACGGCGGTGGTCTGCTTCGCGGCCGGCATGCGCCACATGCGCGCCCTGCTGGCCTTCGCGCTGTGCGCGTTCGTGCTCGCCGCCATCGTGCTGGAGCTCCACCGCGGGGCGCGGGCGCGGATGAAGAGCGCCGGCGAGGGATACGCGCAGGGCCTCATGGAGCTGGTGGGGCGCAACAAGAGGCGCTACGGAGGCTACTTCGTGCACGTGGGGATGGTCATGATCTTCGTGGGGATCGCCGGCTCCTCGGCTTTCCAGCAGGAAGCCGTGGCCACCCTGCGCCGGGGGGAGAGCTTCTCCCTGGGCCCCTACACCATGACCTTCGCCGACACCGCCTCGTCACACGACGAGCACAAGGACGTCCTGTCCGCCACACTGACGGTCGATCGGGGCGGCGAGAGGGTGGCCGTCCTGAAGCCGGAGAAGCGCTTCTACCGCGCCGTCGAGCAGCCGACGACCGAGGTGGCCATCCACGGCATGTTCCAGTGGCCGCCGAACATCGGCGAGGACCTCTACGCCATCCTGGTGGACAACAACCCGCAGACCGGCGGCTACACCTTCAAGGCCTACCTCAACCCGCTTGTCTCGTGGGTCTGGCTCGGCGGCTTCGTGGTCATCCTGGGCACGCACGTGGCGGTGCTCCCCGAGTGGCGGCGGCGCACCGTGCCCAGGGAGACCGCCTCCGTGGAGGTGCCCAGCGTTGCCTCCTAGAGCGATCCTGTTCGCCGGCGTCCTGGCGCTGGCCCTGGCTCCCGCGGACGGCGGCGCGGCCCAGAGCGCGCCCGACCTCCACCATCAGAGCGGGGTCGCCGGCCCCATCGTGGAGAGCCCGGAGGCGATCCAGGTGACCTCGGTGATCCAGTGCTACTGCGGCGGCTGCGTGAACCAGACGCTGCACGAGTGCACGTGCGCCCTGGCGGCCGCGCAGCGCGCGAAGGTGGCCGAGGCCCTGGCCGCGGGTGCCACCCCGGAGACGCTGATCGCGCGCTACGTCGCCGAGCACGGGCCCCAGGTGCGCATCGTCCCGGAGAAGCGCGGACTCAACCTGATCGGGTGGGCGGTCCCCTTCGCCGCCACGCTGGCCGGTCTGGGCGCCCTCACCCTGGTGCTGCTGACCTGGCGCCGCCGGACGGCGGCGGAGCCGCTCTCGGGCGAGGCGCTTCCTCCGGCCGAGTCCGACACGCTCTACCGGGAGCGCCTGGAGCGCGACCTGAGGAGGGCCGACCGGTGCTGATCCTGGCGGCCCTGGTGGCGTTCGCCACGGCGCTGTTCGTCCTGGCCCCCTTGCTGGGCTGGGGCGGCGGATCCTCCGCCTTCGAGGCGGCCCCCGGCTCCGGGCCGGCCGGCGATCTGCTGCAGAGGCGCCAGGAGCTGCTGGACGCCATCAAGGATCTCGACATGGAGCACGAGGTCGGCAAGCTCACCCCCGAGGACCACCGGGAGATCCGCGAGACGCTGACACGGCAGGCGGTGGAGGTGTACCGCCAGATGGATCGGGATGCCCGATCCTGATCCTGCCGCCCGGCCGGACCAGCTTCCGCTCGTGGCCCGGGGACTGCAGCGGCGCTACGGCCCCTTCCGCGCGCTGGCCGGTGTGGACCTCCATGTGCGCCGCGGAGAGTTCCTGACGGTGTTCGGGCCCAACGGCGCGGGCAAGACGACGCTGCTGAGGATCGTGGCCTCGCTGATCCGGCCCACCGGCGGCACGCTCGCGGTGTTCGGCGTGGATCCCCGCAGGGCGCCCGATCAGGTCAAGCGCCGGATCGGCCTCATCGCCCACAACGGGTATCTCTACGGCGGGCTCAGCGCGCTCGACAATCTCCGCTTCTACGCCCGGCTCTACGACGTGCCCTCGGCGGCCGACCGCGCCGACCGCCTGCTGGCCGAGGTCGGCCTGGCCGACCGTGCCGGCGACCTGGTGCGGACCTACAGCCGGGGCATGCAGCAGCGGCTGAGCATCGCCCGCGCGCTGATCCACGATCCCGACCTGGTGCTCCTCGACGAGCCGTACACGGGGCTGGATCAGCACGCCTCGCGGATGCTGCGGGGGATCCTGGAGCAGGTGAGCGGCCGGGGCCGATCGGTGATCATGGTGACGCACCACATCGAGGAGGGACTGGGACTCTCCAGCCGTGTGGCGGTGATGACCCGCGGGCGGATCGCCTGGCAGGCCGAAGCCGCCGGACTGACGCGCGGGGAGATGGAGAGGACCTACCACGAGGTGGTGGGGGCGGCGGCGTGAGCCTGCCTGCCTCCAGCAGCCCCGCGGCCCGGGCCGCCCTGAATCCGGGGGTGCTCCCCGGGGCGGGCCGGGAGGCGCGCAAGGCGGTCCTGGTCTGCGCCAAGGACCTCAGGATCGAGTGGCGCAACCTCGACAACCTCCCGGCCATGTTCTTCTTCTCCCTGCTGATCCTGGTCATCTTCAACTTCGCCTTCGACTTCGCCAGCTCGGACTTCAGGATCCTCGCGCCCGGCGTGCTGTGGGTGGCGTTCACCTTCGCCGGCGTCCTCTCCTTCGGCCACTCCTTCGACCTGGAGCGCGACGCCGACTGCATCCAGGGGCTTCGCATCGCCCCCATCGATCCCGGATCGCTCTACCTCGGCAAGATGATGGCCAACGGCGTCTCCATGCTGCTGGTGGAGCTGGTCGTCCTCCCGCTCAGCGCCCTGCTGTTCGGAGCGGATCTGCTGCCCGTGGCCGCCCCCCTGGGGGCGGTGGTGCTGGCGCACACCGTGGGCTTCGCCGCCGTCGGGACGCTCTTCGGCGCCATGACCGCGCGCACCCGGCGAGGGGACGTGCTGCTGCCGATCCTCCTGTTCAGCGTCTCGGTGCCGCTGATGATCTCGGCCGTCAAGTCGACCTCCGCCCTGCTGTCCGAGGGGACGCTGCGCGGCGAGGCGGCCACCTGGCTGACCATGGCCTGCATCTTCGACGTGGTGTTCGTGACCGCCGCCTACCTGACGTTCGAATACGTCCTCGAGGAGTGAATGACGCGCCCATCTCCCGCCCGCTCCGCCGCCCGCGCCCTGAGGCTGCTCCTGCCGGTGGCCGTCACCGGCCTGGCCGTAGGCACCCTGTACCTCGCCTTCTTCCACGCCGCGCGGGAGAGGGTGATGGGGGACATCCAGCGCATCTTCTACTTCCACGCGCCCGCGGGGCTGGTCTGCTTCTTCGCCTTCTTCGTCACCTTCCTGGCGAGCATCGCCTACCTGGCCACGCGGCGCCCGGTGTGGGACATCGTGGGCCGGGCCTCCACCGAGGCGGGCCTGCTGCTGTGCAGCATCGTCCTGCTCACCGGTCCGCTGTGGGCGCGGCCGGTCTGGGGCACTTACTGGACCTGGGAGGCCCGCCTGACCACGACCCTCGTGCTCTGGCTGATCTATGCCGCCTACCTGATGGTGCGCCGCTACACCGACGATCCGGATCAGCAGGCCCGCTTCGCGGCGGTGCTGGGGATCGTGGGTTTCCTGGACGTGCCGATCGTGTACTGGTCGGTGAGGGTCTGGCGCGGGCACCATCCGCTGGTCCTCAAGGTGTCCGGCGGAGGGGGGCTGGAGCAGAGCATGCAGCACGCGTTCCTGGGCGGAGTGGCCACCTACGTGGCGCTCTACGCCTGCCTGATGATGCTGCGCGTGCCGATGGGACGCCAGGAGGAGGAGCTGCGGTGGCTCCGGGAGAGAGCCGCCGCCATGCGGGACGCCGGGTCACGATGAGACGGGAGGAGAAAGGCCGTGGATGAAGCGACCAAGTTCTGGTACCTGTTCATCGCCTACGACATCGTCTGGCTGCTGATCGGCGGCTACGTCGTCTGGCTGGGTGTCCGCCAGAACCGCATCCAGCGGCAGATCGAGCGGCTGCGGGCGCTGCTCGGAGAGGAGGAGGACGATCGGGCGGAGGGGACGGCGGGCCGTGCCTCCTGACCGCGCCGCCCTCGCCGCGGCCTTGCTCGCCGCCGGCCTGCTGCTGGGCGCCGGGGCCGCGGGG
>DATEEA010000162.1:0-19309 GCA_035281445.1 Candidatus Polarisedimenticolia bacterium
GCCGCGACGCCCTCAAGGCCCTGGCGCGCGAGACAGGGCTTGACCGGCGGGCGGTGTTCAAGGCGCTGGCAGCCGGGTAGAACCCTGCCCGCCGGCCGGGGCCTCCCGGCGCTTGCGCACCGCCTCCAGGATCCTCACGGCGGAGGCGTCGCCCGGGTGCGAGGCCAGGATCTCGCCCAGCAGGCGTCCCGCCCGCTCCACCTCCCCCTGATGCAGCAAGGCCGCGGCGAGGTTCACGCGCGGTGTGGGGGCGTCCGGAGCCAGGGCCACCGCCCGCTCCAGCGTCTCGACGGCCTCGGCGGCACGCCCCCGCGCCAGGAGCGTCCGCCCCAGGTTGTTCAGCGCCTCCCGGTCGTCGGGTCGGAGCCGCACCGCTTCCTGGTAGTAGCGGATCGCCTCGTCCGGCCTGCCGGTCGCCTCCAGCAGCGTGGCCAGGCTGTACTGGGCGCCGGCCCTGTGGGGGTCGATCTGCAGCGATCGGCGGTAGGCCTCCTCGGCCTCCTGCATCCGTCCCAGCTTCTGGTAGGCCGCCCCCAGGTTGGCGTGGGCCATCGCGCTGCGCGGGGACGTGATCACGGTGGTCTGGAACAGCGTGAAGTCGTCGCGCCAGTCCATGCTGCGGCGCCAGGTCAGCCCCGAGAGCCAGACCGAGGGGAGCCCGGCCAGGATGCACGCCGCCGCGAGGCGGCGTCCTGGCCGCACCGCTGGCGCCGTCCCCGCGGCGGCCAGCGTCCCGGCCGCCAGGCACAGCCCCAGCGAGGGGAGGTACAGCAGGCGCTCCGCCATGACCACTCCCACGCCGAACGGCAGGTTGCTGGCCGGCAGGAGCGCCACGAAGAAGGCGGCCACTCCCGCGGCGGCCGCCGGCAGGCGCCGCCGCAGGGCCCAGGCCGCGGCCAGCAAGGCGCCGCAGGCCGCCGCCCCGATCAGGAACCCGCCGTCCGCCGCGGAGGTCACCGTCGGGATCTGGTCGAACGAATAGTCCGCAGAGAGCCGGCGCGGATCGGCCATCAGCCCCAGGTAGCGTCCCAGCACCAGCACGGCGGTCATGATGCGGAAGGGAGCCGGGACGCCGTTGAAGGGCGCGTGCTCGCTCCCCACGCCGGGCCCCACGACCAGAGCCCGCGCCGCCAGCCAGACGGCGGCCACGGCGGCGAAAGGGACGTAGGCCCTCCACCGGATCCGATTCCTGTTTCCACCGGCACCCTTCGCGAGGAGGTCTTCCACCAGCATGAGCCCCGGCAGGACGATGGCGCTCTCCTTGGAGAGGAGCCCCAGGAGGTAGAGCAGCGGCGACCAGCGCCGGTCCCGCCACAGCCACCCGGCCAAAACGAACAGCGCGGCCATCAGCTCCGCGCGCCCCACCACGTTGGCCACCGCCTCGGTGTGCACCGGGTGCACCGCGAACAGCAGCCCCGCGGCAGAGGCCGCGGCCAGCGACCCCGCCAGACGGAGACAGAGCAGGCAGGCCAGCGCGGTGACCGCGGCGTGCAGCGCCACGTTGACCAGGTGGAAGCTCCACGGGCCGCTTCCGGCCGCGCGGTGCTGGATCCAGTAGGTGAAGAGGGTCAGGGGGCGCCACAGGTCGCCCCGCGCATCGTTGGCCGCCCAGTAGTGCGACGTCAGGAGCGTCCGGAGGTGGCCCGGCTCGGTGACGAAGCGGTTCTTGGCCACCAGGTCGGTGTCGTCGAAGGTGAAGCCGTTGCCGAGGCTGGACAGGAAGACCGCGGCGGCGGCCGCGGCCAGCAGCAGGGCGGCGGCGAGGGCCCGGCGGTCCGCGCTCCCCTCAGGCCGCGGGCTGGTCGGCTCCCGATCGCCGCGCGGGCGGCCCATCGTCACCGGTGTCCTCGTACTTCAGGCAGCACATCAGCCGCCCGCAGCGGCCGGAGATCTTGGAAGGGTTGAGACTCAGACCCTGCCGCTTGGCCATGCGGATGGAGACGGGGGAGAACTCCTTGAGGAAGGTGGTGCAGCAGAGCGGCCGGCCGCAGATCCCGTAGCCTCCCAGCGCCTTGGCCTCGTCGCGCGGGCCGATCTGGCGCATCTCGATGCGGCTGCGGAACTGCTGGGCCAGCTCCTTCACCAGCTCGCGGAAGTCAACCCTCCCTTCGGCCGTGAAGTAGAAGGTCAGCTTGCGGCGGTCGAAGCTCTCCTCGGCGTAGACCAGCTTCATCTCCAGGCGGCGGGTCCGTACCCTGGCCTGGCAGAAGTCGAAGGCCTCGGTCTCGCGGCGCTGGTTCTCCTCGTTGCGGGCGGTGTCGTCGGGTGTGGCCAGGCGCAGGACCCGGCGCATCCCGGCCACGGCGGCGAACTTGCGGGAAGGACCGGTGGAGAGCACGACGCGGGCGAACTCGTCTCCGTGCTCGGTCTCAACGACCACGGCGTCCCCCTTCTTCAGGGTGAAGCCGCTGGAGTCGTAGTAGTAGGTCTTCGCGGTGTTGTTGAACTTGACGCCGGCGACGTCCTTGAGAGAGCCGTCCCAGTCACCGCTCCCGCACCCGCCGGCCCCGCAGGATCCTCCGGAGCCGCAACGCCCGCCGGAGCCGCATCCCTCGGCGCCCAGCGTGCAGGCGCCGCCGTCGCAGCCCATGGCCCACCTCGTGTATGCGCACGGCCCGCGCGGGGATCGCCGGGCCGGAACAAGAGCGCATCGAGTATGCAGCCCGGCTCATGCCTTGTCCAGCTTGTTGGCGCAGTCCAGCGCGGCCACCTTGTAGCACTCGGCCAGCGTCGGGTAGTTGAACACGTTGTTCACGAAGTACTCCAGCGTCCCTCCCAGGGCCACCACGGCCTGGGCGATGTGGATGATCTCCGTGGCCCCCGTGCCGATGGCATGGGCGCTCAGGAGCCGCCGCGTCTCGCGGTGGAAGATGAGCTTCAGGAACCCGGTGTCGTCTCCCAGGATCTGCCCCCGGGCGATCTCCCGGTAACGCGACACGCCGGTCTCGTAAGGGACCGCCGCGCCGGTCAGCTCCTGCTCGGTGGGCCCCACCATGGAGATCTCCGGGATGGTGTAGATGCCGAAAGGGAACAGCCTGGGCATGGGCGGCACGTCGCGGCCGAAGGCGTAGGCCGCGGCCAGCCGGCCCTGCTCCATCGAGGTGGAGGCCAGCGCCGGGAAGCCGATCACGTCCCCCACGGCGAAGATGTGCCGGACCTTGGTCCGGTACTGCGCGTCCACCTTGAGCCGTCCCCGCTCGTCGGCCTGCAGCCCCGCCGCCGCCAGGTTCAGCGAGGCGGTCGCGCCCAGCCTCCCCGCGGAGAAGAGGATCATGTCCGAGACGATCCTCTTGCCGCTGGCCAGCTCGGCCACCGCGCGGCCGTCGGGGCAGAGGATGCGGCGCACCTCCTCTCCCAGCCGGAGCGTGGTGCCCCGCTGGCGCAGGTGGTAGGAGAGATTCTCGACGATCTCCTCGTCCACGAACTCCAGCAGCTCGTCGCGCATGTCCACCACGGTGACCTCGATCCCCAGCGTGGCGAAGATGGAGGCGTACTCCAGCCCGATGACCCCCGCCCCGACCACGGTCAGGGTGGCCGGGAGCCGCTTCATCTGGAGGATCTGGTCGCTGTCGATGAGATGCTCGGAGTCGCAGAGGATGCCCGGCGGCGGCGCCGGGGAGGTCCCCACGGCGATGATGAGGACGTCGGCGGTGACCTGGTTGGTCTCGCCCACCCCGGCCACGGCCACGGTGTGAGGGTCCACGAAGGAGGCGTCGCCGAACAGCATGTCCACGTGGTTGCGGCGCATCTGCGCCCGGGTGACGTCGATCTCGCGGCGGATCACGAAGGAGGTCCTCAGCATGAGGTCCTCGATGGTGATGTGCTCCTTGACCGCGTAGGCCGTGCCGTAGATGGCGTGCTGCCCGTATCCGGTCAGGTAGAGCACCGCCTCGCGCAGCGTCTTGCTGGGAATGGTGCCGGTGTTCACGCACACCCCTCCCACCATCTGCCGGCGCTCCACCAGCACCGTGCGCTTGCCCAGCTTGGCCGCCTGGACGGCAGCCCGCTGCCCGGAGGGCCCCGAGCCGATCACCAGCAGGTCATAATGGGGCATTCACGCCTCTCAGGGGCGCCCGGGGTGCCGATGGCCTACGAGAAGACGCTCGCCACCAATCGTCAGGCGTCCTTTCACTACACCATCCTGGATCGTATCGAGGCGGGCGTCGTGCTGCTGGGAACCGAGGTCAAGTCGCTCCGGCTGGGCCTCTGCAACCTCAAGGACGCCTACGCCCGGTTCCAGGAAGGGGATCTGTGGATGCACAACTGCCACATCAGCCCCTACCCGCACGGCAACCGGATGAACCACGAGCCCCTGAGGCCGCGCAAGCTCCTGCTGCACCGGAGCCAGCTCCAGCGGCTGGACAAGGAACTCACCCGCGGCGTGACCCTGGTCCCGCTGAAGTTCTACCTCAAGGACAAGCATATCAAGGTGGAGCTGGGGGTGGCCAAGGGAAAGAAGAGCTACGACAAGCGGGCGGCCCTGAAGGAGAAGGACCTCAAGAGGGAGGCCGACGCGGCGCTCCGGCAGAGGCGCTGAGGGACCGGCGGCCGGGCGCCGCCGGGCGTCGCCGTCAGATGAGGCCCTCGGGCGGGCTGGAGGCCGACGCGTGCAGGCGCCGGGGGATCCGTCCGGCCTCGAAGGCGAGCCTGCCCGCCTCCACCGCCTTGCGCATGGCCGCGGCCATGGCCGCCGGGTCCCCGGCCCCGGCGATGGCGGTGTTCATCAGCACGGCGTCGCACCCCATCTCCATGGCCACGGCGGCGTCGGAGGCGGTCCCCACCCCCGCGTCCACGATGATCGGCAGGTCGGTGATCGCCTCCCGCAGCAGCCTCAGGTTGACCAGGTTGCGGATCCCCAGCCCGGAGCCGATGGGGGCCCCCAGCGGCATGATGGCCGCGGCCCCTGCGTCGCGCAGCTTGCGGGCCACCACCAGGTCGTCGCTGGTGTAGGGAAGGACGGTGAAGCCCTCCTTCACCAGGGCGCGGGTGGCGTGCAGAAGCGCCTCGGTGTCGGGGAACAGGGTGGTCTCGTCTCCGATCACCTCCAGCTTGACCAGCGCCGACAGTCCCGCCTCGCGTCCCAGCCGCGCCGTGCGGATCGCCTCCTCGGCCGAGTGGCAGCCGGCCGTGTTGGGCAGCAGCGTGATGCGCCGGGTGTCGATGTGATCGAGCAGCGACTCCCCCGATCGGCGGGTCAGGTCCACCCTGCGCACGGCCACGGTCACCATCTCCGCGCCCGACGCCTCGTGGGCGGCGCGCATCACCTCGAAGGACGGGTACTTGCCGGTCCCCACGATGAGCCGCGAGCCGTACGCGCGCCCTGCGATGGTCAGCGGTCCCCCCGGCATCATCCCCCTCCCACGAACGCCACCACCTCGATCCGATCCCCGTCCTCGAGCAAGGTGCCGGCGTAATCGTTCCTGGGGACCACGCGGCGGTTCCGCTCCACCGCCAACCGTGCGGCCTCCAGCCTCAGCAGGGCCAGCAGCGATGACAGCGTGGCTCCTTCCTCCAGGCGGCAGGCCTCGCCGTTGACGGTCACATCGATCACGGGACGGCCACCTGGAAGACCGCTTCGGCGTG
Organism: Candidatus Polarisedimenticolia bacterium; assembly: GCA_035281445.1. GTDB lineage: Bacteria > Acidobacteriota > Polarisedimenticolia > JACPZX01 > DASXTC01 > DATEEA01. The sequence continues at coordinate 5,584 of DATEEA010000162.1, forward strand.
CCCCTGAGGGGCGTCCGCCTCGATGGCCAGGGTCCCCCCGGCGAAGTCCCGGGGCACTTCCACCCCCGCGCGCGCCGCGCCCTGCCTGTCGGTCATCCCCTGGAACAGGACGATGGTGCGCGCCTCGCCGCCGTCGTGGGGGGCCGAGGCCCGGATGAGGAGCCTGGCGGCCGGCACCGCCGCCCCGCCGGCGTCGGACCGAACCGACAGCTCGAGCACCAGCAGATCGCCGGCCCTGGCCTCGACCTTGTCCTTGATGACGATCTCCAGACCTCCCGGCGCGGTCTCGCCGCGGAGGAACTCCAGCACCACGGCGTCGAGGCTCCGATCGCTGATGATGCCGGCGCCGAAGGGGGGAGGCCCCTCGGGGTCGAACTTCCCGCCCTGCACGTCCCGCAGCATCTTGCGGTGCTGGCGGTCCAGGAGTTCCTGCACCGCCTTCTCGTTGTACCCCTCTCGCAGCATCCAGCCGTAAAAGTACTGCCGCGAGGCGACGATCTTCCCCCCTGCGTAGATCAGCGACTCGATCAGGGGGTTGTCGATCCCCTTGTCCTCGGTCTGGACATGATAGACCGTGTCCTGCCGCTTGACGTCGGTGTTGTAGCCGGTGATCACGCGGGGATCTTGGCCCAAAAGCCCTCGTCCGATCAACTCGACCTGACGGGAGAACACTCCGGTCGTGATCGTGGTCGAGCGCCGGGTCCCCATCCGGGCTGTGTCGAGGAACTTTCCTGTCGGTATCCCCATGACAAGAAAGAAGATGACCTGCCGGAAGAGGTCCGCCGGCTCAGGGCTTCCTGAGGCCGGCAGCCGGCAGAGCACGAAATGCCCTTTTTAGTGCAACCGTTCAGTTTCTGTTTATAGGGCAAAGATTTTCCTTGACGCGATCTGGGCCACACCGTATTTAGTCGCGCAGTCGCTTCTCTCCGCATAGCGCGTTCTGGACCTACGAGTGGGGGCGTTTTGTCCAGTTCGAACTGCTTGCCATGCAGGAATCTGATCGCCAGCCTGCGTCCCGGGCCCAGGAAGGGGCTTCGCCGGGCCGCGCCTTGTCTCAGTCCGACATCATTCATGGGAGGTGGCGGCTACAGATGAGCTCGGTCTTCCGTCTTCGTCACGCGCCCGGCACACAGGCGCTTCACGCTTCCAAGTCAACGTCCTTTTTCCGTAAGAGTTGTCCTGGTTCCGCGCAGCTCGTCCGCATGGGCGGGCACATGTTCGTCAATTGGGGGGGAACACATGTCAACTAGGCACACCCGAGTCGTCACATGGAGGAGCTTTGGGCTGCTGGCCTTGGTCGGCCTGCTCGCGCTGCCCATGACGCTCCTCATCGGCGCGCCTGCTCAAGGCAGCAAGAAGCAGGCGAAGGTCATCTCGCCGGGCGCCAGGCAGCACGACGGCCCCATCGAGCTGATCGAGGCCGAGGCCAGGTTCGTCGAGAAGACCAGGCGCCAGCACTACTCGCGGCCCGAATGGTGGGGCTACAACAACGGCCTGGGCCTTCGCGCCTACGGCCACGTGCGCGTCTCCGAGCTGGATTCGCCCGACGTCCTGATCCTGCCCAACGACAAGGGCTCGATCAACGTCCGCAGCTCGCGCGTGCGTGAGGGCCTGCCGGCCGAGCTGCGCGCTCACGGCGGCCAGGACCGCAACGGCTACTACATCGTCCAGGTGACTCCGGGCACGGCCAGGGGCAAGGGCTCGGCCGAGCTGCGCAAGATGATCGAGGACCGCGGCGGGAAGGTGATCGACTACGTCCCGAACAACGCCTACCTCGTCCGGATCGACCCGTCCGGCAAGAAGAACTTCGACGACGGCGGGCTCTTCCAGTACGTCAGCCCCTACATGGCCGCCGACAAGATCCACCCGGGTCTGGGCACCAAGTCGCGGCTGAACCCCGAGTACGCCGTCTCCGACGTGTTCGGCATCGTCGTCCGCGTGATGGACGGCGAGGACGAGGGCGCGGTCATCCGTGAGGTCGAGCGGCTGGGCGGCACCGTGACGGCCCGCCACGACATCGAGGGGACCCGCTACGTGTCGGCCGACCTGCGCAACAACAGGGTGGTCGAGTTGGCGAAGCACGAAGGTGTGCGCGGCATCTACGAGGCGCCCGAGTACCAGGCCCTCAACCTCACCACCAGCATGCAGGTGGAGGCCGGCCGTCAGACCGATCCTCGCGAGTTCGGCGACTTCATCATGCCGTTCCGCCAGGCGGGCATCGACGGCGGCGGCATCTACACCGGCCCGGCGGTCAACTTCTCCGGCCCCGGCACGGCGATGGCCCCGCTGGCCTTCAGCTCCGACCTGGCGAACTTCTCCGTGGCGCCCCAGTTCCTGGGCGTCGCGGACAACGGGCTCACGCTGGACGCTCCGTCGTTCTCCCACGACAACCAGAACCCCTGCCTCGGCGGCGGCGACTGCGTTGCCGGCGTGGGAGGGCTGAACGTGGGCGTCGGCCACCGCAAGGTCGAGGTCTACACCATCGGCACCGACGTGAACAACGACGGCACCGTGGACGACTCGACCGCCTCCGGCGACTTCCTGACGTGCGACTCGATCACCTCGGGTGGCGACACCCACGGGACGATCGCGACGGGCGGCGCGGCGGCCAACCCCAGCGGCGGTCCGATGGGCCTCGGACGGAAGTACGAGGACGTCGACTCGCTGGACCTGTTCGTGGCGTTCTTCAACGATTCCAACGAGTCGGATCTCTCTCTGGACGGGCAGGCTCCGGGCGCCCGCGTCATCTTCCAGGACATCGCCACCACGCCGCTCGTCTCCCCGCCGGCGTGCGCGATCAACTTCCTGAGCGACGTGGACGCGGGCAACGTCCCGGCGGCCAGGCTCCAGGACATGGCGTTCCGCCGTGACCTGGCTCCCGGCGCCGCGACGCTGAGCCCCCGCGGCGCGAAGGTCACCCTCTTCGCGTTCGGCAACCCGACCAACTTCGACGACAACCTGACGAACGGGCAGGGCAACTACTCCAACGGCGCCAACGGCGTCGACGCCTTCCTGTTCGCCAACCGCAGGGTGCTGCACGTCCAGGCCGTCGGCAACGACGGGATGGATCCCTCCACCCTGTCGGACATCGACCCGCTGGCCGACCCGAACTTCGGGCCGGACGACATCCAGATCAACGACCTGGCGACCGCCAAGAACATCGTGACGGTCGGCTCCAACCGGGTGGACAGCTTCCGCGCCTCCCAGGACGACTCGGAGCGTGTCGCCAACTTCACCAGCAAGGGCCCCGCGACGTTCGGCTCCCTGCGCGGCGCTCCGCTGGTTTTGGCTCCGGCGGTGGACACGGGTGAAGGGTTCGAGGGCCGTGAAGGCCGGTTCTCGGACGACTACTTCATCTCCATGGCCCAGATCGTGTCGTTCGACAACGCCAACGACGCGGACATGGGCAACCGGGTCGAGAACATCCTGATCCAGGGCCGCGCGGGGACCTCGGTGTCGTCGGGCAAGATCGCCGGCGCCGCCCTGCAGATCCGCGACTACCTGGCGAAGGGCTTCTACCCGACCGGCGCGGCCGTCGTGGGCGATCGCGAGCCCGACGTCAGCGGCTCGCTGGTCAAGGCGCTGCTGATCAACAGCGCCGACTTCGCGTCGAACGGCCCGGTCCTGGCCTCCTGCCTCGGCCGCGGCCCGATCCTTTGCCCGACCGAGCAGGGCTACGGCAAGGTCGAGCTGGCCAACACGCTGCCTCTGACCACGTACAGGGCGGAGCGCCGCACGGCCAACAACTCGAACGTGGCGCCTGTTCCGAACGTCCCCCAGGGCCTCCTGCTGGTGGACGAGTACTTCGACGGCGGCGCGCGGGGCGTCGGCTCCGACGGAAGCGCGACCGGCATCGGCGTCGTCCCGGTGGGCGGCTCGGTGTCGTTCGACTTCTACCGCCGTCACGGCAACGACCAGATCAGGATCTCCCTGGCCTGGTACGACGCCGAGGGCGAGACGCTGAAGAACGACCTCGATCTCGAGGTCATCAGCGGCGACTACGATGCGGTCGGCGCCGGACTGGGCGTCTGCACCGGCGGCGGCGCCGGGGCCCAGGTCCTCTGCGGCTCCTGCACCTACGCGGCCAACGACAACCAGCCGTCGTACTTCGATCCGACCGGGAACAACCCGTACGTCCTGATCTACCACGGCAACCAGTTCTTCCAGCACGGGAACCAGTTCAACTTCCGCGCTGAGTGCGTGCCGGCGACGGGCGCTCTCGATACGGATCTGCTCAACAACCCGCAGAACGACTTCGACGACCAGCACACCACAGAGCAGGTCGTTCTCCACTACCTCGGCGACCCGCTGTTCTTCGGCCCCACCCGCAGCGGTGGAGACCAGGGCTTCTACCGCGCCCGCGTGAAGTTCAAGAACACGCCGGCCGCGGTGGCGGTTCCGCACGCCCCGGCGATCGCCGCCGGGCTCAACGGCGTGATCAACACCACGCCGGGCGGTGACGACTCGGTCATGACCACGGGCGGCGGGCTGAGCTACATCGGCGCCGGCGCCAACGGAACGGTCCAGACCGTGGCGTCGGGCGACGACGTCCAGCTCATCCCGAACGGCAGCTTCGGGCAGCCGTTCGCGCTGGCCGTCGCCGGGCCCGTCTTCAACAGCCGGACAGGGAGCGTGGTCTCCCTGAGCCGCGACGTGTTCGACTGCTCGGAGAGGACCCTGAGCGTGCGCGTGGCGGACGGCAGCCGCATCCCGGCGAATCCGGGAGAGGCGGAGACGGCCACCAACGTCACCACCAGGACGAAGGTCCAGGTGTTCGACGGGATGACGCTGAAGGACGAGGAGGGCGGCCTGGGCTTCACCGTGGACGCCGGTGCCGCGACCTTCCGCGTCAGCCGCGCCATGCACTACAACTCCCAGCCGAGGCGGCTCCAGGTCATCTCCGACCGTCCCGGTGCGCTCGATCCGATCCATAACAACGGGATCGTCGAGGTGAAGAGCGGGTGGACCATCAAGGCCGTCTACGACGACCAGTCGCCGACCAGCCCGGGTGGGCCCGTTCCCGACGATGCCGAGACCACGGCCAGGGTGAACTGCCGTCCGACGCTCGGACCGGTCATGCTCTTCCCGGCCGGCGGCGCGGCTTCGGGCGACCCGCTTCGCCGCACGCTGATCACCGGCGGCTGCGATGTGGGACGCAACATCGGCGGCCGAGGCGACTTCTCGATGGATGCCGGAGAGGCGATCGTCTACCAGGTCGGGTTCGCGAACCAGAACCTGGACGCTGCGATCAGCCTCAAGGGGACCCTCGAGTGCCTCGACCCGGTTCCGGGCGGAGCGAACCCCTGCTCCTTCCTGAGCCCGCTGCCCCAGACCGTCGACCTGGGCTTGATCCCGCCGGGACGCGAAGGGATCGGCGCCTGGACGATCAACGTGGACACGGGCGTCTCCGGACTGGCCACGGCGGATCGCGCCGTGGACCTGAAGGTGACGTTCTCGTCGCGCAACACCGACCTGAACTACGCCGACCCTGTGGCGCAGAGCTACATCTTCCGCGAAGCGCTGCAGGCCGACACCGAGGTCCTCAACTACCACACCGACTTCCCCAGCGGCGGCGTCCAGGCGGCCGACCGGAACCGTGACGGCATCATCACCACGCTGCCTCCCGGATCCGGCGCCAGGAACCGCGAGCTGGAGACGTACAGGTCCCTTAGCGACACCGGGACCTGCTCGGCGGGCCGGTGCTCGAACATCTCGAGGACCTGCTCGATCAACTCCGACTGCGACAACCCGAACACGGCCATCGCCTCGATGATGCCGTGGCGGTTCGACTCCAACACCGGCGGATTCACCGCGTTCCGCACGGCCGACAGCAAGATCGGCGGGCCGGGCTCCACGCAGAACACGCTGGCTTGGTTCTACAGCACGGGCGGCGGCTGCGGCTGGCAGACGCAGAACAACGGCGTCGTCGGCACGGGCTCCACGCTCCCGAAGGGGACGTGGCACGCCGGCCACGGCCCCGTGGGCACGTTCCGCGTGGCCGGTGCCTGCCCGCCGTACACGATGCCGAGCGACCCGTTGACCGCTCCTCTGACCGAGCGGATCTACGACGTCCTCGACTCGCCCATCATGCAGCGGGTCAACACCGCTCCTGACGCGAGAGGCATCGACTTCACGATCCAGATGGAGGCGGTCGGCTGGAACGAGACGCAGAGCTTCACGGACGCGTCGACCATCACGCAGATGGAGGTCGACTCCAACGTGGATGACGGCGGGCCCGTGATGCTGGGCGACTCGTACAACTACCGCGTGCCGTTCGGCTCCCAGGGGCCGAGGACCAGCGCCGGGAACTCCCAGAGGACCTTCGGGCCCCTCAGGGACAGCGACGGATCCCTGGCCACCAAGACCGGCGCCAACGGCGAAGAGGTCGGCGTGGCCGAGCCGATTGTCCAGCGCAATGAGTTCAACGTCATCGAGAGGCTGCTCATGGCCTTCCCGGTGGCTGACATCGACGGCAACACCCGCGGCTTCCAGAGCAACACCGCCATCGACGGAGGCACGGGTCTGCCCATCATCCCGGGCACCTGCACGGCCGGTATCTGCACCACCGGTGCGGACAACCTGATCGGACTGGCCTGCCCGGCGCCAGGCACCAATGCCGCCTGCACCGGCCCCGGCACCCGCGTCGGTCACACCACGCCGTGGGGCCCGGTCCGCAACAGGGAGGTCGATCTTCCCGCCGGCCGCTTCGAGGAGTTCCGCGGCTCGTCGGGCAACCGCTTCCAGTTCGAGCTGAGCTGGCTGCTGGCCGAGGGTGGCCAGGGCGGCGCGCTCGGATGGACGATCGACGACCTGTACTTCCAGTGGTCTGAGCGGCATCCCGCCGACCAGGCCAGCAACAGCATCAACGACTGCAGCAGGATCGGCGGTCACTGCAACGCCGGAACCAGCACCTGCGACGTCGGCAACATCGGCGCGGCGTGCACTCCCGGCCCCGCCGGCGACGCCTCCTGCGTCGTCCGGCCGGGCGGAAACGCCGCGGCCCGCCAGTGCGGCACCATCACCTTCGAGCAGCTCACCGTGCATAGCTGCACGTCGGGCATCAAGGTGGTGGTGACGGACCAGACCCCCGCAGCTCTTCCCGCGGGCGTCTGCACCGCCGGCAAGTGCACCGCCGGGCTCTCGGCCCGCATCGGCGCGACCTGCTCGGCGGCGGCGGACTGCACCTGCGCCCCCGGTGAGGTCACCGTGGACGTCCGCAGCACGACCGAGGCCCTGGGCGACAGCTTCTGCCTGCAGCCCCAGGGCGGCAACGTGTTCTCCGGCATCATCCCGGTGAGCGCGGTGGTCGATCAGCTCGGCGTGCTCAACGTCAACGCCACGCAGGGTGAGAACTTCAACGTCTTCGCCATGTACCAGGACCCGCAGTGCGACCAGGACAGCGACGGCGCGCTGGGGGAGAACATCTACCGGGACATCGACGGTGACGGGGTTCTCAACTTCGGCGCGGACGGCGTGTCTCGCGATGTCAGCGCGACCGACTTCCTCGCCGAGGGGCAGGGGTCGTCCGACGACGACAACTGCTTCGATCCCCTGCTCCTGGGTGACATCTACAACCCGCCCGGCGTGCCCCAGCGCGACAACAACGGCGGTGGGACCATCTCGTCCGAGGACTGCCCGCTCGCGGGTCAGCCCAACGGCCGGTCCCCCCGCAACGGACAGTGCGACTGGGACGACGACGGGTTCGGCGATCTGTGCGACAACTGCCCCACCGTTGCGAACAACAACCAGTTGGACAGCGACGGCGACGGGGTCGGCAACGCCTGCGAGAACGAGGACATCGACAGCGATGGCATCGTCAACGGTCAGGACAACTGCGCCACCCTCTACAATCCGAGCCAGGCTCCTACGGGCGCGGTGAGGGGGCAGGTTTGCGATGACACGCAGGACCGCGACGGCGACAACGTCGTCGAGGCCAACGACAACTGCCCGAACGAGACCGGCGGTCTCGAGCTGGGCGTCCCCGCTCCGCCTGCCTCCGCCACCTACAACCCCGATCAGACCGATAACGACGGGGACGGGATCGGAGACAAGTGCGACAGTGAGGACTTCGACAACGACCTGGTCCCGAACTTCGTGGACAACTGCCCGACCGTCTACAACCCGGCCGACCCCGTCTTCCAGGTGCAGACCGACAGCGACCTGGACGGCGCGGGAGATGACCGGAGGGGCATCGACATCCTGCCCGGAGCCGCGGCCTACTGCGACCCCGACAGCAACGATGACAATGCTCCCGCCGTCGTGGCGGTCGGCGCGCAGACCAGCCCGGACGACCTGATCCAGGTCGCCTCGGAGCTGAACTGCAACCACACCACAGCCGGAATCACCAACGTCGCGCAGGGTCCCAACACCGTCGGCAACCTGGCCATCTCGGCCGTGCTGCTGACCGATGACGGGACCGCGGACTTCTTCTGCACGGCGGGCGATCCGGATCCGAACAACAACCCGGCCATCCCGCAGCCTTGCAACCAGGAGCACCCCGGCGATCCGAACAACGACGCCGAGTGCGACACCCCTGGCATGCCGGGCAGCGGCGTCTGCTCCGCGGTGCCCGACGGCACCGCCGACCCCGGCGAGCTGTCGAGCGTGCGCCTGACGCTCGTCAACGCGTCGGTGGACCGCGTGAACGTTCCCCGGACGCTGAGCAATGCCACGGTCGGCATCCGGCCGCTCACGCCTTCGGTCGGCTGCGTCCCGCGCGCCCAGGTCTTCATGGGCTCGATCGGGGCCGGCGCGACGGTGCAGACACCGGTGGCGGCGCTGAACTTCATCGTCAACACGGCCAACCCCGGCCCGGGCCGCTCCTCGGCCGCCAAGCTGGCGGAAGCGGAGTTCGCCCTGACGGCGGTGGCCGATGACATGGAAGGCGTGCCGGTTCAGACGTTCAAGTTCTTCGTCGATGTCGACAGGGTGGACGCTCCGACCATCGCAGCGTCCTGCCCCGAGATTCCGGCGATGAACATGGCCGGCGTGCTGTGCGAGACGTTCGACGGAGACAGGAACGCGACCCCCGGCATCCAGTGGACCAGGCTGCCGGTGAGCGCGGACCCGAACGACATCCTCCGGGCGAACGGCGATCCCAACGACGACATCCTCGGATACACGATGGACACCGGCGCCAGCCCGACCGGCACCGATGGCCGCATCTGCTCCGACGACAACCTGGGCTTCGTGGGTTGCGCCGACGCGGTCTCCGAGGAGAACGATTGGCACCTGCACTCGCCCTTCGAGGGGCCGGGCACGGGCTACGATCCGCCGAACCGCGCCGGAATCGGCGCGCCGGACGGCGGTAAGGCGCACGGTGGCGTCCGCTCCATGCACATGGGCCGCCACACCGACCCGACCACGACCCTGGGCGACTCCGTCCGGTTCCGCCAGGTCTCTGCCTTCGTGCTCGATTCGCAGGGAGACCCCGGCATTCCGGGCGTGGTCCTTGGTCCCGCCAGCACCCTGGACTTCTGGCACATGATCTCCATCCCGGACGACGAGAACTTCGGGAGCGGCTTCATCGCCCCCGGAACGACGTTCGGCGGCGGTCAGGTGCAGTTGAGCCTCCTGGGTTCCGACGGGAAGTTCGAGCGGTGGCAGGTCCTGACGCCGAGCTCCAACGGTTACGACTCGACGATTCAGGAGACGGTCAGCCTCTGCGCGTTCGATCCTGGGGACGACCAGATTCCGCCTGCCAACGAGACGATGTGCAACGCCAGCCCGCAATGGGCTGACATGGGCGATACCTTCGGTGCCGATCCGACCTGCGTGACCGACACCGACGGCAACGATCCCCAGCACAGGGACTGCGGCGCGATCACCTGCGCCCCGGGCCCGGGCTGCACCGAGGTCGGTGCTCTGGGCACGGGAATCTGGACCCGGTCGGCGTTCAACCTCTCGCCGTTCGCCGGTCGCGTCGCCCGCCTGCGCTGGATTGGAATGGTCTCGGGTGGTTGGTCGTTCGGGACGTACCGGTCGGCTCTGGAGCCGGATCCGGGCAACCCGGCCTACCAGTACTTCGATGCCGACGATGGCTGGTACATCGACGACATCAAGCTGACCGACCTGAGGCAGTTCCCGTCGACCATCGGCCCGGACAACCTGACCGGTCTGTCGACGTGCACCACCGGCAACAACGCCGCCAACTGCGGAGTCGTCACCGTCAACGTGGCCGGCTCCGTGCCCTTCGGCAGCAAGAGGCTCCTCGGCCTCGACTCGCTGCTGCAAGCGGTGAACCTCGACGCCCGCGGATCCGTGGCGGGTGACGACCCTGGCACCGCCGGCGTGTTGGAGGGAGCCTGCGAGAACGGCGTCCTCCAGACGCAGTGGAGCCAGCTCGACGCGACCGGCACGACGGTAGTGGACGTGGTCTCGCCCTTCTCGCCCGCCGGGGCGGTGAAGGTCGCGCCCAGCAGGGACACCACCTACCGCGTGCAGGTGCGCTGCTCGTCGGATCCGGCGTGCACCGCCACCCAGGACGTCGTGGTGAAGGTGTACGGCGGCGACGGGTCGGACCTGAACCCGCAGACCAACCTCGGTGAGATGGGTCTGCACGTCACGGGCGGGGCTATGGCCACTCTCGAGTGGCCGTCGCGCCCGCAGCCTCCGGGAATCAGCGGCTACGACGTCTTCCGCTACACGTCGGGTACGGCCACCGGCGTGGATGTCTTCAGCGGCGGATCGTTCGATGGCTCCTGCTTCGCGAACGCCGTGGCCAACGTGGGTCTCGGCGGGACGGTCGTGGCGGCGGACAACACCAGTCCGGCCGTGGGGAACGCCTACATGTACCAGGTGGGCCACTCCTCCACGAACCCGGCCGGTATCGCTCCGCTGGGTGTCAGGCCTTCCAGCAGCAACCGGAGCGGCCAGCTCGTGGTGGCGGGGGCGACCTGCCCGTAACGAGCTGTCCGTAACACTGTCATCCCTGAAAGGGGGGCCGAAAGGCCCCCCTTTTTTTGTGCCCGCAAGGGGGTCTGGTTTCTCCCGGCGGAGGCGCCCCTGCGCCTTCGACCGGCCCTCCCCGGCGGTGTATATTGTGCGCGCCATGCCCGCCGCCGCCCCCTGCACGTCCCCCCGGAGCCGCTCGACACGGACCGGTGCCCTGCTCGCCTGCGCAGCCGCCGTCCTGGCCGGACTCTCCCTCTGCTGGGCCCAGCCCGGCGGGAGTGCGCCGGCGGAGCCCCTCAGGGTGCTGGTCTCTTATGCCGACCTCGGCGGGACGGTCCGGGCCACGCTCGGCTTCTCGCGGAGGGCCGAGTACCGTCTGGAGGAGACCCGGGGGAGACTGCGGGTGCTGCTCGAGGAGCCCGTGGACCGATCGTCGAAGATCGATCGGGACCTGGACGGCGATGTCGTGCGGCGGCTGAGAGTGGACGAGACGTCCAGAGGGGGTGTCGTGGTCTTCACCCTCGGGAAGCGATACGCCACGTTCAGCAGCGCCGAGCTGGACGATCCCTTCCGGATCGTCCTGACCTTCCTTCCCGAGGGGAGCTCCCCGCCGGAACCCGGCGAGCAGGAGGACCCCCAGCCGGGCCAGGGATCAATTCCCGGCCCGGCGGTCCCGCCAGGAGCGGAGCCGGTCATCCCTCCCGGCTCCGGGTCGCCGCTCGCCGAGCCGTCCGGCCCGCTGCGCCGCGTGGTTCTGGACCCGGGCCACGGGGGTTCCGAAGAGGGAGCGGTGAGTCGCAGCGGGCTGAAGGAGAAGGAGATCGTCCTGGACATCGCGCGCCGCCTGCGCGACAGGCTCGCGGGCGACGGCTACAGCGTCGCCTTGACGCGCGACGGCGACGAGGCGGTCGATCTGGAGTCCAGGACGGCGCTGGCCAACCAGGCTGGAGCCGATCTCTTCGTCAGCATCCACGCCAACGCCTCGCTCAGGTCCGCGGTGCATGGCGCCGAGACGTACTTCCTCTCCTACGGGGCGAGCGACGAGGAGGCCATGAGCCTGGCCCGTCTGGAGAACCGGTCCCCCGCCGGCCCCGGGGCGGTGCGCGGGGACGACATCAAGGCCGTTCTCTGGGAGATGGCCCAGGCCGAGCATCTGGCCAGCTCCAGCCGACTGGCCGACATCATCCAGACGGAGCTCAACGGCCTGGGAGGAACCTCCGACCGCGGCGTGAAGCAGGCCCCCTTCCGCGTGCTGGTGGGGGCCGCCATGCCGGCCGTCCTGGTGGAGGTCGGGTTCGTCAGCAACGACGCCGAGGAGAAGCGCCTGGCCAGCGGCGACTACCGCGAGCAGGTGGCCGCCGCCATGGCCTCGGCCATCGACCGGTTCAGGCAGGAGCGCCTCAGGGCCTCGGGGTACTCCGCGCCATGAGCCGCCGGATACGGACGCCGGCGCACGGCTCCGTGGCGGCGGCCCTGCTGGCCGCGGCCGCCGTCGTGGCGTGCGCGGACACCGCCCCGGGAGGCGCCGGCCCGTCCCCCGGCCAGGCCGCTGCGGCCCCCGCCCGCGCCACCGTCGAGTCACCCGTTCCCCCGGCGCCCGGCGTCCCGCCCCAGGAAGCGCAGGACGCCGAGGAGACGGCCTTCCAGGCGGACCTCTACTTCGCCGATGCCCAAGGCAACCCCGCCATCGAGCCGCGCGACATCCCGTTGGAAGCCGGCCCGGCACAGCAGGCGCGCCGGATCGTGGAGGCGCTCATCGACGGCCCGCGCGAAGGGGGTGGGCTGAGCCCCGTCCTGCCACCGTCGTCGAAGCTCCTGGCGCTGCATCTCTCGGAGGAGGGGACCGCCTACGTGGATATGGACGCAGCCTTCTCCCGCGGACTCTCCTTCGGATCGGAGGACGCCCTGGTGGCCATGCGCTCGATCGTGCTGAGCCTGACCTCCAACGTGGCCGGACTCGAGCGCGTCAAGCTCCTGGTGGAAGGGCGGGAAGTCAGAGAGCTGGGAGGCCACCTCGATCTCTCCCGGCCGATCAGTCCCTCCAGGCTGGACCGCGGCGCCCTGGGCGCGGATCTGTCGTAGTGGCCGACCCTCGTCCCATCGGCATCTTCGATTCGGGGATCGGCGGCCTCACCGTGCTGCGCGCCGTGGCCGGCCGTCTTCCGGCCGAGCGGCTCGTCTATCTCGGCGACACCGCGCGCGTTCCCTACGGCACCAAGTCGGCCGGCACCGTCTCCCGCTACACGCGCCAGTGCGCCCGGTTCCTTCTGTCCAGGGACGTCAAGGCGCTGGTGGTCGCCTGCAACACCGCATCCGCCCTGGCCATGGACGCGCTGCGCGGCGAGCTCCCCGTGGCCGGAATGCCGGTGCTCGGGGTCATCGAGCCAGGCGCGGTGGAGGCCTGCCGCGTCTCCACCGGCGGGCGCGTCGGAGTGATCGGCACGGCCTCCACCATACGCAGCGGAGCCTACGCCCGGGCCATCAAGGCCATCCGCCCCGACTTCACCGTCACCGGCGTCGCCTGCCCCCTGTTCGTGCCGCTGGCCGAAGAAGGCTGGATCGATCCCAACGACGACGTGGCCCATGCCGTGGCCGCGCGGTATCTTGGCAGCCTCGTCCGCGAGCGCATCGACACCCTCATCCTGGGCTGCACCCACTACCCGCTGCTGCGGGGCGTGATCGAGAGGGCGCTCGGAGAGGCCGCCGCCGGCATCGCGCTGGTCGACTCGGGGGCCGCCGTGGCCCACGACCTGGCGCGGCTGCTGGCGGCGCGGGGGATGCAGGCGGCCGGCGCGCCCGCCCCGGGAGGTGCGTCCGGCACGGCCTTCGCCGG
>DATEEA010000163.1:0-16009 GCA_035281445.1 Candidatus Polarisedimenticolia bacterium
CGCTTCCGGCCGGCGTGCAGGGTGAAGGCGGTGTCGGCGAGATCGGGCGGATCGCCGGAAGCCAGCCGCCCGGCCAGGGCCTCCGAGGCCTCGGCCAGCGCCCCCTCGTCCGCCGCCGACAGCACGAGCAGGTGCTCCTCCTGCTCTCGGCGGGCCCGCGGCGCGGGAGCGGGTGCCTCTTCCAGCACGACGTGAGCGTTGGTCCCCCCGATGCCGAACGAGCTCACGCCGGCGCGGCGTGGCCCGGCCCCCGGCTCCCAGGAGGCCGCCGCGCGCGGCACGTGGAAAGGCGTCCGGGAGAAGTCGATCGCGGGGTTGGGGCGCTCGAAATGGAGGCTCGGCGGGATGGTCCTGTGGCGCAGCGCCAGCACCGCCTTGATCAGCCCGGCCACCCCGGCGGCGGCGTCGAGGTGTCCCAGGTTGGTCTTCACCGATCCCAGCGCGCAGGGACGCGCGCCCGGACGCGGCGGGCCGAAGACGCGGGCCAGCGCGGCGGCCTCCACGGGGTCGCCCAGAGGCGTGGCGGTGCCGTGCGCCTCGATCAGCGAGACGCTCGAAGGCTCAACGCCCGCCGCGGCCAGCGCCTCGGCGATGACCTCGGCCTGCCCCTGCTCGGAGGGGGCGGTGAAGCCGGCCTTGACCGCCCCGTCGTTGTTGACCGCCGAGCCCTTGATCACCGCGCGGACGTCGTCGCCGTCGCGCAGGGCGTCGGCCAGGCGCCGCAGCACGACCACCCCCGAGCCGTTTCCCTTCACGCAGCCGGCGGCCGCGGCGTCGAAGGCGCGCACCCGGCCGTCCGGAGACTCGATGCCTCCCTCCTCGGGCTCGTACCCCGCCGTCTGCGGCACGGTGATGGAGACGCCTCCGGCCAGCGCCAGGTCGCACTCTCCGTTGAGGAGGCTCTGGCAGGCCAGGTGCACGGCCACCAGGCTGGTGGAGCAGGCGGTCTGCACGGTGAGGCTGGGCCCGCGCAGCCCCAGCCGGTAGGAGACCTGCGTGGCCACGTAGTCGCGTCCGTTGCCCAGGTGGGTCAGGAACGACTCCATCGCCTCGGCGGCCCGCGGCCCGGCGGCGACGTTGTGGCGCAGGTAGGTGCTGGCGCTCGCTCCGGCGAAGACCCCCACCCGGACCTCATCGCGGTCGGACAGCCGCCCGGCGTCCTCCAGCGCGGCCCAGCAATCCTGGAGGAAGACCCTGAGCTGGGGGTCCATCAGCTCGGCCTCGCGGGGGGTGAGGCCGAACAGCGCCGCATCGAACAGCTCGATCCCCTCCAGAGGAGCGGCCCGGCGCACCCGCCGCGGGCCCGCGGCCGCGGGATCGACCCCCGCCGCCATGAGCTCGGCGCCGGAGAGATCGCGGATCGACTCGACCCCGTCGCGGAGGTTCGCCCAGAGCGCCTCGGCCGACGACGCGCCGGGGAATCGCAGCGCCATGCCCACGACGGCCACCTCCAGGTGGTGGCGTTGTTCGCTGCTCATGTCGACGCTCCGGTCCTCGCGAAGCAGGGCGGTCGGCCGAATCCGCACCGCGCGGACCCGCGAGGCGCCGGACGCACACGTGCCCTGACGGGGCGGTCAGTGCGGGATGGCCGATTCTCCCGATTCGATCTCCCGCTGTCAAGACGCATCACGCCGTCTCCGCCCTCCCCCGCGCGGCGCGCGCCCGGGCCGCCTCACGCCGGCGCGCTCCCCGCCGCGCCCCCTCCTCCGCCGCGCCGTGCGGCCCGGAGTCTCCGGCCAGGCGCGCGGCCAGCGAGGCCACGGTGGGGTAGCGGAACAGCTCGATCACCGGCAGATCGGCTCCCAGCGTCTCGCGCAGACGGGCGTGAACGCGCGTCAGCAGCAGCGAGTGGCCTCCCAGATCGAAGAAGTTGTCGTGCGCGCCGATGGTCACTCCCGGACCGAGCGCCTCGCTCCACAGGGCCGCCACGGCCTGCTCCATGGCGCCGCGGGGGGGGGCGCCGGACAGGCCGGGGTCGGGAGGATCGGGGAGGCGCGCCCGATCCACCTTGCCGTTGGGCGTGAGCGGGAGAGACTCG
Source organism: Candidatus Polarisedimenticolia bacterium (assembly GCA_035281445.1). Classification (GTDB taxonomy): domain Bacteria; phylum Acidobacteriota; class Polarisedimenticolia; order JACPZX01; family DASXTC01; genus DATEEA01. Next base: position 2,039 of record DATEEA010000163.1, read on the forward strand.
AGGAACACGTAGGCGGACGGCTGCATGGCCGGAGGGAGGGCGCGCGCCGCCGCGGCCCGCAGCGCCTGCGCGGTCAGGAGCGGCTCGCCGGGCGGGACGGCCACGGCGGGAGGAGGAGCTCCAGGGCGCAGGGCGCGGCCCGAGCCGCGGCGCACGGCGTAGACGTAGCGCAGCGCCGTGCGCTCCAGCAGGGGGTCCTGATCCAGGTGCGCGTCGAAGCGGTGTCCTTGCAGCAGGGCCAGGATCGGATCGAGGTGCGCCGCCAGGTCCACCTCGATCACCATCTGGTCGATCGTCTTCCAGTGCTCTCCGGAGATCCCCCGCAGCACCTCCAGCTCCGCCTTCTCCGCGTTGATCTTGAGCAGCCCCACGCGATCGATCCGCCGCTCCGCCAGGACGGCCGACAGGGTCCGCAGACGCACTGGCAGCGAGCGTCCGGCGAAGCGCTCGTCCAGAAGGTCCCCCGCGGCGCCGGCCAGCTCCGCCGCCCCCTCCATACCGGCGCGCGCCTGGTTCTGGAGGAACGTGGCCACCACCTGCTTCTCGGCGCCGGCGTCGGCGTGCAGCCCCGACAGGAGGGAGAAGCCCGGGAAGAAGGTGAACGGGGCGGTCCCTTCGCGATCCGCCAGCGCCGCCTCCACGATCTCCGCCGAGGGCACGTAGGCCGCGGCGTTGGCCTTGAGGATCGGCAGCAGGTGGGGGTTCGGCTCGAACAGGACGAGCCGCGGAGCGCGGCAGGCCAGCGACGCGTGCAGCGAGAAGAGACCGATGTTGGCCCCGACGTCCAGCACCGTGTCGCCGTCGCGCAAGCTGATGCCGTGGCGCAGGTAGGCGCCGAGCTGGAAGATCTCCCTCTCGATGTAGTCGGTCTCGTTGCGGTTCAGCTCGGCCACGGCGAGCCCGCACCCCAGCGCCCTGCGGCGCAGTCCGCCGACCGACGGCGCCACGCGCGGCTCGGCCACCACGTACGCGGCGAGGCGCGGCCCGGCCGTCCCGCCTCCGCGCAGCGCGGCCACGGCCCTCCGCACTCCGGGGACGGCCTCCAGCGCGGCCTCGATTTCCGCCGGCTCGACGCGCACCCCTCGCACCTTGATCTGCCCGTCCCGCCGGCCCAGGAACTCCAGCCGGCCGCCGGCCAGCCAGCGCGCGCGGTCGCCCGTCCGGTAGAGGCGCGCGCCGGGCTCCCGGGAGAAGGGATCGGGGAGGAACCGCTCGGCGGTGAGATCCGGCCGTCCGGTGTAGCCGCGCGCCAGTCCCTGGCCGCCCAAGAGGAGCTCCCCGGGGACGCCGGGAGGGACGAGGCGCCCGCCGCCGTCCACGACCCGGGCTTGGCGGCCGGGCAGCGGCGGACCCAGCGGCAGCGCGGCGCGCGCGGCGTCCACTCCGCCGGGAAAGCAGGCCGCCGCCCCCACCGTCGCCTCGGTGGGCCCGTAGTGGACGGCCACGCGCATCCCGGGCCGGGCCGCGGTCCAGGCCGCCAGGCGATCTCCGGGCGAGGCCTCCCCTCCCACCACCAGCAGGCGGCGCGGCAGCACGGCCCATCCCGGCGCGCCGGCCAGCAGGGCGTCCAGGTGCGACGGCACGATCTTGAGCGCGTCGTGCGGGTGCGCGGCGAGCCACTGCCCGACGGCGGGGGCGTCGAAGACGATCCCCGGGGGGAGCAGATCGAGGCAGCCTCCGGTGGCCAGCGCGGTGAAGAGCGACGTGTGCCCCAGGTCGGCGGCCAGCGTGGAGAGGACGGCGAACCGCCACCCCGGCTCGATCCCCAGGCGGTGGATGGCGGCCTGGACGTAGGAGACGATGGCGTGGTGCTCCACGGCCACCCCCTTGGGCCGGCCGGTCGATCCGGAGGTGTAGATGACGTAGGCCAGGTGGGCGGGCAGGAGCGCCGCGCCGGGAGGGGAGGCCGGACGCGAGGCGATCGCGTCGCGGTCGCGCAGGAGGTCCACGACCGGCATCCCCTCGAGCGCGAGCGACGCCGCGCCGTCGTCCGCGGCGATCAGGACCGACGCCCCGGAGTCGGAGAGGATCCAGCGGATCCTCTCGGGCGGATCGGACGGATCGATGGGGACGTAGGCCCCTCCCGCGTGAAGCGTCCCCAGGATGGCCACGATGGCGGCGGGGGAGCGCTCGACGGCCACGGCCACCCTGGACTCCGGGCGCACCCCCAGGCCGGCGAGATGGTGAGCCAGGCGGTGCACCGCCTCCTGCATGTCCGCGTAGCGGATGGTCTCGGCGCCGCGGGCCAGCGCCGGAGCCCGGGGCGAGACCGCCGCCTGCCGCGCGATGAGCGCGTGGAGCAGGCCCTCCGCCGCCGCTGGAGCGGCCGGCGCCGCCCCCCATCCGGCCAGCGCGAGGTCCTCTTCGGGAGAGGGGGCGGCCGCGATCGCCAGGGGCCGATCGGGATCGGCGGCGGCACGCTCCAGCAGGGCGAGCATCCTCCCGGCGATCCCTTCGATCGTCTCCCGTTCGAAAAGATCGGTGCTGTACTCCAGCGACCCCTCGATCCCTCCTTCCTCCTCGGACAGGATCAGCATCAGATCGAACTTCGCGGTCTTGCTTTCGACCTCCAGAGGAGTCATCCGCAGGCCTGCCGGACCGGCGGCCGGCATCCGCACCGACTGCAGGGCGAAGGCGGTCTGCACGAGCGGCGCCCGGTTGAGCGCGCGCTCCGGCTGCAGCGCCTCCACCAGCCGCTCGAACGGAAGGTCCTGCCGGCCGAACGCTTCCAGCGACGCCTCGCGGGCCCGCGCGATCATGTCCCGCAGGGACGGGTCTCCCCCGCCGCGCAGCCTCACCGCCAGGGTGTTCACGAAGAAGCCGATCATCCCTTCGGCCTCGGCCGTCCGCCGGTTGGCCACCGGCGTCCCGATCACGATCTCCCCGCACCCCGCCTGCCTCATCAGCGTCCAGGCGTAGACGGCCAGCAGGGCCATGTGGAGCGTGGCCCCCTCCGACCGGGCCAGCCGCCGGAGCCGATCGGCCAGGGCCGCAGGCACGGTCACCGGCAGGGTCGCGCCGCGCGCCGTGGCCACGGCGGGGCGGGCACGGTCGGCGGGCAGATCCAGCGCCGGAGGAACGCCGGCCAGCACCTCGCGCCACCATGCGAGCTGGCGCTCCATCTCCCCCGACGCCATCCAGGCACGCTGCCAGGCGGCCCAGTCGGCGTACTGGAGGGCGGGCTCGGGCAGCGGCGAGGGCCGCCCGGCGGCGAAGGCCGCGTAGAGCGCCGCCAGCTCGCGCGCCAGGATCCCCAGCGACCAGCCGTCGGCGGCGATGTGGTGCGCCACCAGGGAGAGGACGTGGCGGCGCGGCGAGAGCCGCAGCAGCTTGGCGCGCAGGACCGGGCCCAGCGTCAGATCGAAGGGGCGCCCGGCCTCCTCGCGCAGCAGCTCCCGGGTCCGCGCCTCGGCCGCCTCGGCGCCGCCGGAGGAGAGATCGATCGCGGCCAGAGAGACGGGAGCCGGAGGGTCGATCCGCTGTCGGGGCCCGCCGGGCGTCTCCTCGTAGCGGGTGCGGAGCGCCTCGTGCCGCCGCAGCACCTCCTGCAGGGCGCGCCGCAGGGCGGCGGCGTCCAGGTCCCCCTCCAGCGCCAGGGCGGCGGGGAGGTTGTAGGCGGCCGACGCCGGGTCGAGCCGCTGGAGGAACCAGAGCCGCTGCTGGGCGAAGGAGAGCCGCGCGCGCTCCTCTCCCTCGGCCCGGCTCAGGGGGGGAGGGACCGGCAGCGATGATCCCCGGGCGGCCGCGGCCGCCCCGGCGATCCCCCGGGCCGTGGGCGCCTCGAACAGCGCGCGCAGCGGGACCTCCACTCCGAACGCCTTGCGCACCCGCGCGATCACCTGCGTGGCCAGCAGCGAGTGCCCCCCCATCTCGAAGAAGTCTCCGGTGGCGCCGACCGAGGGGACCTCCAGGATCTCGGCCAGGATGCCGCAGACGATCTCCTCCTCCGGCGTCCTTGGAGCGGCGCGCGGGGAGAGCTCGCCCCAGGCGGGCTCGGGGAGCGCCTGCCGATCGATCTTGCCGTTGGGGCTGGTGGGGAGCGCGTCGAGGATCAGGATGGCGGAGGGGACCATCCAGTCGGGCAGCGACGCCGCCAGCCGCTCGCGCAGCTCCGCCGTGGTCTCCTGCCGGCCAGGACGCAGGACCACGTAGCCGGCGAGCCTGCGGCCGCCGGAGTGCTCGTGCGCGCGCACCGCGGCGCGGGCCACCGCGGGGAGCCGCTCCAGGGCCGCCTCGATCTCCCCCGGCTCCACCCGGTGCCCGCGGACCTTCACCTGCAAGTCGCGCCTGCCCAGGAACTCGAGCTGCCCGTCGTGACGGAAGCGCGCCACGTCGCCGGTGCGGTAGAGCCGGGCCCCCTCCACCCCGGAGAAGGGATCGGGCACGAACGACGCCGCGGTGAGCCCGGGCCGATCGTGGTAGCCGCGGGCGAGCCCGGCGCCTCCCACGTAGAGCTCGCCGGGGGCGCCGATGGCCACCGGCCGCATTGCGGCATCGAGCAGGTAGACCGGAGCGTTGCGGATGGGGCGTCCGATGGGCGGCAGCTCGGGCCACCGCCCCGGATCCCCTTCCAGGGTGAAGGTGGTCACCAGGTGGGTCTCGCTGGGGCCGTAGTGGTTCACCAGACGGCACCCCGGCAGGCGCCCGAACAGGGCGGCGATGGCCGGAGTGATCCGGAGTTGCTCGCCGGCGGTGTTGATCTCGCGCAGCGAGAGGGGGAGCTCCGGCTCGTGGCGCGCCGCCTCGGCCATCTGGTGCAGGGCCACGAAAGGAAGGAAGAGCCGCTCGATTTGCGCCTCGGCGGCCAGGCGCAGGAGCAGGGAGGCGTCCCGGCGCTCCTCTTCCCCCACCAGCACCAGCTCTCCTCCCGCGGTGAGGGTGGAGAGGATCTCCTGGAACGACACGTCGAAGGACAAGGACGCGAACTGCAGCGTCCGGCGCGCGCCCCGCGCCTCGGAGTCGCGCCGCTGCCACGACAGCAGGTTGGAGATGGCCGCGTGGGTCATGGCCACCCCCTTGGGACGCCCCGTCGAGCCCGAGGTGTAGACGCAGTAGACCAGCGACTCCGGGTGCGTTGCGACGCCGGGCGGGCCGGGATCCTCTCCATCCAGGTCTCCGGCCACCCGGTCGAGAAGGATCGTCTCCCGGGTCCCTCCCGGGAGCCGGCGCGCGGTGGCCTCCTGGGCCAGCACGGCGCGGGGACGGGCGTCGTCGAGGATCAGGGCGATCCGCTCGGGCGGGTACTCCGGATCGACCGGCACGTAGGCGGCCCCCGCCTTGATGATGGCCAGCAAGGCCTCGATCATCCCGAACGATCGCTGCAGACAGATCGCCGCCCGGCCGCCGGACCCGATGCCGCGCCGGCGCAGCAGCCGGGCCAGGCGGTTGGAGCGCGCCTCCAGCTCCCCGTAGGTCAGGAGGCGGCCGCCGTGGCGCAGGGCCGGGGCCTCGGGGCGGGTCGCCGCCATGCGCTCGAACAGGGCGTGGACGGCGGGCGGATCGCCATAGGGCTCCCGGTGGGCGTTCCACTGGAGGAGGATCCGGCGACTCTGCGGCGGCGCCATCGCCGGGAGGCGGTCCAGCGGGCGGCCGGGGTCCTCCGCCGCGCAGCGCAGCAGCCAGGCCCAGTTCTCCACGAACCGCTCGATGGTCTCGCGGTCGAACATCTCCGCGCTGAAGTTGAGCAGCCCTTCCAGCCCCTCGTCCGACTCGGCCAGAAACAACTCCAGATCGAAGCGGCACAGCCCCGAGTCGGGCTCCTCGTAGCGGAAGGTGAGCCCCGGCAGCTCGATCTCCCCGACCGGCACGTTCTGCAAGGCGAAGAGCACCTGCACCAGCGGGCTGTGGCCGAGCGACCGGTCGGGCTGGAGCTCCTCCACCACGCGCTCGAAGGGGACGTCCTGGCAGGCGTAGGCCCGCAGGGAGGCGTCGCGCGCGCGGCGCAGCAGGTCCCGGAAGGTCGTCCCGGGGCCTCCCAGGCGCAGGCGCATGGCCAGCGTGTTCACGAAGAAGCCGATGAGCGGCTCGGCCTCGGCGGTGCGGCGGTTGGCGATGGGGGTCCCGATGGTGACGTCGTCCTGCCCCGACCACCGGGCGAGCGAGAGCGCGAAGCCGGCCAGGAGCGCCATGTACAGAGTGGCCCCTTCCTCCCGCGCGGCCTTCTCCAGGCCGGCCCGCACGGAGGCCTCGAGGCGGATCTCCAGCGACCCTCCCTCCCAGGTGGGCCGCGCGGGCCGGGGGCGGTCTGCGGGCAGGGCCAGCGGAGGTGCGCCGGCCAGCTCGTCCCGCCAGGAGGCGAGCTGCCGCTCCATCTCCCCCTCCTCGATCCAGGCGCGCTGCCAGGCGGCCCAGTCCGCGTACTGCACCGCCAGGGGCGGCGGCGCCGCCCTGCCGCCTCCGGCGCTCCGGCCGTAGAACGCTCCCAGCTCCCGCACCAGCACGACCAGGGACCAGCCGTCGGCGCAGATGTGGTGCAGCGTCACCAGCAGCGAGTGCCGCCGCGGCGCCAGCCGGAGGAGCCTCGCCCTGAGGAGCGGGCCGCGCTGGAGATCGAAGGGGCGCACCGCTTCGGCGCGGGCGATCCGCTCCGCCTCGCCGCGGCGCGCATCCTCCGGGAGCCCGCTCAGGTCGTCCAGGGGGAGCGGCACCTCGAAGGGAGGGTCCACGATCTGCACGGGGACCCCTTCCTGCTCGGCGAACCGCGTGCGCAGCGCCTCGTGCCGGGCCACCACCTCCGACAGCGCCCGCTGCAGCGCCTCCTCGTCGAGGTCCCCCTCCAGGACGATGGAGGAGGGCAGGTTGTAGAGCGCGGTTCCGGGGTCGAGGCGGTCCAGGAACCAGAGCCTGCGCTGCGCCCAGGACAGGAGGCGCCGCTCCCCGGCGGAGGCCCTGGGCACGGGCGGCGGCGCCGCGGCGCCGGCGAGGCCTTCGAGCCGCCCGGCCAGTCCGCGCACGGTAGGGGCCTCGAAGAGATCGCGCAGCGGCAGCTCCACCCCGCGCGCCGCCCGCAGGCGGGAGATCACCTGGGTGGCCAGCAGAGAGTGCCCCCCCAGCGCGAAGAAGTCGTCGCCCGCCCCCACCCGCTCCCGTCCCAGCACTTCGGCGAAGGCCTGCGCCACGGCCTGCTCGGCGGGCGTCCCCGGAGGCTCGTGATCCCGGGACATCGCCCACGCCGGCTCGGGGAGCCGGCGCCGATCCACCTTGCCGTTGGCGGTGAGCGGCAGCGCGTCGAGCACGGCGAAGGCCGCCGGGATCATCATCTCGGGGAGAGAGCGTCCCAGCGCGGCGCGCGCCGCGGCCGGGTCGAAGGGAGCCCCGGCGGCAGGGACGACGAAGGCGGCCAGCCTCGATCCTCCGGCCGGATCGGGGCGGGCGATCACGGCGCACGCCGCCACAGCGGGGAGCGCGGCGACGGCGGCCTCGACTTCAGCCGGCTCGATCCGCACGCCGCGCACTTTGACCTGGTCGTCGCCCCGGCCGGCGAAGACCAGGCGGCCGCCGGCGAGCCAGCGGGCCCGGTCGCCGGTGCGGTAGAGGCGCGCGCCGGGCGGGCCGAAGGGGTCGGGGACGAAGCGCGCGGCGGTCTGGCCGGGGCGTCCGGCGTACCCGCGCGCCACCCCGGGGCCCCCCAGGTAGAGGTCCCCGATGACGCCGGGAGGGACCGGCTCGAGCAGTCCGTCCAGCACGTGAACGACGGCGTGGCCGAGCGGCCGCCCGATGGGCGGGCTCGCCGGCGGCTCGTCCCCTTCGCCCGCGAACCAGCAGGTGGAGTCGATGGTGGCCTCGGTCACCCCGTAGGAGTTGGCCAGCCGGGCGCCCGGGCCGAGCACCTTCCTGAACGAGGCGATCTCCGCCGTGGTCCAGACGTCCGACCCCACCGCGGCGATCCGGATGCTGGAGAGCGGCTCGGCCCCGTCCCGGGCGCAGGCGGCCAGGCCGCGCAGCACCGCGGGGACGAACTCGGCGAACTCCGCCCGCTCGCTCCGGCCCAGATCGAGGAGGCGGAGAGGGTCGAGCAGGCGCTCGCGCGAGGCGATCACCAGCGTCCCGCCAGTGCACAGTGCGCGCACCACGTCGCCGGTGCAGACATCGAAGGCCGGTCCGGCCATCTGGAGGTGGACGCGGATCTGGTCGAGCTCGTAGAGGCTCTTCCACGCCTCGCAGGCCGCGGCCAGGGAGCCGTGCTCCACCATCACCCCCTTGGGGGTCCCGGTCGTCCCCGATGTGTAGATGACGTAGGCGAGGCTGCGCCCGCGGGCGGGCGCTGCGGGGGCCGGCGGCGGGAGGCCGGCGTCCGGATCGTCCACCAGCACCACCGTCCGGCCGTCGCCGCCGGCGATCCCTTTCGTGGAGCGCGCCGCCAGGACGAGCGCCGCGCCGGCGTCGCGCAGAGCGGCGCGCGTGCGGCCCGGAGGGTGGTCCGGATCGAGGGGGACGAAGGCGGCCCCGGCCTTCCAGACGGCGATCATGGCCACGGCCAGCTCCGGGGACCGCTCCAAGCAGATCCCGACGCGATCCTCCGGGCGGACCCCCCGGTCCCTCAGCAGCGCGGCGAGGCGGGAGGAGCGCCCGTCCAGCTCCCGGTAGGTCACGGCGCGGCCTTCCAGCACCACGGCCCGGCGTCCGGGGTGCAGCGCCGCCTGCCGCTCGAACTGCCGGTGGACCGGCTCGGCGGCGACGGAGGCGACGGCCGCCCTCCCGCTCCACCGCTCCAGCGCCGCCTCGCGCTCCGAGTCCGACAACAGCCTCGCCCCTCGCACGTCCCCATCGGGATCGGCGGCGGCCGCCTCGATCATCCGCGTGACGTGCCGCCAGAGCCGCTCCACCGTGGCCTCGTCGAACAGCTCGGTGGAGTACTCGATGGCCCCTTCCAGCCCGTCGCCGGGCTCGAGCGAAAGGGTCAGATCGAAGGTGGAGGTTCCGGTGGGCGCCTCGCGCGGAGTCAGGCGGATCCCTCCCAGGTCGCGCGTCCCGGCCGGGGCGTTCTGCAGCACCAGCATCACCTGGAAGAGCGGCGTGCGGGAGAGGTCGCGGGCCGGCTGCACCGCTTCCACCACCCGCTCGAAGGGAACGTCCTGGTGGGCGTGCGCCGCCAGGGCCTGATCCCTCACGCGGGAGAGCAGCTCGCGGAAGGAGAGCGCCGATCCGTGCAGCCTCATCCGCAGGACGAGCGTGTTCACGAAGCAGCCGATGAGGTGCTCGGTCTCCTCCCCGGTCCGGTTGGCCACCGGCGTGCCGATGCCGAAGTCCTCCTGTCCCGACCACCGCCCCAGCACCGCGGCGAAGGCGGCGGTGAGCGCCATGTGCAGGGTGGCCCCCTGCGCGCGCGCCGCCCCCTCCAGCCGCGCGGTCAGCCCCGCGTCCAGGCGCACCGGGAGCGACCCGCCGGCGCCGGTGGAGCGCGCGGGGCGGGGCCGGTCGGCGGGAAGAACCAGCGGAGGAAGTCCCTCCAGCGCGCCACGCCAGTAGGCGAGCTGGCGCTCTCCTTCCCCTCCTTCGTCCAGGATCCGGCGCTGCCACGCCGCCCAGTCGGCGTACTGCACGCGCAGGGGAGGGAGCTCCGGCTCACGGCCGCGGACCAGCGCCGCATAGGACGCGGCCAGCTCGTCCACCATCACCCCCAGCGACCAGCCGTCGGCGGCGATGTGGTGCACGGCCAGCGCCAGGACGTGCTCGCCGGAGGCGAGCCTCAGGAGCCGGGCCCGCAGCAGCGGCCCACGCGAGAGATCGAACGGCTCCCGCGCCGCCGATCCGATGCGACGCGACAGCTCCTTCTCGCGGTCTGCTGCGGGGAGCGGGGAGAGGTCGTCCAGAGGGAGCGGCACGGGGGAGGGTGGCCGCACGGCGGCCAGCGGGCCGTCCGGCCCCTCCTCGAAGACGGTGCGCAGGGCCTCGTGCCTCTCCACCACCAGGGACAGCGCCCGCCCCAGCGCCGCAGGGTCGAGGCCCCCCTGCATCCTCACCGCGGCGGCGATGGTGTACGACGCGCCGCCGGGCTCGAGCCGATCGAGGAACCAGAGCCGCCGCTGGGCGAAGGAGGCGGTCCTCCTCTCCCCGGCCGGCGCGGGGAGGATCGGGGGGGTCTCGCGGCGGCCGGTCCCGGCCAGCCGGAGGGCAAGGAGGCGCGGGGTGGGGGCCTCGAAGAGGGCCCGCAGCGGCAGGTCCACTCCGTGGCTGCGCCGCAGCCGCGCCGCCACGCGGGTGGCGTGCAGCGAGTGGCCTCCGGCGGCGAAGAAGTCGTCGTCCGGCCCGATGGAGGCCACGCCGAGGACCTCGCGCCAGACGCGGGCCACCTCCTCCTCGGCTGGAGTGAGCGGGGCGGCGGAGGAGGCCGGGGCCTCCTCGATCCCCGGAGGGGGGAGCGACGCCCTGTCGATCTTCCCGCTGGCGTTCACCGGCAGAGCGTCGAGGATCACCAGACGCGAAGGGACCATGTACTTCGGGACGCGCTCGGCGAGCGCGGCGCGGAGGCGGGCGGGGTCGCGCGCGCCGGCCCCGGCGGGGACGACGTAGCCGATCAGCTCCACGGACCCGGTCTCGCGGCGCGCCACGACGGCGGCCGCCCTGACTCCGGGGAGCGACGCCAGCGCTCCCTCCACGTCGTCGGTCTCCACGCGGAAGCCGCGCACCTTCACCTGCCGGTCGCGCCGGCCGAAGAAGTCCAGGCGCCCGTCCTCGCGCCATGCGGCGACGTCCCCCGTGCGGTAGAGGCGCGAGCCGGGAGGGCCGAACGGGTCCGGCACGAAGCGCTCGGCGGTGCGATCGGGCTGCCCGGCGTAGCCGCGCGCCACCCCGTCGCCGCCGATGCAGAGCTCTCCCTGCGCGCCGAGCGGAAGGAGCTCGCCGCGGGGGCCCAGGACGTGCAGCGTCGTGTTGGCGATGGGACGCCCGATGGGGAGCCGATCGGGGACCTCGTCGCCGGGCCGCACCGCCTCGGTGGAGGCGAAGGTGGCCGCTTCGGTCGGGCCGTAGCCGTCCACGAACAGGGGACAGCCCGCCTCGATCAACCGTCGAACATGCGCCGGCGACACGATGTCCCCTCCGGCCAGCACCTGGGAGACGCGGGCCAGCGCCTCGACCTCCTCGTCGGCCACGAGCTGGAAGAGCCCCGAGGTGAGCCAGAGCGTGGTCACTTCGAACCGCTCCAGGCAGCGCGCGATCTCCGAGGCGGTGGAGGCGCCGGCCGGGGCGATGGCCAGGCGGCCTCCGTGCAGCAGCGCCGCCCAGATCTCGAAGCTGGAGACGTCGAAGGCCAGCGACGAGAGGAGCAGGGTGGTCTCGCCGGGGCCGAAGCGGACGTAGTCGGCACCCAGCACCAGGCGCAGCACCCCGCGGTGGGTCACCTCCGTCCCCTTCGGCTCGCCGGTGGAGCCCGAGGTGAACATGACGTAGGCCAGGTTGGCGGGGCCGGCCCGCGGGAGCGAGGTGCGCGGCGCCTGTTCCGACCGGCGGGCCAGCTCGTCGAAGCGGACGACGGGACAGGGGGCCTCGATACCCCGGCTCCCTCCGCCGGAAGTGACCATCAGCGCCGCCCCCGAGGCCTCCAGCATCCGGCGCGCCCGGGCCGGGGGGGCGTCGGGATCGATCGGCACGTAGGCCCCGCCGGCCATCATCACCCCGAGCACCGCCTCCACGAAGGCCGGCCCGCGATCCATGGCCAGGGCCACGCGGCTCTCCGTCCGCACCCCGCGCGCGGCCAGCGCCTGCGCCAGCGCCTCCCCCTTCGCCGCGAGCTGGCCGTAGGTGCAGGACCCGGCCTCGTGCACCAGCGCCGTGCGTCCAGGGTGCTCCCGCGCCGCCGCCAGGAAGGCCTCCGGAACGCTCGCGTCCCTCGGGTAGTCCCTGCGGGTGTCGTTGAAGGCGGCGGTGATCAGGGCGCGCTCGGGCTCCGGGATCAGGTCGAGCCGCCCGAGGGGATCGGACGGGCGCGAGAGAAGCTGCTCGATGGCGTGCGACAGCCGGTCCAGCACCAGGGACAGCCCCCGCACGGTGTACCGGGAGCGGTCGTACAGCGCGCGGAAGCGCAGCCCTGCTTCCGAGGACGCCACGAGAGTGAGCGGGTAGTTGGTCTCCTCGTGCAGGCGCACCGAGCGGACGGCGAACGATTCCCTGCGTCCCAGCGCCGCGACGTCGATGGGGTAGTTCTCGAAGACCAGCAGCGTCTCGAACAGCGGCGTGCCGGCGGGGACGCCGGCGCAGCGCTGCACGGCGGCCAGCCGCGCGTGCTCGTGCTGGCGCAGCGCGGCGGCGCCGGTCTGGATCTCGCGGATCCATTCCAGCGCGGCGCGCGCCGAGTCGATCCGCACGCGCACCGGCAGCGTGTTGATGAAGAGCCCCACCGCCTCCTCCATCCCCTCGATCTCCGGAGGCCTTCCCGACGAAGTGGCGCCGAAGAGGACGTCCTGCTGTCCCGACGACGACGCCAGGACCAGCGCCCACGCCGCCTGCACCACGGTGGCGGGGGTGATCCCCAGCGCCCGGGCGCGCCGCTCCACCCCTTCGGGAGCGGCCGCGTGCAGCGTCCCGGCGGAGGCGGCGGGCAGGCCGCGGCGGGAGCGCGCGGGTCCCGGCAGCGGGGTGGGGGCGGAGAAACCCGCGAGCTGCCGGCGGAAGAAGGCCTCCGCCGCCGCGTGGTCCTGCCCGGCCAGCCAGGCCACGTACCGCTCCAGCGCGGGGTGCGCGCCGCGGCCCGGAGCGGGCCCGCCCGCGGACGATCCTTCGTAGGCTTCGAAGACCGTCTCCAGGACGAAGGGGAGGGACCAGCCGTCGAGCAGGAGATGGTGGTGGGTGAAGACCACGGTGAGCCGTCCCTCGCCGGCCGGCACCATATCGACCCGGGCCAGCGGTGCGCGCCCCACGTCGAAGCCGCGCCCGCGCGCCCTGGCCATCACCGCGTCGAGCGAGGTCCCGCCCGGATGGATGGCGGCGGGAAGCTCGGCGCCGCTGCGGACGATCTGCACCGGGTGGTCGAGCCCTTCCCAGGCGAAGTCGGTCCTCAGCGCGGGGAGCGCGTCCACGGCCTTCTGCCACGCGCGGGCCATGCGCCCGGCGTCCACCCCTGCGGTCACCTCGAGCGCGATCTGGCCGACGTAGGGATCGGCCCCCTGCTCCTCGCGCAGATGGTGGAAGAGCATCCCTTCCTGCATCGGGGTGAGCGGGAAGACCGGATCCGGCCCCTTCCGGCCGCGCTGCGCGGAGGCCGGCTCGGCGCCGGGGGTCAGCCCCAGGGCGCCGATCGCCTCGCGCATCCCCGCGGCCAGCCGCGACATCGCCGGCGCCTCGAAGCCGCCGGAGAAGCTCCAGTGGACGGCGAGGCGTCCGTCCACCACCACCGCGTCGATCTCGATCCCCTGGGCGGCCAGGTCCCGTGGCGACCGCGCGGCGGAGGCCGGCTCGCGCAGCGAATGGAAGAGTCCCCCTGGCTCCCGCCCCGAGTCGAAGCGGCCCAGGTAGTTGAAGCTGATGCCCGGCGCCGGGACGCGCTCCAGGATGGCGCGCGCGGCGGGGTCGGCGGCGTATCGCCGCAGCGCCTGGAAGCCGTGCCCCCGCGGACCGGCCAGCGCGCGGTGGACGGCGGCCAGGGCGGAGCGTGGATCGGAGGGCGCTATCCCTTCGAGCAGCACGGGCCATGCGCATGTGAACCACCCCACGGTGCGCGACAGGTCGAACCCCTCCAAGGTGTCGCGTCCGTGCCCTTCGATCTCCACGAGCAGCTCGCCGCAGGAGGACCAGCGGCTCCAGGCCAGGGCGAGGGCGGCCAGGAGCGCGTGCTCCACGGGCGATCCGGAGGCCGCGCAGCGCCCGATCAGCGCCGAGGTCTCCGGCTCGTCGAGCGCCAGCGTGATCCGCGACGGCCCCGCGGGGCCGGAGCCTCCCGCGGCGGCGTGGCCGATCGAGCGCCCCGCCATCGCGCTCCAGTGCGGCAGCTCCGGGTCGAACCGCCCGGCGCGCGCCGCTTCCTCCAGGGCCGCG
>DATEEA010000164.1:0-26865 GCA_035281445.1 Candidatus Polarisedimenticolia bacterium
CACGAGGCGCCTGTAGAGCCACGGATGCTTGGCGTACAGCAGCGCCTCGAACTGGGTCTTTCTCTGCTGCCACAGGCAGACCGCCCACCGGGCGGGACGGACGGGATGGACCACCGCCGTCGCCGGCGGCGCGGCCACCAGCCGCAGGCCGTGCTCCAGCATCGTGAGCTGCAGGTCGGTGTCCTCGCGCCAGGCCATGGTGAAGCGCTCGTCGAATCCCCCCACCCGCTCCAGCGCCTCCTTGGCGTAGAAGCAGCTCGCCGTGGCGAAGGGGGCGCCCGACAGCAGCGCGGCGTTCTTCTCGTAATCGGTCGGGTCGCCGGGCAGGGGAACGATGATCCCCCCCCGCGCTCCGTCCGCCCCCGCCGCCAGCGTCTCCACGCCGCCCTGGAGCCAGCCTGGCAGCGGCACGCAGTCGTCGTCGGTGAAGGCCACCCAGGGGGCGCGCGCGGCGCGCCAGCCCACGTTGCGGGCGGCGGCCGGGCCGCTGCGCGGGCGAGGCGTGGCCAGCACCCGGATCGGCATCCGCGAGCCGGCCGCCTGGACGCAGGAGATCGCCCGTTGCGGGCCGCCGTCGTGGCCGTCGTCCACCACGATGGTCTCGAAGCCGCCGGCGACCTTCTGCTCGGCCAGCCCCTGCAGGCAGCGGCGAAGGAGGTCCGGGCGGCGGCAGGTCGGCACCACCACCGAGGCGGCCGGGGTCATCGAGGAGCTCCCGGCTTCTCCAGGGCGAAGGGGCCGATCACCAGCGCGTCCAGCGGCGTGCTCCAGAAGCTCTCCAAGGCGTCGCGCGGCATGCACACGATCGGCTCACCGCGCGTGTTGAAGGAGGTGTTGACCAGCACCGGGACCCCGGTGCGGGCGGCGAACGCGCGGAGCAGCTCGTGGTAGAGAGGGTTCTGGTCACGGCGGATCGTCTGCACCCGCGCCGTGCCGTCCACGTGCACCACCGCCGGGATCCGCGCGCTTTGCCCGGGACGGATGCCGCACGTGAAGAGCATGAACGGCGAAGGGCGATCCAGCAGGAACCAGGTCGAGGCCTCCTCCTCCAGGACGACGGGGGCGACAGGGCGGAAATCCTCGCGGTCCTTGATCTCATTGAGCCGGTCCTTCATGGCCGGATCGATCGGGGAGGCCAGGATCGACCGGGCGCCCAGGGCGCGCGGCCCGAACTCCATCCGTCCCTGGAACCACCCCACGATGCGCCCTTCGGCCAGCAGCTCCGCCGTCCCGGCGGCCACGTCGTCCAGCCGGCGGTAGGAGCACTTGGCCGACCTCAGCAGCGCCTCGATCTCCTGCTCCTGGAACGACGGCCCCAGGAAGACGTGCTCCATGGGGGCGCGTCCCGCGCCCGGACGGTGCCGTGCGTCGATCCACAGGGCCGCGCCCAGCGCGGTCCCCGCGTCGCCGGCAGCGGGCTGGACCCAGATCGAGCGGAACGGCCCCTCGTCGCGCAGCCGGGCGTTCATCACGCAGTTGAGAGCCACCCCGCCGGCCAGGCAGAGGGACTCCGCGCCGGTCTGCCGGTGGAGCCAGCGGGCCATGGCCAGGGCGGTCTCCTCCAGCAGCTCCTGCAGCGAGCGGGCGATGTCCAGGTGGCGCGGCTCGATCGGTCCGCCCCGGCGCCGCGGCTCTCCCAGGAGGGCCGGGAGGCGCTCCCACCGCACGACGTACCGCCCCGCGCCGTCCAGGACCACCACCTCACGGAAGCGCTCCAGCAGCGAGGGGGCGCCGAAGGAGGCCAGCGCCATGACCTTGTACTCGTCCGACGAGTGCAGGAACCCGAGATGGGAGGTCACCCTCTCGTAGAGAAGCCCCAGCGAGTGCGGCATCTCCACCTGCCCCAGGGGCTCCATGGCCGTCCCCTGGCCCAGGCCGTAGGACGTCGTGCTGCGCTCGCCGCGGCCGTCCAGCGTCATCACCGCGGCGCGCTCGAAGGGGGAAGGCAGGAACGCGCTGGCCGCGTGCGCCAGATGGTGGGGCACGAAGTGCCAGCGGAACGGACCGTCGTGGGCCACCCCGGCGAAGCGGGCCGCCAGATGGTGGGGGGCCCCGGAGGCCAGATGGCGCGGGGCGTTCACGATCGAGGCGACGAAGAGCGGATCCCACACGCCGTCCCATCCGCCGGCGGCAGGATGGGCGCTCGGCTCCAGGGGGAGCGTGATCGTTTTGCCGCCGCCGGGGCCGAGCAGCACGAGGGGATCGAACGAGTAGGCCACGTGGTCCACGTCGGACAACGAGGCTCCCGCCTGCCGAAGGCAGTCATGGATCGCGGCGAAGGGGAGCTCCCACGTGGAAAACGGGACGGGACGCTTGCCGTGCTTGATGCGGGTGAAGCGCTCCTCCTCGCAGGCCGCCACGATCGCGCCGTCGCGGACGAGGCAGGCGGCCGAGTCGTGGAACGCGGCGTTGAGGCCCAGCGTCAGCATGCCCGGCTCCTTCCGGCCACGAGCGGGGCCTGAGCCCGGCGCGGCGCGGCGGTCCCGCTGCGCGCGGCGAACAGCGTCCTGACCCCCTCGACGGCCGCTTCGGGAGGCACCTTGGCGAGGCAGTCGTTGTGCCCCTCGGGGCAGACGCTGCGGTAGCAGTTGCGGCAGGGGACGTCGTGGGACAGCACCACGCTGGGGACCATCCAGGGTTGGTGCTGAGGGTTGGTCAGGGCGTACAGGACCACCACGGGGGTGCCGACTCCGGCGGCGATGTGGGAGGCGCTGGTGTTGTTGGTGACCACGGCGGCCGCCTGCGCCAGCAGCGCCGCCGTCCCGGCCACGGTGAGCCGGCCGGCCGCCGAGGAGGAGGGGGCGCCCATGGCGCGCCGGATCCCCTCCACGAGCGGCCGCTCGGCGCGCGAGCCGGTGAACACGACGCGGCAGCCCAGCTCCCGCACCAGAAGCTTTGCCATCCGCGCGAACCGCTCCGGAGGGTAGCGGCGCGAAGGGGCGCTGGCGCCGGGGTGCAGCGCCACGAGAGGTCGATCCGCTCCCCCCGCCGGCGCCAAAGCCGCGGCGGCCGCGGCGTGAGCGCGGGGCGGGATGCGCAGCGCGATCGCCTCGTCGGCGGGCGGCGCGGCGGCCCATGAGGCCAGGTCCAGCTGGCGCCGGGTCTCGTGCCGGACGGAGGGCCCGGGATCGGTCTCGCGGATCCAGTGCGACAGGAGCTGGTAGGGGTTCTCGCGGCAGTGCGCCAGGCGCAGCGGGATGTCGGCGAGGTGGCACAGCAGGGCGGCGGGGAGCGGGCTCTGGCTGTAGACGGTGAAGATGACCGCCCCGTCGAAGCTCCCCGAGCGCAGCCGCGCGGCCAGCCCCAGCACGCCGCGTCCCGCCTCCGCCGCCGCACCGGGCTTCACCCAGGGAGCCCGGTGGACGATGACCTGGTCCACGGCCGCGATCAGGCCCGCGGCCGGGCGCCCCGCGGGGGAGGTGAGCAGAGTCACCTCCCGTCCAGGAGCCCCTTCGCGCAGCGCCCGCAGCGCTGGAGCGGTCATCAGGACGTCCCCCAGGGCGTCGAGGCGCACGGCCAGGATGCGCCGCGCGCGCAGCCAGTCGGGGTCGGGCCGGCCCCTTGCGCTCATGCCGCTCCCCGGGCATGGCGCGTCACGATGGTGGCGGCCTCCTGCAGGTCGGCCGCCGTCCAGTGGGGGAAGCGGTAGGGGCCGAGACGCCACTCGGTCTCGTTGTCGTTCTCCAGCAGGATGGTGGTGCACCCGGCCCTGCGGCCGGCCTCCACATCGTCGAGGATGTCGCCGATGAGCCAGGAGCCTGCCAGGTCGATCCCGTGCTCGCGGGCGGCGTCCAGGATCATGCCCGGTTCGGGCTTGCGGCACGCGCAGGCCACCGCGAACCGCTCGATCCGTCCCTCCGGATGGTGCGGACAGTACCTGAAGTCGGTCAGCTCGGCGCCCGCGTCCCGCGCGATCGACTCGATCCGCGACCTCACCGCCGTCATGGCCGACTCGCTGAAGAGGCCCAGGGCGATCCCGGCCTGGTTGGAGACCACCACCAGCAGGAAGCCCGCGGCGTGCATGCGGCGCAGCGCCTCGGCCGCGCCCGGGGCGGCCCGGATGCGCGCAGGGTCCGCGTTGTAGCGGAGGTCCTCGACCAGGGTCCCGTCCTTGTCCAGGAAGACCGCCCTGCGAGCGCGGCGGCCCCGGCCGGGGGCGCCGTGCGGACGAAACCCGCTCATGGGCCGCTCCCGGCTGCCGCCGCCGGGCGGCGCGCCGCCGCCACGGCGTAGATCCTCTCCAGGGCCCGGGCCACCCGCCGCCATGTGAAGCGGGCGCGCACACGCGCCAGCCCCGCCCGCCCGAGACGGGCCCGGAGTGAGGGACGCGTCAGCAGCTCGCGGGCGGATGCGGCCACGGCCTCCGGATCGCGGGGAGGGACCAGCAGGCCGGTCCTGCCGTGGACGACCGTGTACTGGATCCCTCCGACGCGGGCGCCGATCACCGGAGTCCCGCAGGCCATCGCTTCCAGCGGGGTGATGCCGAACGGCTCGTACCAGGGGGTGGTCACGAAGACGTCGGCGGCCGAGTAGTACCAGCGCAGCGTCTCGCGGCCCCGCCGGCCGGTGAACTGCACCCGGTCCTGGACCCCTTCCTTCCGTGCCACCGCGCGCAGGCGCGCCAGCTCGGGGGTCGCTCCGGCGTCGGGGACATCGGAGTCCCCTCCCACCACCAGCAGCCGCGCGGGCAGCCCGGTCCCGGCCAGCCTTCCGAGCGCCTGGATCACCGTGTCGATCCCCTTGCGCGGCACCAGTCTGCCGAGCTGCAGCAGCAGCGGCGCGGCCGGCTCCAGGCCCAGCCGGGCGCGGGCGGCGCGGCGGTCCTCCGGGCGGAACTCCCGCGGATCGAAGCCGCACGGCACCACGGAGATGGAGCGGGGATCCGCGCCGTAGTGGCGGAGCAGGTCGTCGCGGTCCTGCGGGCATTCGGCGATCACCCGGTCGGCCTCCCGCGCGATGCGGTCCTCGATCTCCAGCCGCTCCGGCGGGAAGCGATCGGCGGACGCCTGGTGCAGGAGCCGGACGCGGCCCAGAGCGTGGAACGTGATCACGAAAGGAGTGCCCGTGCGCCGCTTGATCTCCGCCGCGGCCAGCCCGGACATGAAGAAGTTGGCGTGGAGCAGATCGTAGCCGCGGCTGCGCCGCGCGAAGCCGAGCAGCTCCTGTGTGAACCCGGGGATGTGCGGGAGGAGCTTTTCCTTGGGAACGAAGCGTGGCGGTCCCGCGTCCAGGTGGACCACCCGGACGCCCTGGCAGAAGGGGACCACGCCGGGCAGGCCGGCCGCGTCGCGCCGCGTGAACACGTCCACGGTGTGTCCGAGGGAGGCCACGTGGCGGGCGACCTGCGCGACGTAGACGTTCTGCCCGCCGCTGTCCACTCCGCCGGCCACGGCCAGCGGGGAGGCGTGCTCGCTGATGAGGCCGATTCTCATGACGCGGTCCTCGCCGCGTCCCCGCGCGGCGATCCTTCCAGCAGGCGCCATGCCTCCTCGAGGACCTCCCCCGGATCCACGGCCCGGGAGCACGGTGCGGCGGGAGAACAGCCGGCGTGGGCGCAGGGGGTTCCCGGCGCGGCCGCGGCGACCGGCCGGTGGAGCGCGCGATCCAGGGGGGCCCACCGGGCGGGATCCGAGGCCAGATGCACCACCACGCTGGGCGCCCGCAGCGCGGCCGCCAGGTGCGAGACCCCGGTGTCGTTGCAGACGAGCAGCCGCCCCCCGGCCAGCACCGCGGCCATGCCTCCCAGGCTGAGCCGTCCCGCGGTGTCCAGGCAGCCGGAGGCCATGCCCGAGGCCACCGCGGCGGTGAGCGGCCGCTCTTCCTCCGATCCGGTCAGCACCACGGCGAAGCCCCGCCGCGACAGGGCGTCGCCGACCTGGGCGAAGCACCCGGGAGCCCATCGCCGCCCTGGAGACCGGGCGCCGGGGTGGAGGCAGACGTAGGGAGCGTCCCCGGCCAGGACCGTCCCGGCGACGGAGTGCGCCTCGGCCCGATCGGCGGCGTGGATGGGCCACTCCAGATGATCCCCTTCGGAGGGGGCGCCGAGGAAGCCGGTCAAGGCCAGCAGCCGGTGAATCTCGTGGCCATGGCCGGGGTAGGGAAGGAAGCGGCCGTGGCCGGGGTGAGCGGCCTGCATCGGGTGGAATCCCGCCACCTCGCGCGCTCCCAGGCGGGCCACCACGGCGTTGGTGATCGAGCCGTCGCCATGGAGCTGCAGGGCGAGGTCGAGCCTCCGGTCCCGCAGCGAGGCAGCGAAGCGCTCGAAGGCGGCCTCATCCGGGGGGGTCTCCGGCAGCCCGGGGAATCCCGGCAACGGGATCAGCTCATCGAGGTATCGTGGGAACCGCTGCACGAAGTCGACGGCCCACGGCAGCCCCAGCAGCAGGATGCGCGCCTGCGGGAAGCGCCGGCGCAGAGCGCGCAGCGCGGGGACCGCGCACAGCATGTCTCCCAGCCGCAGCGCCCGCAGCACCGCGATGCGCCGGATCTCGCCTCCCGGGCGCTGCGTTCGCGCGCCGGCCGGCGTCATGCCCCGCGGCGGTGGAAGCGCGGGAGAAACGGCCGGCCGGAGGGCCGGAGCTCATGGCGCGCGGCCTGCGGAGACAGGGACGCGCGGACGGGGGGCCGCTGCCCCGTGGCCTCAGGGGACATGATCACCTCTCGGGGCGGGCTGGCGAACGACCGGGACGGGAAGGAGACGAACCTGGTGGGAGCCTAGGCGGGCCGCGCCATCCTGTCAAGGAAGCGGGGGGCTTGCTGGTGATAGACTGCGGCGCATGAAGCTGCCTCCAGCGCTCGTGGAGCACATCTCCGCCCAGATCGTCAAAGGACTCCTGGAGGAAGGGCTGATCGAGGCCGCCGAGCCGGGCGCGGCCGCGGGCGCCGTGGCCTCCGCGTTCTCCGAGGATCTCATGGTGGAGGATCGCCTCAACGACGAGGTGCGCGAGATCCTCCGCACCCACTCCGACGAGATGACCCGCCGCGGCGTGCAGTACCACGACATGTTCAAGATGATCAAGGCGGAGCTGGTCCGCAAGAGAAAGCTCATCCTGTGATCCGGCCATGAAGCTGAGCCACGAGAAGGTCACCCATGTCTCGCACGTCCTGGCCAAGGCGCTGGCCGGGGCGCCCGGGGTGCGCTTTGCGGCCGACCGCAACGACGTGAGGCTGAAGATCGTGGACCTGCTGCGGGCCGAGCTGCGCCGCGACGAGGAGATCGAGCGGCGCGTGCGCACCAAGATCGTGTCCCAGAAGCGCGCCATCCCCGAAGGCAGCCAGGAGTGGGACGTGCTGTTCCGCAAGTACTACGAGGAGGAGCTGGGGAAGATCCGCGGCGTCCGAGGGTGATGCAGCACGTCGTGGTGGGCACCGCGGGGCACATCGATCACGGCAAGACCGAGCTGGTCAAGGCCCTCACCGGCATCAACCCGGATCGACTCAAGGAGGAGCAGCAGCGCGGCATCACCATCGACATCGGCTTCGCCCCGCTTCCTCTCGGTCCCGACGTCACCATCGGATTCGTGGACGTGCCGGGCCACGAGCGCTTCGTCAAGAACATGCTGGCCGGAGCGTGGGGGATCGACGTGGTCCTGCTCGTGGTGGCCGCCGATGAGTCGATCAAGCCGCAGACCAGGGAGCACTTCGAGATCTGCTCCCTGCTCCAGGTGCCCAGGGGGATCGTGGCGCTGACCAAGATCGACCTGGTGGACGCCGAGATGAGGGAGCTGGTGGCGCTGGAAGTGCGCGACTTCGTCCGCGGGTCGTTCCTGGAAGGAGCGCCCATCGTCCCGGTCAGCGCGCGCACCGGGGAGGGGCTGGAGCTGCTCAAGGCCGAGCTGGCCGCTCAGGCGGTCCCCGCGCGCTCCTCCGGCGCCGCCTCGGTGATGCGCCTTCCGGTGGACCGCTCCTTCAGCATCAAGGGCTTCGGGACCGTGGTGACCGGCACCCTGGTCTCCGGGACGCTGGCCGAAGGGGACGAAGTGGCCGTGTACCCGGCCGGAACGCCGGCGCGGGTCCGTGGACTGCAGGCCCACGGCCGGTCGGTCCCCAGGGCCTCCGCCGGCCAGCGCACGGCGGTGAACCTCCACGGCCTGGACGCCTCGTCGGTCCGCCGCGGGGACGTGCTGGCCCGCCCGGGAGAGCTGGCCCCTTCGTCTCTGCTCGACGTCAAGCTGCGGCTGCTCGAGGGGGCCCCGGCCGCGCTGCGGGATCTGGCCAGGGTCAGGTTCCACCAGGGGACCATCGAGCTGATGGCGCGGGTCAAGCTGCTGGGCCGGGCGAGGCTGGAGCCCGGCCAGGAGACGTTCGCCCAGCTCAGGCTCGAGCGGCCGGGCTGCTGCCTGCCGGCGGACCGCTTCGTGATCCGCCGCTACTCTCCGCCGGTCACCATCGGCGGGGGGAGCGTGGTGGACGCGCACCCGCGCAAGCACCGGGGGGCGGCCCCGGGCGAGCTGCTCGACGCGCTGGAGCGGCTGGGCACCGGCGATCCGGAGGGCTCCATCCTGGTTCACCTGGAGGCGGAGCCCTGGGGAGTGAGCCTGGCCGGCCTGTCCCTGCGGTCCGGCCGTTCCCCGGAGGAGGTGGCCCGCGCTCTGGAGACGCTGGCGGCGCGCGGCGCGGCGGTGCGGGCGGGCGGGGCGGCCCTCGCCTCCGGAGCGATGGAGACGCTGTCCGGCCGGGTGCGGGAGACCCTGGCGTCGTACCATGCCGCGCACCCGCTGAGAGCGGGGATGCCGCGGGAGGAGCTGCGCGAGCGGGCGCTGCGCGGCGCGCCCGCGGACGTGGCCCGCCTGGTGATCGAGCGGCTCGCCGCGGGCGGGGAGGTGGCCGATCGGCGCGACACGCTCAGCCTGACCTCCCACGCCGTGCGGCTGTCGGCGGCGGAGGAGTCCGCGATGTGGAAGCTGGAGGGCCTGTTCCGGGTGGAAGGCCTGAACCCGCCCTCCCAGGAGGACCTGGTCCGGGACCACGGCTTCGAGCCCCGCCTCGCCGACAAGATGATCCACCTGCTGCTGGCCGACGGAAAGCTCGTCCGCATCCGCGACGGCAAGATCTTCCACGCGGCGGCGCTGGACGGGCTGAAGCGCCGTCTGTGGGAGCTGCGGGAGCAGCGGCCCGTGATCGACATCGGCTCGTTCAAGGAGCTGACCGGAACGTCCCGTAAGAACGCCATCCCTTTGCTGGAGCACCTGGATGCGGTGAAGGTGACCCGCCGCAAGGGGAGCGATCGGGAGATCCTGCCTCCGCCCGGAGGCTGAGGAGAGACGCATGGGGAAGATCGGAGCGTGGGAATGGATCGTCATTCTCGGGATCCTGCTCCTGCTGTTCGGGGCCGCCAAGCTGCCGGCCATCGGCCGGGGGCTGGGTGAGGGGATCCGCAACTTCAGGAACTCCTTCCGCGAGGGCTCGGATGCGGCCGGCAAGGAGGACGGCAAGACCGACCAGAAGCCGCGCTGAGCCCCCGCCGTGCCCACCGCCCAGGTCAGAGAAGAGATCGCTTTCCACCGCCGCATGGTCTCCCTGCTCAAGAGGGAGATCGCGCGGATCGATCCCAACGTGTCCCGGCGCTACATCCGGGAGTTCCAGGACGAGTTCAGGCGGCTGGAGGAGATCGCCTCCCACGACGACCTGGTGGTCGCCTGCTACAAGGCCGACGTCATCTACATCGGCGACTACCACGCTCTGCCCTCGTCGCAGACCTTCGCCGCCTCCCTGCTCGCCGACGTCGCCTCGCGCTCCAGGCAGGCCATCCTGGCGGTGGAGATGGTGCATGGCCGCAACCAGCGCGTGCTGGACCGCTGGATGGCGGGGGCGGTCTCGGACGAGGAGTTCAAGCGCCGCATCCGCTACGACCTGGAGTGGGGCTACGACTGGAACGGCTTCAAGAGGATCTTCGAGACGGCACGCCGCTACGGGATGAAGGTCTTCGGCATCGACTGCCCGCCCCGCAACGGACTGAGGTACATCCGCCGGCGCGATCGCTACGCCGCCGCCCGGATCGTGGACATCTTCGAGCGCAATCCGGGAGCGAAGATCCTGGTGGTCATCGGCGAGTCGCACCTGGCCTCGTCCCATCTGCCCGGCGAGGTGCGCCGGCTGCTGGAGGCGCGGAACCTGGAGAAGCGGTCGGTCCGGGTCATCCAGAACCTGGAGGAGGTGTACTGGCAGCTCGTGGCCGCGGGCCAGGAGCACCGCGACGTGGTCAGGGTCGGCCCGGGCTCCTTCTGCGTGTTCAACGCGAGCCCCATCGCCAAGTACGAGTCCTACCGGCAGACCATCAACCGGTGGAGATCGGAGAGCGGCGACGACGAGCAGCTCGATCTGACCCCCACCATCCACCACATGATCGACACGATCCTCCGCTTCCTGGGCGTGGACAAGTACCGGCTCTGTCTTCGAAGGGAGGGAGACTGCACCGAGTTCCTGGTGGACTGGTATCCGGAGGTCTACTCCCACCTGGACGGCGCGACCTTCCGCCGGCTCCTGTCGGGCGGCCGCTTCACGCGGCCGGAGGTGGCGGCCATCCGCCGCCAGATCGCCCGGCAGGGCTCCTGCTACATCCCGCGGATCAACTCGATCTTCATCGGGCAGTTCAGCCTGGTGCACGGAGGGGAGGAGGCGGCTCATTTCGTGAACCTGGCGCTGCGCGGCGACGTCTTCAGGGAGCGCGAGCGGCGCAGGGGGCGGGCCGATCTCTTCTACGGGTCGGTGATCGAAGAGGCCCTGGGGTTCTTCGGCTCGAAGCTCATCGATCCCAGCCGCAACCATTTCTTCGAGACCAAGCTCTACGAATACCACCGCAAGGACCGCGCGTTCATCGAAGCCAACACCGAGTACACCTTCGAGAGGTTCCGGACCATCATCGACTTCATCCTCCTGCACAAGCGCTTCGAGCGCACCTACAGGAGGCTGGATGCCGTCCCTGCGGAGCTGCTGCTCGGGATCAGGACGCGCGATCCCCGCCTCTTCTCCACCCTCACCCACGAGCTGGGGTACTACCTCGGCCAGCAGTTGTACGACGGCTACCATCAAGGGGCCGTGCAGAGGCGCGAGATCGCCGCGCTGTTCAGG
Source organism: Candidatus Polarisedimenticolia bacterium (assembly GCA_035281445.1). Classification (GTDB taxonomy): domain Bacteria; phylum Acidobacteriota; class Polarisedimenticolia; order JACPZX01; family DASXTC01; genus DATEEA01. Next base: position 11,071 of record DATEEA010000164.1, read on the forward strand.
GAGAGGCACGACGCCCCGGGGAGCGCGCTGAGCCGCTACCTCGACCTGGTGGAGCGCCTTCCGGGATCGATCGCGGATTGAAGGAGCCGGGGACCCCGCCCTCCGAACCGCCGATTCCGAAGGCGGGGTCCCCAGAACCCCTTGCCGGAGGGCGGGGTTTGTCTCCCTCCTGAGCGTGGGGCGAATCAGAGACGTGCGGGGCCTGAGCGGGACCGGTGGCCAGCACGCCGGAACAACCGCCGCGTCGACCGCCGTGCTGGCCATCCCGATCACGCTCGGGACCCCGTGCCTCCGACATGGCAAGACGGGTGCCACCGGAGCGCAGGGGGATGGGGCTTGCAAGTCGAGGCAGAGAAAGAGCTTCACCGGAGCGAAGGAGGACGGGGGAAAAGGCGGTGTCTCGAAATGCGACCGTCCGCCGCGCGCCCGGCCGCCGGCTGTCTCACCCTGCGACGTGGCGCGGGGGGCGCGCTCTCCCCCGCCGCGACGGTGGGCTCGCATCTGCGCGCTGGTCAGAGACCATGCTTGCGGCAGAGGTACTTCATCTGGTCCCTGTTGAGGCCGAGCAGATCGGCCGCCTCCTTCTTCTTCCCCGCGCTCCTCTCCAGCGCATCGGCGAGCAGCGCCCGCTCGTACTGGGCCACGCTCTTCTCGAGCACCACTCCGCCGTCCGGCAGCGCGGCCCGCAGGGCCGGGATCTCGGGGGCGTGCTGGCGCAGGGCGGCGGGCAGGTCGCGGGCGGTGATGGAGGCCGAGCGGGCGGCCAGGGCCAGTCCTTCCACCAGATGCTCGAGCTCGCGCAGGTTCCCGGGCCAGCGGTGCGCCGACAGGCAGGCGAGCGCGTCGGGGGAGAAGGTCATCGGGGGCCGGCCGTTCTCCGCGCAGGCGCGCTCGAGGAAATGATCCGCCAGCAGCGGGACGTCCTCGCGGCGCCGCCGCAGAGGCGGCAGCTCGATGACGGCGGCGGACAAGCGCTGGAGGAGCTCGGGGTGGATCCGCCCGCGGGCCGCCTGCGCCTCCAGGTCGGCGTCTGCCGCCGCCATGAGCCGCACGTCGGCAGGCAGCCCGTCCTGTCCGCCGCGGCCGGTGTCCATCCGCTCGAGGATCCGCTGCTGGCACTCCACCTCGAGCGATCCGATCTCCTGGAGAAGGAGCGTCCCGCCTCCGGCCTGGGCCACCCTGCCCTGGTGCCGCCCGGCGCCGAACAGCTCCTGCAGGGCCAGGCGTCCGGGGAAGGCCGCGCAGTGGAAGGAGACGAAGGGGCCTCCACGGCGGGGGCTGTTGTGGTGGATCACGCGCGCGATCAGTCCCCGGCCCGTGCCCGGCTCGCCTTTCAGCAGCACGGCGGACGAGCTCTCCGCTGCCCTGCGCGCGGCGCTCCTGACGTCCTGCATGGCGGGGCTGGTCCCTTTGATCCCCCTCAGATCGAAGCGGCGGGTCAGCTCGGCGCGAAGCCGCCGGACCTCGGCCTCCAGCCTGCCGTGGCGAAGGGCCCGCTCCAGCACCAGCGCGAGCAAGCGGGGATCGGCAGGGCTGGTGACGGTGTCGTGCACGCCCGCGGCCGCGGCCCGCGCCAGCAGGGCGGGGTCGGGCTCGTCGATCAACCCCACCACCACGGCGCCGGGCGAGCTGCGCCGGACCGTCTCCACCAGGGAGAGATCCTCCCCGCGGTCGAGCAGGCGCACGACCACGACGTCCACCGGCTCGTCGCGCAGGAGCTCCATCCCCCGGGGCCAGCTCTCGGCCTGCAGGACGTCGAAACGGGGAGAGGGGAGCGCGGCGATCTGCCGGCGCAGGACCGGATCGCCCTCCACGAGCAGGAGGCGCGGGAGGGCCTCAGCGTTCATGGTCCTGCCCGCCGGCCGCCCGGCGGGAGACGGCGAGGAGAGGGGCGGACTTTTCGGGCTCCTACTTCGTCATGTTGCGGGAGATCAGGTTCACGAACCCCACGATGGCGAGTGCACCGAGCCCCATGCTGAGAACGATCGCGCTCAGAATCACGGTGACCATCAGGACCGCTTCCATGCTTCACGACCTCGACGTTGCGCTGCAGCGGGGGTCAGCGGGTTATTTGGCGCGTTGCGCCTTCTTCAGCTTCACGACCTTGGAGCGCTTCGATTCCAGCTTGCCGCTCAGTCTTGCCAGGGCGTCCTCGAGCTCTTCCCTCAGGTCCTTGTCCCTCAGGATGTCGTTGATCACGAGGAACGATCCGTCGGCTCGGAATATATTGCCTCGGAGGGGCTCGATGCTAGCGGCGCGCATCTTGATGCCCCGCCGCTTCCTCCCGGCGTCGGGGTCGGCGGCGCCGGCGGCGGAGTCCTGACTCAGCCGCTTGTAGCGGCTCGCTCCTTCCCCGACCAAAGCCTTCTGGACCGCCTGGAGGGCCTGCATCGCCGCCGACAGGGCATGCAGGGTCCCTTCTCCGGCGTCCTTGAGCAGGCCGGCGGCCTGGTCCACGGACAGCTTCTCCGGCTCGGCCGAGGCCTTCCGCAGCGCCTGCACCGCGGCGTGGATGGTGCGCAACGCCGATTCCAGGGTTTCTCGATCCTCGGGACCGTATTCCTTGAGCTGGAACGCCAGGTGGCAGACGTCTTGGGGGACCCGGCGCATCTCGGTCGAGCCGTTCTCCCAGTGTCTGCCGGTGAGGATCCACTCCACGGTGGTGTCGCCGATGCGGGCCAGCTCGAGGATGCGACGGGGCTCGGGAAGCACCCCGCGCTCGTACATGTGGATGGCCGGCTGGGTGGCGCCGATCATCTCCGCCAGCTGCCACTGCCTGAGTCCCGCCTCCTTGCGAAGCCTCTTGATTCTCGCCCCGATCTCCTTCTTGTCGAGCTCTTCCCTTGGATGCCCGGGCATCGTCCCCTCGTCCCCCTGAGCCATGATGATGAAAGATCAAAGCCGGTCATATGATGCAGCGGAATCTAGAGGATGGATCCACCCTTGTCAAACACAAACTCTGCATCCAGTTAGGTTTCCGTTGAGCGGCGAGGACGGCCGGTCCGGGGTCTACCCGCACCGGCCGGGGTGATCTAGAATGGGCGCCCGGGCCTCGACCGCGCTCCTTGCAGGGCCCGCCAGGGAGGTGACCATGCCCGCCACCCCGTCGCGCCGACCCGCTCCCCGCTCCCGCGGGGCCGATCTCCCCGACGTGCTGAGCGCCATCCCGGAGCGCAGGGATCTGGAGCGACTCTTCGACCGGAACGTCCCCTTGCAGCGGATCCTGCGCCTGGCCACGCGGCAGGTGCCCCCCGGATCGGTGGGGAAGCTCCTGGAGAGCCCCCACTTCCGGCGGGAGCTGGACGAGCTCCTGTCGGCGTGATCGCTCCCGGCTCACCCGAGAGCCGCCGGGCGAAGCTGCTCGATCTGCTCAGGCGCAAGGCCCTCCGGTTCGGCAGCTTCACTCTGGCCTCCGGACGCACCAGCGGTTACTACCTCGACGGACGCCTGGTCACCCTCGACGCCGAGGGGGCGTGGCTGACGGCCCGGGTGATCCTGGACCTGATGGAGCGGGAGAGGGTGGACGCCCGGGCGGCCGGGGGGCTGACGCTGGGGGCCGACCCCATCGCCGGCGCGCTCGCCGCCGTCAGCCACGCCGAGGGACGGGCGCTGTCGGCGTTCATCGTCCGCAAGGAAGCCAAGGTCCACGGGACGGGCCGCAAGGTGGAGGGGGAGCTGCGGGAAGGGGATGCCGTGGTGGTGCTCGACGACGTGGTGACCACGGCCGGCTCGACCCTTCAGGCCATCCGGGCGGTGGAGGAGCTGGGCTGCAAGGTCGCCGCGGTCATCTGCCTGGTGGACCGGGAGGAAGGAGGAGCCGAGGCTCTGAAGAGCTACCGCTTCTACCCGTTGTTCAGGGTCAGCGAGCTCCTGGCCGGTCCGGCTCCCCGCGCGTAGCCGGGGAGGATCGCTTCCTCCCGGCACATCCTGTAGAACAGACGCAGGCTCTCCGACTCGACAGGGCCGAGCCGGTAGTGGATGTTGCGCCTCAGGTACGAGGCGATGGCAGCGGCCGACACGCCGGTCCTGTCCGCCTCCTCCTCGGCGATCGTGTCGATCGCCGCGAGCCCCTCTTCCAGCGACGATTCGAGCGCCTCCCGCATGGCGGCCGCCCGCAGGACGGGGCGGCAGGCCCAGAAGGCGAAGACGAAGGGGAGCCCGGTGAGGGCGTGCCACTCGGCGGCCAGATCGATCACCGTGGTCCCGTCGGGCCAGGCGCCCGGAAGGACCGACGCGCGCAGCGCCGGGTCCCCGATGATCAACGCCGCGTCGTGGCGCTCGAGCATCGCCGCCGGGTCCGGCGCCATCGGCTCCACCAGTGGGCGCGCTCCGTGCCTGCGCGCCAGGACCACCAGCGCGAGCGCCACCGATGTGCGCGAGCAGCTGTCCACGGCGAGGGACCGGATCTCGGCCGGCTGGCGCCGCGTGGCCAGCAGGACCGACCGCACCTCCCGCCGGGACGAGACCCCCGTTCCGGGCACCGCCAGCAGTCCCTTGATACGCTCGAACTCGATGGAGGGGATCAGGGCCATGTCCGCCATGCCGTCCTGGAGCAGCCGGGCGCAGTCGGCGGGAGGGACGAAGGTCATGTCGAAGAGCTGGCGCTGGGCTCCCCGGGTGAGGCCCCAGGTCAGCGGCAGGGCGTTGAGGTAGGAGACCGAGGCGACGCGGGCCTTCTGCATGCGGGCGGATTGTACCAGATGAGGCGGCCTCGTTGGCGGCATGCCGCGGCCGCGTGGTAACATCGCCCTCCTGGTATGCTCATCTACGTCGTCACCGATCGGCGGCTCCGGCCGGATCTGCCGCCCATGGTGATGGCGCGCCAGGCGGCGCGCTGCGGGGCCGACATGCTGCAGATCCGGGAGAAGGACCTCCCCGGGGGCGAGCTCCTCGCCCTCGCCTCCGCGGCGGCGGACGAGAGGGGCGCCGAGGTCTTCGTCAACGGCCGTCCCGATGTGGCGCTGGCCGCCGGCGCTAATGTTCACCTGCCCTCCGACGGGCTGCCGCCGGCGCAGGTCGGCGCCCTCTGGGGTGGCGCGATGAGAATCGGCGTCTCGGTGCACGGAGCGGCCGCCGCCCGGACCGCCGAGGCGCAAGGAGCGGACTTCGTGACCTGCGGCCCGGTCTTCGACACGCCTTCCAAGCGGGCCTACGGGCCTCCGCTCGGCCTGGCCGGACTGGAGGAGGCGCTGCGGGCGGTCTCCATACCGGTGCTGGCCATCGGGGGGGTCGGCCCGGGCAATCTCCGCCAACTGGCCCGGCTCGGGGTGCCCGGAGTGGCCGTGGTGTCGGCGGTCATCGGGGCGCCGGACATGGCCGCGGCCCTGGATGCGCTCCGCGGGGCGTCGTCATGAGCAGGCCGCGACGCCGCAGGGGCCCATCGCACAGGCTGCGCACGCCGGGCGGCCCCCGGGCGGCCGACACCCAGGCGGCCCCGCCTCCGGCCATCGCTCCTCCCTTCACCGCCCCGGAGCTGGCCCGCACCGTCCTGGCCGTCGCCGGACTCGACCCTTCGGGCGGCGCGGGGGTGGCGGCGGACCTGAAGACCATCGCCGCCTACCGGCACCACGGCGCCGCCGTGGTGACCTCGGTGACGGCGCAGAACACCCTTGGTGTCCAGGCCATCTACGACCTGCCCATGGAGTTCGTGGCGCAGCAGATCGAATCGGTGGTCTCCGATCTGACGGTCCACGCGGTGAAGATCGGGATGCTCGGGACCCAGCGCACGGCGGAGCTGATCGCCTCGCTGGCGCGCTCGCTCGATCTACGGCAAGTGGTGCTCGATCCGGTCCTTCGATCCACCAGCGGCACGCCGCTGCTGGAGCCGGCGGGGATCGCCTCCGTGCGGGAGAAGCTGCTGCCGTGCGTCGAGGTGGTCACGCCGAACATGGAGGAGGCGCAGATCCTGACCGGCCGCCGGGTCACCGACCTGGCTTCCATGAAGGACGCGGCCAGGGCGCTGCACGACATGGGCGCCCGCAACGTGGTGGTGACCGGAGGCCATCTGGGCCAGCGGGCCATCGACGTGCTGTTCGACGGCAGAGCGATCTCCGTCTTCGACTCCGCCAAGATCGCCTCCACCAGCACGCACGGGATCGGGTGCACCTTCTCCGCGGCGATCGCCTGCCTCCTGGCGCGCGGGGCGGAGGTGGTCGAGGCGGTGGACTCCGCCAAGCGGTACGTCTCCCGCGCTGTGGCGCACGCGGGGCGGATCGGCAGGGGCGCCGGTCCGCTCAACCACCTGGTCAGCCCGTTCTGATCCTCCGCGGTGCCATCGGCCGGCTCGCGGGCCGGCCGGCGCGGGCGCGGGGCGTCACCCCCGGCGTCCTCCCCACGGGGTCTTGAGGCGGACGAACAGGGTCTCGGACTGTCTGAGAACGAAGAAGAGCGTCCCCTCGGGCCTCTCTTCCTTGAGGCGCTCCGACTGGGTCCTGAACGAGGCCAGGTCGGTCACGCGCCGACCATCCACGGCCTGCACCACGTCGCCAAGCTGCAGGCCGCCGATCTGGGCCCAGCCGGCCTGCTCCATCTCCGAGACGACGACGCCGCGGGTGGCCGGGTCGAGGTTCTGAGCCAGCAGGTCGTCCAGGCTGATCTCCCTCACGGTGAGCCCGAGCTCCTCGTCCTCCAGCTCCTCGACGCTCCACGCGGTGAGGGGCGCCTCGGCCAGGGTGAGAGCGGCGGCGCGCTTCTCGCCCCGGCGCAGGAAGGTCAGGGCGATCTCGCGGCCCACCCCCATCCTCTCGATGCGCCTGCGGAAGTCGCCCAGGTCCTCCTCCTCCTTGACCTTCACCGGCTCGCCCTGCAGCTCCACCAGGACGTCTCCGGCGGCCAGCCCGGCCCTCTCGGCGGGAGAGTTCTCCACCACGGAGCTGATGATGATCCCCCCGTCCACGTCCAGTCCCCAGTAGTCGATGAGGTTCTCGTCCAGAGGCTGCATGATGATCCCGAGCCAGGACCGTCTGTCCTGCTCGGCGATGGGCGGAGGGGCGGCCAGCCCCGCGGCGAACAGGCCGTAGGGGAAGACCCGCGGGTAGCCGACCCGGCGTCCCTGCGTGATCGATCCGAGGATGGCGAGCGCGTTGGCGGGAACGCGCTCCCCCATGGGGGCTTCCCGCAGCAGGTCCTCGCCCACGATCCCCACGGCGCGGCCGCGGCCCGAGACGACCAGCCCCCCGATGCTGAGGTCCTGCACGTTGAGATCCAGGTTGTAGAGCCGCCGCGGCTTGTCCAGCACCGCGTTCACCATGGCGGGATAGACGATGGGCGCGTACTCGTCGTGCCTCGACAGCAATCCGATCACCGCCACGCGGTCCCCCACCTCCAGCCGCGCTGCCTCGTCGAAGGCGGCCGGCTTCAGGTCGACGGGAGGCTGCTTGAGCTTGAGGTAGGCGAGGTTCAGCTCGCGGTCCAGTCCGACCGCTTCCGCCTCCAGCGGGCGCCGGCCGCGCAAGTGGACCTTGAACTCCACCGGGATGAGCGTGGTCTTGGGGTCCCCTCCCGGGTCGGGGAAGGGATCGGCGGACGTGACGATCAGGCCGCCGGCGGAGGCGACCACGCCGCACAGGGCGTCCTCCACCTTGCGCCCCTCGCCTCCCGTGGGCTTCTCCCTCGGACGCAGCACGTAGGTGACCGCCACCACGCTGTCCTTGTGCGTCTCGAAGAGCTTCCTGAAGGCCGCGCCCTCGCCCTCGTCGGCGGCCGGAGCCGCCGTGCCCGCCAGCAGCGCGGCCAGCACGGCGCCCGGGATGGAGCGCCTCACCGGGGGGCCTCCCGGTCCTGCGCCGCGGCGGCGTCGCGCGGGTAGGCCGGCTTCAGCACGTGGAAGGTGACCAGGCGGCCCCGGCGCGACTGCACGAGGACCTTCCCCCGGCGGGAATCGACCATCTCGCGGTAGATCCGTTCGTACTCCTGGAGGTTCTCGATCTCCCTGCCTTCCATCAGCAGCATCACGTCGTGGCGGCGCAGTCCCGCCTCGTCGGCGAAGGAGTTCGGCTTCACCCCCGACACGATCACCCCCTTGCGGTCGGGGAGCCGCAGCGTCTGGGCCGACTCTTCGGTGACCTCCTGCACGGTGAACCCCCACTCGCGGCATTCCAGCTCGGGCGCTTCGGACAGCGGGCGATCGCGGGTGACCAGGGTGGCGGACCCCGCCTGGCCCTGTCGGAGGAAGGACACCGGGACGGTGCCGCCGATCGGGAGGTCGGCGATCATCTTCTGGAGACGGGGCAGCTCCTCCTCGAAGCGAGCCACCACCGGCCTGCCGGCGATCCGGGTGACGATGTCGCCCGCCTGCAGCCCGGCCTCGGCCGCAGGCGAGCCTGGTATGACGCTCCCCACCAGGGCCCCGCCGTCCTCGGGCACGCCGAAGTGGCCGGCCAGCCCCTGGAGCTGCTGCCAGGAGACGCCGATCCAGCTGCGGGCGATCTGCCCCCGCGCGATGAGCTGCGCGGCGATCTCCTTGGCCAGGTTGATGGGGATGGCGAAGCCCAGGTTCTCGCCGAACACGGGGATGGCGCGGGCATTGATGCCGATGACGCGTCCTTCCAGATCCACCAGCGGGCCGCCGCTGTTTCCCGGATTGATGGCGGCATCGGTCTGGATCCAGGTGTTGAAGGTCCCGGTGACGGAGCCGGAAGGGAGCACGCTCTCGGGGAAGTAGCGGTCCAGGCTGGAGATCACGCCGAAGCTGAGACTCCTTGCCAGCCCCAGAGGGCTTCCCAGCGCCATCACCATCTGCCCGGCCTGCAGCGTGGAGGAGTCCCCCATGTCTGCGTGGCGCACTCCCGGGCCGGCCTCTCCCATGTCGATCTTGATCACGGCCAGATCGGACAGGGGGTCGACCCCGATGAGCCTCGCTTCGATCTCCACCTGGTTGGACAGCGTGCAGGTGAGGCGCTGGGCCCGGCCCACGACGTGGGTGTTGGTGAGGATGTACCCCTCGGGGGAGAACACCACGCCGGAGCCGGTGACGGCGACCTTGCCCTTCTCTCCCGAGCGGTAGACCTCCAGGATAGGCTGGATGTGCACCAGGGCGGGGAGCACCCGGTCGCGGGCGGCGAAGATCTGATCCTGGTGGCGGGCGAGCCCGGGCCCCTTCACCGCGCACGACGCGAGCGCCAGCGCGATCAGGGCAAGCGGAGCACGGCGGAGGCCCCTGTCCGGCATGTCGCGGGAAATTAGCACAGGGTCCCGCGGGGTGCTAGCCGGCCCCGGCCGGCTTCCTTTTCTCCCGGGGCTGTCGTCGAGGTGGCCTTGCGCGGTGGGGGAAACTGCGTTGTTCCAGCCCGGAGGGCGTTGCGTCTTGCGTGGGTCGCCTGGTGAGCTGAGATGGCCGGCAGCCCCGGGAGTTCGACGGCGACGATACCCAACCTGTTGGGCCCATGTCAAGAAAAAAATACAATATCTTGCGGGTGGCGGCCTCCCGGCCGTGGGTCAATCGGGGGCGGCGGGCGGGGGGCCGGACAGCGCGAGCTGGCCGCAGGCGGCGGAGACGTCGCGCCCGCGGTTGCGCCGGATGGAGGCCGGCACTCCCAGCCGGACGAGATCGTCCCTGAAGGCCCTCGCCCGATCGGCCGCCGGCTCGCGCCACGGGAGCCCTCCGCCCGGATTGAAGGGGATGAGATTGACCTTGGCCCGCAGGCGGTGCCGCCCGAGGAGCCCGGCCAGCCTCCGGGGATCCTCCGGGCCGTCGTTCTCTCCGGCCAGGAGCACGTACTCGAAGGTGAGTCTCTCGCGGGGGCCCAGAGGGAACGCGGCGCAGGCGTCGAGCAGCTCTCCCAGCGGGTAGCGCCGGTTGATGGGCATCAGCCTGGAGCGGACCTCGTCGGTGGTGGCGTTGAGCGAGACGGCCAGCTTCGGGCGGACCGGCTCGGAGCCGAGCCTCCTGATCCCGGGGACCATCCCCGCCGTGGACAGGGTGATGCGGCGGCGGGGGATGGCCATCCCCCCGGGATCGGCCATGAGCCTCACCGCCTGCAAGGAGGCGTCGTAGTTGTGGAGCGCCTCGCCCATCCCCATCAGCACGATGTTCACCGGACGGCCTCCCGGCCCTGTGCCGGCGTCCTCCATGAGGCAGAGCACCTGGCCGACGATCTCCCCGGCCGTCAGGTTGCGCACCAGGCCGAGCTGCGCGGTGAGGCAGAAGGCGCAGTCCAGGGCGCAGCCGATCTGGGGCGAGACGCAGAAAGTGACGCGGGACGGCTCGGGGATGAGGACCGCTTCGAAGCTCCCTCCCGCGAAGCCCCCGAAGAGGTACTTGCGCGTCCCGTCGGCCGACTGCTGCACGGCCAGCGGCTCGGGACGGCGCAGGGTGAACCGCTGCGCCAGCCGCCGCCGCAGCGGGCGCGGCAGGTCGGACATCGCGTCGAACGACGCGGCGCGCCGTGTGTAGATCCAGCGGTAGATCTGCGCGGCGTGGTAGGAACGCTCCCCCATGTCCCGGACGATCCGGCCGATGGCCGGACGATCCGTCCCCAGGAGATCGCCGCCCGGAGGAGGGGCGGACTCGATGCTGTCGGGCATGGCACCGAGTATACCGCCCTCAGGGGCGGGAGCGCGGATCGAGCGCGGCGGAGGCGGCGTCCACGGCCAGGTTCACCAGGACGAAGGCGGCGGTCAGGACGATGGCCCCTCCCTCCACCACCGGCAGGTCTCGCCCGGCCAGGCCCTGGACCATGGTCCTGCCCATGCCCGGCCAGTTGAACACGGTCTCCGTGGCCACCGCCCCTCCCAGCAGCCACCCGAAGTTCAACCCTGCCAGGGTCACGATCGGACCCATGGCGTTGCGCAGCGCGTGCCGGGTCAGCGCCCGCGGGCGCGACGCGCCGCGCGCCCGGGCCGCCGTCACGTAGGGGCGGGAGGTCTCCTCCAGCAGGGCGGCGCGCGCCACCCTTCCCAGGGTGCCGCTGGTCACGATCGCCAGCGTCACCGCCGGCAGCACCAGATGGTGAAGGCCCGGGAGCCGCAGCCCGAACAGGAGGGGACCGTCTCCTCCTCCCTGGATCGGGAACCACCGGAGCCTGGAGGCGAAGATCAGCATGAGGATCATGGCCACCCAGAACGCGGGGAGGGAGACCCCCAGCGTGGAGACGAGCCGCAGCAGGCCATCCAGCCGGCCGCCGGGGCGGCGCGCGGAGAGCAGCGCGATGGCGATGCCGGCGCAGGCGGACAGCGCCGCGGCGGCCGCGGCCAGCACGGCGGTGCGGGCCATGGCCTCCAGGAGGATCCGCGACACGGGCCGGCCCTGGACGTACGACGTCCCCAGGTCGAGCCGGCAGAGGTTGGCCAGGAAGCGGCCGTAGCGCTCGGGCGCCGGGCGATCCAGGCCCCACTCCGCCCTCGCGGCGGCCAGCGTCTCGGCCGAGGCGCTCTGCCCGGCCAGCAGCCGGGCGGGGTCTCCCGGTATCAGGAACAGGAACACCCAGACGAGGGTCGCCGCAGCCCAGACCACGGGGATCATCCAGAGCAGGCGCCGCGCCAGCGAGGCGATCATGTCCCCTGAACGACCTCCTCCCAGGCGATGGCGAAGGTTCCCAGCGGGCTCAGCGTCATCCCGCGGAACGAGGGGCGCAGCAGCGCGTCCTGGCCGTACCAGTAGACGGGGACGAGGGCGGCGTCCTGGATCAGCAGCGTGTCGGCCTGGCGGTACAGGAGCCCTCTGCGCGTGGCGTCGGGCTCGCGCCGGCCGGCCGCGATCAGCTCGTCGAAGACCGGGTTGCTGTACCGGCCGAAGTTCCCCGACGCTCCGGTGGAGAACTGCAGGCCGAGGAAGTTGTCCGGGTCCGGCCAGTCGGCGTACCAGTTCATCCGGAACAGCCCCATCCCGGCGTGCGCCTCCCCGCCCGCGGAGAGCGCGGCGATGAACGCCCCCAGATCCATGGTCTTGATCCGGATGCGGATCCCGACCCGGGCGAGGTCCGCCTGCAGGCGATCGGCGATGCGGCGGAACGACTCGGTGTCGTTGGTGAGGTAGTCGATCTCGGGAAGGCCCCGTCCTTCAGGGTGGCCGGCCTCGGCCAGGAGGCGGGAGGAGAGACCGGGGTCGTGGGCCACCGGCCGGCGCTCCGGATCGTGCCCGAGCATCGCCGGGGTGATCACCCCCGCCGCCGGCAGGTCCTTCTCCTCCTGCAGCACGCGCACGATGAAGTCCCTGTCCACGGCATGGGCCACGGCGCGGCGGAGGGTCGCGTTGCCCCCGAACGGAGGAGCGGCGTGGTTGAAGCCGAAGTAGAAGAGGCTCAGCCGCGAGCTGTTGTGGAAGTGCGAGGCCAGCTCCTCCCGCACCGCCGCGCGGTGCCCCGGCGGGATCTCCTGGGTGAAGTCGATCCCCCCGGCGCGGTACTCGGCCAGCGCCGTGGAAGCGTCGTGGATGATGCGGAACTCCAGGGTCCGCAGCGCTCCTTCCGGCGCCGCCTTCCAGTGCCCCTCGAACCTCTCCAGGGTGAGTGAGACGCCCGGCTGCCTGGCGGCCAGCCGGTAGGGCCCGCACCCCACCGGCGTCTGGAGCCAGCTTTGGGAGGGGGCTGAATAGACCTCCTCGGGGAGGATGGAGCCGGCCTCGCTGGCCAGCACGGTGAGGAAGGGACCGTACGGGTGGGCCAGGGTGAACGCCACGGTGCGGTCGTCGAGGGCCCGCACGCCGGCCAGGTCGGGGGAGGCGCCCGTCCAGAAGGCGTGCTTGCCGGCGAGCGCTTCGAAGAACCCGTCCTTGGCCGACGTCTTCGGCGTCAGCGCGCGGCGCGCCGAGTAGACCACGTCGCGGGCGGTCACCGGGCGCCCGTCGTGGAAACGGACGCCGGGGCGCAGCGAGAAGGTGTAGGTGAGGCCGTCGGTCGAGACGGTCCACGACGAGGCGACCGCCGGCCGCACGGCCGTGGAGCCCGGCACGAACTCCACCAGACCGTCGAAGATCAGGTACGCGTACACGAGCGAGTTGTCGTCTCCCGCCTGAAACGGATCGAGCGTCGGGGGATCGGTGGGCATGCGGTAGCGCAGTCTGCCCTCCGGCGGCTGCTCGGGAGACGCGCAGGAGGCGGCCAGGGCCAGCAGGCCCGCCGCCAGGAAAGGCATCCGGTGTCTCATGGTTCCCTCCGGCGGAGCGTCACGTGGCGTGCGTGGCGAGCCGCGCGCGGGGGTCGAGCAGGTCGCGCAGCCCATCGGCCAGCAGGACGAAGCCCAGGACGGTCACGGCCAGCGCCGCTCCGGGGGCGAGGCAGAGCCGGGGGCGGATGGCCAGCTCGGGCTGGGCGTCGGCGATCATGGTTCCCCAGGAGACGGCCTGCCCCTGGAGCCCCAGCCCGAGAAAGGAGAGCCATGCTTCGGTGAGGATGTTGGCGGCCACCCCCATGGAGGCGGCCACCAGCGCGGGGGCCAGGGCCGCGGGCAGGAGGTGCCACGCCAGCAGCCGCCCCTGGCCCGCGCCCAGGGCCCGCGCCGCCTCGGGGTAGCCCTGGAAGCGCGCGGCGAGGCACTGGGTCCTCACCAGACGCGCGATCCCCGCCCATCCCATGAGCCCCAGCACCACGAACACCAGGGTGACGCTGCGGGTGTCGAAGACGGCGATGGCGGCCATCGCCAGGATCGGCAGCGGCAGCGCCAGCATGAGGTCCGCTGCGCGCATCAGGAGCGCGTCCACCCACCCTCCGCGCAGCGCCGCCACGCCGCCGATGGCCAGCCCCAGGGACAGGGCGATGGCTTCGGCGGACAGCCCGATCCGCAGAGAGACCCCCGCGCCGTGAAGCACGCGCGACAGCAGGTCTCGCCGCTGCACGTCGGTGCCCAGCCAGTGGCGGGCGCTGGCGGGCGCGGGTGGCGAGCCCACGGAGAGGTCTTCGTCGTGGGGACCGTAGGCGAGCAGGTGCCGGGCGAGCAGGGAGCGGGGACGAGCCCCCGGATCGCCGGCCGAGACGCCGCCGTACTCGATGGTGAGCGCCGCGAGGAAGGTCACCGAGGCGACGATCAGCGCGCCGGCCAGCGCGGCGGGGCTCCTCCGGAGAGCGCTCAGGCGCAACCCATCCCCCTCAGAAGGCCACCAGCTATACCACAGCGATCCGGAGGGATCAAACCCCGTGCTGCCTTGACCTTGCCGAGGGCTTTCATCTACCCTCCGCCCGTGGCCGCGCCCAACCCCCTTCTGCGCAATCAGATCTCCTTCGCCGTCGCCGGGCTGCTGTTCGGCGGGCTGGTCGGGTTCATCATCGCCTTCGAGCTGTTCTCGGGACGGATGGCCGTCCCCGGCAGGACCGGCCCGGGCGCTCCCCCGGCCGCCGCGCAGCCCATGGGGGCCGGGACGGGGCAGGGCCGCCAGGGGCAGGCCGGCCAGGCTCAGGGGCCGGCGGGAGAGGCCGCCGGCGCCCCCTCGATGGACTCCATGGAGCAGGTCACCCGCGAGCTGGAGGCGTTGCGCCGGATGCTGCAGGAGGACCCGCGCAACCTCGCCGCGCTGAGGCGCATGGCCGGCCTGTACATGGACGCCGCGATGTACGACCGGGCGATGGAGTTCCTGCGGCAGGCCGTGGACATCGATCCGGCCGACGTCCACACCCTCACCGATCTCGGCACCTGCCTCTACATGGTGGGCCGGCCGGACGAGGCCCTGGCGCACTTCAAGGACGCCATCGGCCGCGATCCGAGCCATCCCAAGCCCTGGTACAGCATGGGGCTGGCCTACGTCGAGGCGGGAGACTACCAGAAGGGGGAGGAGGCGTTCGCCGAGGCGCTGCGGCTGAGCCCCGGAGCGTTCGACATGAACGAGCTGCGAGCCGAGATCGAGAAGGTCAAGGCGCAGCGCTCCGGCAAGGCGGGCTCTCCCTCGTGAAGCGCCTTCTGGCGGCGCTGGCCCTCTTCGTCGCCGTGATCGTGGTTCTGCGCAGGCTGGCCGGCGGCGCGCGGCCGCGGCGCGGCCGGCGCGCAAGTCACCGCGGCGCCACCGAGCTGGTCCGCGATCGAGTGTGCAACACGTTCCTGCCCGCCGATCGTGCGGTCCGGCTGGCGCATGACGGCGAGACGCATTTCTTCTGCTCCGAGGCTTGCCGCGCCCGGTTCACCTCCGGGCTCCCGGGCGCCGCCGGGCGGGCTTCCTGACGGCGCACCGCGGCCGCGCGCCGCGCGGGGAGGTCAAGGTGGAGGGGATGGAGGTCACCGGGGCACGGCGGGAGGCGGCGGGGTCCGCGCGCAAGCGCGAGCACGAGCACCGCCTGGACATCGTGGAAGTGGGCCGGAGGCTCTACGCCAAGGGCTGCATCGCGGCCGCCGACGGCAACATCAGCATCCGGATGGAGGAGGATCGCGTCCTCACCACCCCCTCGGGCGTGAACAAGGGACGCCTCGATCCCGAGGACCTGGTGGTGACCGACCTGAGCGGCCGCAAGCTGTACGGCCGGCTGGAGCCTTCCTCCGAGCTGGAGATGCATCTGGTCATGTACCACGAGCGGCGCGACATCTGCGCCGTGGTGCACGCCCACCCGCCGCACGCTTCGGGATTCGCGGTGGCCGGCATCCCCATGGACCGGCCGCTGCTGTCGGAGGTGGTGCTGACGCTGGGCACGGTTCCGCTGGCGGCCTACGGCACCCCCACCACCCCGGAGCTGGCCGAGGCGGTCCGGCCCTACGCCGCCTCCGATGGCATCCTGCTGGCCAACCACGGAGCGCTCACCGTGGGCAAGGACGTCTATCACGCCTACGACCGGATGGAGACGCTGGAGCACTCGGCGCACATCTTCCTGGTGGCCCGCCTGCTGGGGAGCGAGCGGCCGCTCTCCCCCGAGCACGTGGAGCGTCTCCACGAGATCCGTC
>DATEEA010000165.1:0-12266 GCA_035281445.1 Candidatus Polarisedimenticolia bacterium
GGCGCACGGGCATTCGGCGCAGGTCATCCGCGTCCCGCAGAACTTCCCGGCCGAGCCGATCGAGAAGGGACAGGTGCTCAGCGGCTTGGGTGTCCCGGACATCCGGGGGCTGGTGGGCCAGCCTACCTATTACACGTCGGAGCCGGGCTTCCGGGTGACTGACAACGAGTTCAACATCGAGGTGATCCCGCTGTCGGGCCGCACCGGCGCGGTGGCCTGTCCGATCTACGGGCCGATGAACCATCCGTTCTACAAGTACCGCATCGAGCGGGAGACGGCGCGGGCGTCGGGCCGCGAGGAGCGCGAGAGGATCGAGGCCGAGGTGAAGCGCCAGCTCGACGAAGAGGGGGTCCCGCGCCGGATCGACCTCCAGGCGACCTTCACCGTGGCGCAGGATGGATCGTCGGTCACCATCGAGGTGCAGGACAACCGCCAGACCTTGAAGGTGGGGGAGTGGTCGGACTGGAACGTGCTCTCGTTCCCCGTGAACTGGGTGGTGGACCTGGCCAAGCCGCTGCGCGGCATCGCCCGGTGGAAGGTCCTCTCCATCCGCCCGGAGCTGAGGGTGTACCTCTCGCCGATCAACTTCCATCCCCAGAGCCAGCCGGTGCCGTTCTCCCAGCCGGTGAGCTTCGCGTCGGAATTGGCCGGGCGGCTGGGGCTGTTCAAGACGATCGGATGGGTGGAGGACACCTGGACCCTCCCCACCGGCCTGGTCCCCGACGAGCACTTCCTGGAGGACATGTGGGCCACGGTGGACTCCTTCCAGCGGATGATGGAGGCGCAGCTCGCGGCGAGCCGCGACAAGCTCTACATCCAGGTGTTCGACTTCACCGACCGGATCGGCCACATGTTCTGGCGCTACCTGGACCCCGCGCACCCCTACCACGACCCGCTCAACGACCCCGAGCACGTCGCCGCCATGACCGCGCAGATGGAGGCCGCCTACCGGCGGATGGACGGCATCGTGGGGAAGGCCCGCGAGCTGGCCGGCCCCGACGCGCTGTTCATGGTGCTGTCGGATCACGGCTTCAGCTCGTTCCGGCGGGGGATGAACTACAACTCCTGGTTGGTCCAGAACGGGTTCATGACCATCCTGGGCGACGCCGGGGAGACCAAGACGCTCAACGATCTGTTCGAGACCCGCGAGCTGTTCGAGAAGGTGGACTGGTCCCGCACCAAGGCCTACGCCCTGGGCCTGGGAGGGATTTACATCAACCTGGCCGGACGGGAGGCCCGGGGCTCGGTGCAGCCAGGCGAGGAGTACGAGCAGGTCCGCTCCGCCATCATCGCCGGGCTGGAGGCGGCCGTCGATCCGGTCACCGGCGAGCGCCCGGTGAGCAGGGTCTTCCGGCGCGAGCAGATGTACACGGGCTTCGATCCGACCGTCCAGCCTGACCTGCGCGTCGCCAACGGCCTCGGCTACCGCGTCGGCTGGCAGACCGCGCTGGGGCAGGTCCCGAGGGACATCCTGGAGGACAACCTCAAGGCGTGGAGCGGGGACCACTGCTCGCTCGATCCGGAGCTGGTGAAGGGGATCCTGTTCGTGAACAGGAAGCCGGCCCGCGACGACCTCCACATCGTGGACGTCATGCCGACCGTCCTGCGGTCCATGGGGATCGAGATCCCTTCCGACGTGGACGGGAGGCCCTTCCTGTGACGGGGTCCCTGCCCCGGGCCGGCCGCGCCGCGGCGCTGGCCGCGGCGCTGGCCGCGGCGCTGGGATGCTTCTCCCCGGTCCCGGCGGCCGGGCCGTCCGGCCCCCCGCGCCAGGCCTCCGATCCCCAGGCCCGCTTCGACGCCCTGGTGTCGGAGATCGGCGCGCTGCGGGAGGACCTGGAAGGGCTGGACCGGACCGAGCGCGGGGTGGTCGCCGAGCTGGACCGCCTGGAGGTGGAGATCGCCCTGCGGCTCAGGGAGGGGGCCCGTCTCACCCTCATGAGGGACCGGACGGCCCGGGAGCTGGAGACGCTGAGGGCGGAGCTGGAGCGGGAGCGGCGGACGGTGCAGGAGGCCGAGCAGGCCCTGGCCCGGCAGCTCAGGCGGGCCTACATGAGCGGACGGGGCGGGGAAATCGGTCTCCTGCTGGCGGTTACGCAGCCGGTCGACCTTCTGCGCGGCGTCACCTATCTTGAAGTCATGGCCACCCGGCAGTCCGGGACGGTCTCCTCGCTGAGGGATCGGCGGGCCCGCGCCGAGTCGCTGGAGAAGGGTCTGGAGGTGCAGTCCGGGAGTCTGCGCGACCTGGCCGCCCAGCAGGGCGCCAAGGCGGCCGAGCTGGAGTCGGCCCGGGAGCGCTCGGGCGCGCTGCTGCGCGAGGTGCGCGAGGACGCCGCCGCGCACCGCCGTGCGATCGCCGAGATGGCGCGCGCGGCGGAGGCGCTGGAGGCGGCCATCGTGGCGGGGATGGCGCCCGGAGCCTCCCCCCCGGCGGCCACCGTGGCCCTGGACGTGGAGAAGCTGCGGGGGGCCCTGGAGTGGCCGGTCCCGGGCAGGGTGGCCGCCCCCTTCGGTGACGTCACCCATCCGCGTTTCGGCACGGTGACGCCGCACCCCGGGATCGACATCGAGACGGAGCCCGGCGCGCCCATCCGGGCGGTGCTGGGGGGCCGGGTGGTCTTCAGCCGGCGGTTCAGCGGCTACGGGAACACGGTGCTCGTGGACCACGGTGGCGCGTATCTTTCGGTCTACGCCCGGGCCTCGGTGCTGGAGGTGGCGGAAGGGGAGGAGGTCCTCCCCGGTCAGACCATCGGCCACGGAGCCGACCGGTCGCCGGACGGGGGGCCGCCGACGGTCTATTTCGAGCTGAGGCACCAGGGCAAGGCGATCGATCCGGCCGGCTGGCTCAAGCGCCGCGGCGCGCGCCGCTGAGAGGGACGAGATGAAGACGAGGTTGAGAGGGCTGTTCGTGGGTCTGGTGGCCGGGTTCCTGGCCGTCTTCCTGGCCGGGATGATGGTCACCCGCAATCTGGCGCTGGACAGCACCTACGGGCATCTGCGCCTGTTCAACGAGGTCCTCTCGCTGATCAACAAGTCGTACGTGGACGAGGTGGAGAACGCCTCCCTGATGAAGGGGGCCTACGAGGGGATGCTCTCGGAGCTCGACCCCTTCAGCGAGTACCTCACCGCGGAGGAGTACGAGAAGGCGGCCCAGGCGGCGGAGAAGCCCCCCGGACCCGCCGCTCCCGACACCGGCCTGCGGGTGGCGCGCAGGGAGGGGATCGTGCTGGTCGTGGCGGTCAAGCCCGGCTCCGACGCCGAGGCCAAGGGGATCACGCCCGGGGATCAGTTGCGCCGCGTGGGCGGCCAGAGCGCGCGGGAGATGAGCCTGCATGCCATCGAGTCCTCCCTGGCCGGGCCCTCGGGGAGCGCCGTCGCCGTGCTGGTGGCCCGCCGCGAGGAGCCGCACAAGATCGAGGCCGAGCTGGAGCGCCAGCCCCACCGGCTCCCCGATCCGGCCCTGGAGATCGCCGACGCGCGAGCCGGCATCGCCGTGCTGCGCGTGATGCACTTCCACCCCGGGGCCGCGGCGGCCGTCGCCTCCCAACTGGACAAGGCCGAGAAGCAGAAGGTGCGCCGGCTGCTCATCGATCTGCGGGGCAACGCCTGGGGCGGCATCCCCGAGGCGGCGCGGGCGGCGGGGCTGCTCCTGGGTGACGAGGTGGTGGCCCGCCTCGGCTCCAAGCAAGGGACCGGGCAGGAGCTGCGGGGAGGCAGGCCCCGGGGAGCCTACACCGGAAGCGTGGCCCTGCTGGTCAACGGCGCGACCGCCGAGGCGGCCGAGCTGTTCGCGGCCGCGGTGCGCGACGGGCGCCCGGCGACGCTCCTGGGAGAGCCGACCTTCGGCATCGGCGCGCAGCAGGAGTTCATCCCCCTGAACAACGGGGCGTGGCTGAAGCTGTCGGTGCGCAAGTACCTCTCTCCCTCGGGGACGCCCTGGCACGGCGAGGGGCTGAAGCCCACCGCCGCGGTCAGCGTGGCCCGCGACGGCCTGGCCCCGGCCGAGCGGCTCAAGGAGCAGCTGCGCCTGGCCATCGAGCAGGTCCGCAACCTCGACTCTCCCGCCGCAGCCTCCGCGGGCAGCGCCGGCTCGAGCCCCGGCTCCCTCTGATGCGCGCGGCGGCGGTGCTGATCGCCCTGGCGGCGGCGGGCGCCCCCGGCGTGCCCCAGGCATCGGTGCGCCGCGACGTCTCCTACTACCACTACTGCATGGCCCGCCAGGCGCTCGACCGCAGCGACGTCAAGCAGGCCATCGAGCACATGGAGCAGGCCCGCGAGGCGGACCCCGAGTCGCTGGAGCTGGCCCTCGATCTGGCCCGGCTGCACCTGGAGACGGGCGACCCGGACCGCGCGGCCGAGGCGGCGCGGGCCGCCGCCCGGATGGACCCCTCGTCCCCGGGGCCCGGCCGGGTCCTGGCCGAGGCGCTGTTCGCCGCCGCCTTGCGCGACGGCTCCGGGCCCGACGCCTACAAGCGCTCGGCGCAGGCGTTCGAAGAGCTGCTGAAGGCCGACCCGGGCAACACGTCCACCCTGCTGGATCTGGGGCGGCTGCACATGAGCCGCGGCGCGTTCGAAGAGGCGCTGGATCCTCTGGGCAGGCTCATGGAGAAGGACCCCGGATCGGAGGAGGGGGCCATGCTGACGGCGCAGGCGCTGAGCCGGCTCAAGCGCTTCGATCAGGCGCGCCAGCTCCTGCTCAACGCGGTGCAGGCGGCCCCGCACCGCGTGCACCTGCGCCTGGCGCTGATCGAAGCCTACGAGGCGGAGGGGGACCTGGGCGCCGCGGCGGCCACGGCCTCCCGCCTGCTGGAGATGGGCTACGAGCCGGCGCGCATGCACTTCGCCCTGGCCAGGCTCTACGCGAAGATGGAGCGGCCTTCCGACGCCTACGAGCACCTGGCGGTCCTTTCCGGGATGATGGAGGAGCGCGCGGCCGATTTCGCCGTCTCCGATCGCGCCGAGATCCAGCTCCGGATGATCGGCGCCCTGCTCGACGCGGGGCGCGGCGGGGCCGCCGCCCAGGCCGCCGCGTCGGCGCGGCAGCTCTTCCCCGAGGACGAGCGGTTCCTTCTGCGCCAGGGGGAGGCCCTGCTGCTGGAAGGGCGCGACCGCGAGGCGGAGGAGCTGTTCGATCGCTTCGCCGAGGGGAAGGGGGGCTCCCCCCGGCCGGCCAGGCTGTCGGAGGTGTACCTGGCGGCCGGCGCGCGGCGCGAGCGGGCGGGGGACGTCAAGGCGGCCCGGCGCCACCTGGAGCAGGCCATCGCGCTCGACCCCGGCAACGCCGTGGCCCTGAACTACCTCGGCTACATGCTGGCCGAGCGCGGCGAGCGGCTCGACGACGCCATCCGCTACATCCGGCGCGCCCTGGAGCGCGACCCGGACAACGGGGCCTACCTGGACAGCCTCGGGTGGGCCTACTTCCGCAAGGGGGACTACGGCCGCGCGGAGACCTCTCTGCAGGAGGCCCGCCGGGCCATGGACGACGAGCCCGCCATCCACGAGCATCTGGGCGAGCTCTACTTCGCCACGGGCCGCCCGCGGGAGGCGATCGAAGCGTGGCAGGCGGCGCTGGAGCGCGGCGCCGGGAACGCCGAGCACATCCGCAGCCGGCTCGAGGCCGCGAGGTCCGCAGCGGGCTCGAAGGATTGAGCGCCGGCCGATCCCGCCGCGCCCTGTCGGCGGGCGCGCTCCTCGTGCTATCGTGCGTCGCCGGATGCGCCGGCCGGGGGCTCCGCACGGAGCCAGCGCCACACCCCGGACCGGCCTCGTCCCTCAGGATCTCGGGCAAAGGACGGATCGACCTGGAGCGGGACACCCTCCGCTTCGAGGCGGCGGTCGCGCTGCGTCTGCCGGATCGTCTGCGCGTGGAGGTCGCGGGCCCGCTGGGGGGGACCCGGGCGGTGCTGGCGATGCGGGGGGATCGCGTGATCGTGCTGCTGCCCGCCGAGCGGGCCTACCTGCTGGAGACGGCGGGCCCCGGGCTCTTCGAGTCGCTCCTGGGGGTCCGGATCGACGGCCCGTCGCTGGTGCGCGCGCTGGCCGCGGCCGCCGAGCCGGGACACCGCGGCACGGTCGGCCCTGCCGGCGAGGACGCGTTTTTCGTCTCCCACGCGGAGGACCGGCTGACGATCGCGCCCGTGCGGCCCGCCCGGGACGGCTTCCGACGGCTGGAGCTGAGGGTGCGGGAGCTGGAACGGACCGCCGCGGACTCCCTCCCCGACGCCCTGTTCGCCCCCGAGGCCCCGGAACACTGGCGCCGCCTGGGGCCCCCCGGGTCGATCTCCGGCGGGCCGCTCCTCTTGCCCTGACCATGCTGCGCGCCTCCTCCTTCGCCAAGATCAACCTCGGACTGCGGGTCCTGGGAACGCGCGCCGACGGCTACCACGAGGTCCGCACCGTTCTGCAGTCGGTGGATCTGGCCGACGATCTGCTGTTCGAGACCGCGCCGGAGCTCAGCCTGGAGACGCGGGGCCGGCACGACGTCCCCGCGGGGGAGGCCAACCTGGTGCTGCGCGCGGCGCGGGCGCTGGCCGCACGCCACCCCCGGCGGGGGGCCCGGATCGTGCTCGACAAGCGGATCCCCCCCGGTGCCGGGCTGGGAGGGGGGAGCGGCAACGCCGCGGTGACCCTGATGGCGCTGGACCGGCTCTGGGAGACGGCGTGCGATCCGGGGCTGCTCGACTCGCTGGCCCGGGAGCTGGGAGCCGACGTCCCGTTCTTTCTCTACGGGGGGACCTGCCTGGGCCTGGGCAAAGGGGACGAGATCGCTCCGATGCCGGACATCCCCCCCTGGGACGTGGTCGTGCTGTGGCCCGGCCGGCCGCTCTCCACGCGGGCGGTCTACGAAGGGCTCCCTTTGCCGTTGACAAGGCCCCGGATCCTCTCTAGCATGAAGGGCTTTCTGCCCGGGTCGCCCCCCCGGGAGAGCCTGGAGCCGGGCGCGCCGCCCCCGCTCCCGATCCCCGACGTGGAGAACGACCTGGAGGAGACCGCCTTCAGCCTGTTCCCCGGGCTGGCCGGACTCAAGGACAGGCTGCTGGGCGCGGGGGCGTCGGCCGCCGCCCTGACCGGCAGCGGCTCGGCGGTCTTCGGGCTGTTCACCCCTTCCGGGGGGCTCGAGGCCAAGGCGGCATCGCTGGGCGCGGCGGCGGCGCAGGCGCTGGCGTGCAGGACGCTGGGCAGGGAGGCTTACCGACGGAGGCTGTTCGAACGCTCGCGGACATGAAGTGACCCGAACACAGGCGACCCTGAGGGAGGAGCGCTGAAGATGGAAGTCACTGACGTCAGAGTGTTTCCCGTGGATGAGGAGAAGCTCAAGGCGTTCGTCTCCATCATCTTCGATGACTGCTTCGTGGTGAGCGACATCAAGATCATCCATGGGAACAGCGGGCTGTTCATCTCCATGCCGAGCAAGAAGAGGAAGAACGGGACGTTCCGGGACATCGCGCACCCCTTGAACAACGAGACGCGCAAGAGGATCGAAGATCGGATTCTGGCGAAGTACAATGAAGTCCTCGCCCAGCCGCGCGATCTGTCCCCGTCGGTCGAGGAGCACCTGAGAAACTCCGAGTCGACGTCGGACATTTTCTCGATCTGAGCCGAACGGCCTGCCGATGGGGCGTCGTCAAGTGGTAAGACACTGGATTTTGGTTCCAGCATCCGGAGGTTCGAATCCTCCCGCCCCAGCCAGGGCGGCCGCGGAGAAGCACGGCCGATGAAGCCGCAGGACAGGGACATCAGGATCTTCTCCGGGTCCGCCAACCGGCCCCTGGCCCGCGCCATCTGCGGCTACCTGGGAGTGGCCGAGGGTCAGATCACCCTCAAGAAGTTCAGCGATGGCGAGACCTACTGCCAGGTAATCGACAACGTCCGCGGCAACGACGTGTTCGTGATCCAGCCCACCTGCCCTCCGGTGAACGAGAACCTGATGGAGCTGCTGCTGATGATCGACGCCTTCAAGCGCTCCTCGGCCGACCGGATCACCGCGGTCATCCCGTACTACGGCTACGCGCGCCAGGACCGCAAGGACAAGCCCAGGGTGCCGATCTCGGCCAAGCTGGTGGCCGACCTGATGTCGGCCGCGGGCACCGACCGCATCCTGGCGGTGGACCTGCACGCCCCGGCCATCCAGGGGTTCTTCGACATCCCGGTGGATCACCTGTTCGCCGCGCCCGTGTTCGTGAACCACTTCGAGAAGATGCGCATCCCGGACCTCATGATCGTCTCTCCCGACGCCGGCGGGGTGGAGCGCGCCCGGGCCTACGCCAAGCGCCTCAACGCCAACCTGGCCATCGTGGACAAGAGGCGCACCGAGACCGGCCAGGCGCAGCTCATGCACCTGATCGGCGACGTCCACGGGAAGAACACCTTGATCGTGGACGACATCGTGGACACGGCCACCACCCTGAGCGAGACGGTCAAGGCGCTGCACCAGCACGGCGCGAAGGACATCTACGCCTGCTTCACCCACGGGGTGCTCTCGGGCAGCGCGGTGGAGAAGCTGGCCGCGTCGAAGCTTTCGCGCACGCTGGTGACCGACACCATCCCCATCAAGCCGGAGGTGGCCCAGGCCGCGCGCATCGAAGTGCTCTCGGTGGCCGAGCTGCTGGGAGAAGCCATCTACCGCATCCACAACAACTCATCCGTCAGCAGCCTGTTCATCTGAGAGCCGAGAGGAACCGACCGTGTCGAAACAGGATGTCGTCGTCGAAGCGCACAAGAGAACCGAGAAGGGCAAGAACGCGTCGCGCCGCCTGCGCCACGCAGGGAAGGTGCCGGCCGTGCTGTACGGCGGCGACGGCGCGGCGATGCCGCTCACCCTGGAGCCCAAGCACCTGGAGGCCATCCTTCACTCCGAGTCGGGCGAGAACACCCTGTTCGGCCTGGACATCGCGGGGGAGGGGCGCCTGCCGGGCAAGGTGATGATCAAGGAGCACCAGGTCGATCCTCTGACCTCCAGGCTGGTGCACGCCGACCTGATGCGCATCGCCATGGACCGCGCCATCCGCGTGCAGGTGGCCATCCACACGGTGGGGACGGCCCGGGGTGTCAAGCTGCAAGGCGGGATCCTGGATCATCCCTTGCGCGAGATCGAGGTGGAGTGTCTTCCCGCCGACATCCCCGAGCGCATCGACGTGGACATCACGGAGCTGGACATGGGCAAGGCCATCCGCGTCTCCGACATCACCCCGCCGGCCGGCGTGAAGTTCCTCACCGAGGCCACCATGGCCGTGGTGGCGGTGGTCGCTCCGACCGTGGAGAAGGTCGCGGTCCCCGGCGCCGAGGGGGCGCCGGCCGCCGAGGCCCCGACCGAGCCCGAGGTCATCAAGAAGGGCAAGGCCGAGACCGCCGAGGAAGGGGAGGCCCCCGAAGCCAAGGGGGGCGAGAAGAAGGGCGGCGACAAGGGCGGCAAGTCCGAGAAAAAGTAGGTGCCCGTCAGGATGGTGGTGTGCCTGGGCAACCCCGGCCCCCGCTACAGCCGCACCCGCCACAACGTCGGCTTCATGGTGGCCGGCGAGCTGCTGCGCCGCGCCCGGTCGGGGGCGGACCGCGTGCAGGACGAGGCGCTGGTGTCGCCCATCACGCTGGCCGGCGCCGAGGCCGTGGTCGTGCAGCCGCAGACCTTCATGAACCTCTCGGGGAGGGCGGTGGCCGGGGTGGCCCGCCGCCGCGGCATCGAGCCCTCCGACATGCTCCTGGTCTACGACGACGCCGACCTCCCGGTGGGGACGCTGCGGCTGCGGGCGGGAGGGAGCCCCGCGGGCCACAAAGGGGTGCTGTCGATAGTAGAATGTCTGGGCACCCGTGAGATCCCGAGGCTGAAGCTGGGCATCGGCAAGGACGAAGGGGAGCTGGCGGACAGGGTCCTGGCCCCCTTCAGCCGCGCCGAGGCCCCGGTGGTGGATCGGATGATCCAGGAGGCCGCCGACGCCGTGGAGAGGGCCGCGCGCCTCGGGCTGACGGCTGCCATGAACCAGTTCAACCGGCGGGAGCAGCCCGCCGGGTGACTCCTTGCTCTCCGCGGAGCCCACGCTCACCGGAGGGCCATCGACCGAAGGGAGGAACGATGCAGAAGTACGAGACGCTGTACATCCTTCAGCCCGGACTGTCCGACGATCAGGTCGAGGAGATCGTCAAGACGTTCGAGGCGATCATCCCCGACAACAAGGGAACGCTGATCAAGACCGACAAATGGGGCCGGCGCAAGCTCGCCTACCGCATCGGCAAGCACTGGGAGGGGCACTACGTCCTCTACGAGTACGAGGGGGACGGCTCCACCCAGCGCGAGCTGGAGAGGCGGCTCAAGATCCACGATCACGTGATGCGGCACCTGACCACCAAGGTCGATCCGCGCATGGCGGCCGAGCTGGAGCGCAAGGCGGAGCGCGAGAAGCGCATGGGCCGCTCGGAGGACGGAGAAGGATGGGGCGGCGACCGGTTCGGAGACAGGGACCGGGGCTACCGCGACAGGGACAGGGATCGGGACGACGATCGCGGCCCGCGCCGTGAGCGCGCCGATCGTGCCGACAAGGGGGAGAGGGCGTCATGATGGAGAAGCGCGAGGGAGGGGGCGGGCGCTCGGGCCGTCCGGGCGGGCGGGGAGGCCCGGGGGGCGGCTTCAAGAAGAAGTACCTCTTCCGCCGGAGGAAGTTCTGCAAGTTCTGCGACGAGAAGGTGGAGGTGATCGACTACAAGGACGTTCGGCTGCTGCAGAGCTTCACTCCCGAGCGCGGAAAGATCCTGCCGCGGCGCATCTCGGGGACCTGCTCGATGCACCAGCGGCGCCTGATGAGGGCCATCAAGCGGGCCCGCCA
This sequence comes from Candidatus Polarisedimenticolia bacterium, assembly GCA_035281445.1. Classification (GTDB taxonomy): domain Bacteria; phylum Acidobacteriota; class Polarisedimenticolia; order JACPZX01; family DASXTC01; genus DATEEA01. The sequence continues at coordinate 10,815 of DATEEA010000165.1, forward strand.
CCTGGCCCTTCTCCCCTACACCACGGACTGAGGCGAGGGCTGCCGTCATGAGCATGATGAGACTGATCCTGCGCACCGACGTCGATCCGCTGGGCAGGCGCGGCGACGTGGTGAAGGTGGCCCCCGGCTACGGACGCAACTACCTGCTCCCCAAGGGGCTGGCCTACGAGTACAGCGACGCCAACATCCAGCGCGTGAAGAAGGAGCGCAAGCTGGTGGAGGCGCGGCTGCTGAAGGAGCGCCAGGAGGCCGAGGACCTGGCCCGGCGCATCGCCGCGGTGTCGTGCACCATCGTCAAGAAGGTGGGAGAGAACGACACCCTGTACGGCTCTGTCACCAGCGCCGAGATCGCCGAGGCCCTGGAGAAGGAAGGGTTCGTGGTGGACAAGCGCAAAGTGCTGCTCGAGGAGCCGATCAAGGCCCTGGGGATCTACGCGGTGCCCATACGGATCCACCCCGAGGTGCCGTGCGAGCTGAAGGTCTGGGTGGTGAAGGAGTAACCGCGCCGGATGGCCGATACGAAGAGAGTGATCGCCGCATGCGCCCTGGCCTGGGCGCTCCCGGGAGCGGGGCATTTCTACCTGGGGCGCCGGACCAAGGCGGCTGTCTTCTTCACCCTGGTGGTGGCCACCTTCCTGATCGGGCTGGGCCTGCACGGCAGGGTCTACCTGGCCGAGGCCGACCAGCCGCTCTCCTACCTGGCCACCTTCGCCAACCTGGCCCTGGGACCGCTGGACCTGCTGGGGAGGGTGATCTCCTACGACCGGGTGATCTACTCCTTTCCGTCGGAGATGGACCAGGTGGCCTACCACCAGATCGGCGACTTGCGCCGGGAGCGCATCCTCTCGGTCACCCATGAGTACGGCACCACGTTCATCCTCACCGCCGGGCTGATGAACATCCTGCTCATCCTGGATGCCTTCGACGTGGGCATCGGCAGAAAGCGATGATGGCCAGCCATTTCCTGATCATGAGCCTGTTCTCGGTGCTGGTGGGGGCCTTCTTCGCCACCCTCACGCGCGACACGCTGCGCGAGGGGCTGAAGGCGGGCGCCCTGCTCACGCTGACCATGGTGGGTGTGTCGCTGATCATCGCCTACGTCATGTTCTTCCTGCCGCTGGGGGGATGAGCCGCCTCGCGCGGTGGGCGGGCCTCTGGGGTCCGGTCGCGCTCTACCTCGCGCTGATCGTCCTGGTGTCCCACCAGCCGAACCTGGTCCCGCCCGGCGAGGCGCCCGACGGCCCGCTGCACCTGATCGAGTACTTCATCCTGGCGGTGCTGGTCACCCGGGCGGCGGCCCCCGCGGGGAGGGTCGGCCTGGGGCTGGCGTCGTCGGTGGCCGCGGCGTGCGTGCTGTTCGGCGTCCTCGACGAGGTGCACCAGAGCTTCGTCCCGGGGCGAAGCGCCACCTCACGGGACGTGCTCTACGATGCGGCCGGCGCGGCGGCGGGC
>DATEEA010000166.1:0-32617 GCA_035281445.1 Candidatus Polarisedimenticolia bacterium
CTGCGGCCGCGGCCGCCTCCGCTGGGGCGGCCCCGGCCCCGGCCCGGGAGCCGCGCGCCGGGTCCGGGGCCCCCGTCCTGTCGTTCCGCGTGCCGTCGCTGTCGGGGGGCTCTCTCAGCAGCGAGGACTTCAAGGGGAAGCTGGTCGTCCTCGACGTGTGGGCCACCTGGTGCGGTCCTTGCCGCATGGTGATCCCGCACCTGGTGGAGCTGCAGAAGAAGCTGGGGGCCTCGGGCGTGTCCGTGATCGGGCTCAACGCCGACGAGGAGCGGCCGGGGACCGACTTGCGCACGGAGGTCCGCGCCTTCGCCCAGCGCTTCGCCATCAACTATCCGATCGGCCTGATGAACAACCGCGCCTGGCGCGACCTCCTCGACCTGACGGGCGGCGCCGGCGGCTTCTCCATCCCCACCACCATCGTCCTGGGGCGCGACGGCCGCGTCCTGCGGATCTACCCCGGCTACTACCCGGGGCAGGAACGAGACATCGAGGAGCTGCTGACCAGCCTGCTGCCCGCCGAAGGCCGATCCGGCCCCTGATGCCGGCGCGGGGGCGGGCGGGCGCGGCGTGACCCGGCGGGCCGGCAACCTGCTGTCGCTCTGCGCGGGGATCGCGGCGGCCCTGGCCCTGTCCGAAGGCACCGTGAGGGTCCTGTGGCGGGATGCGCCCCGCCGCGCCGGCGCCCCCGAGTCCCTCCCGCTGGTGAAGGTGCGCGATCCGCGGGTCCTGTACCGGCTGCTGCCGGGCTCCTCCGGACTCTACCTGGGGACCGAGATCCGGGTGAACTCGATGGGCTTGCGGGGACCCGACCGGCCCATCCCCCGCCCTCAAGGAGCCTGGCGCGTGCTGGTGCTGGGAGACTCCATGGTGTTCGGGATCGGCCTGCCCGAGGAGGAGACGCTGCCGGCGCACCTGCAACGCCGCATCGCGCCGGCGGAGGCGATCAACGCCGGCGTGTTCGGCTACAACCTCCCCCAGCAGGTCTCGCTGCTGGAAGAGGCCGGGCTGCGCTACGGCCCTCAGGTGGTGGTGGCCTGCTTCGTGCACAACGACGTGGAGAACTGGGGGCTCGGCGACGGGGGCGCCGTGCCGGAGATCCGGAGCACGCGGTTCGCCCCGCCGCCGGCAGGCGCCTGGTCCTCCCGCGCGGCCGACCTGATGCTCCCCGGGACCTTCGATGAGCAGCGCCTCAACCTCCTGCCCGGCCCGGCGGAGGGAGGGGGCGTGCGGGCGGCCCTGGCCTCCTTCAGCCGGCTCTACCTGTTCACCTACCTCCGGCTGCGCACCCACGCCTGGAACATGACCACCGGCGAGACGCGCGAGCCGCTGATCGACTCTCCGGCATGCCACGCGCAGGAGGTGGTGTGGGGCCCGCTGCGCAGCGAGTACCGCCGGCTGGCCCTTTCCTCGGCCGCGGCCGGAGCGAAGCTGGTGGTGGTGATCCACGGCGCCCTCCCCTGGGAGGGGGAGCCGCTGCGCCGGCTGGGGCGGCTGCTGCAGGAGGAGTCGATCCCCCACCTGGACCTCAGTCCGCTGTGGAAGGACCCCGAGACGTACGCACGCGAGCACTCGCTGGGGTGGGATCCCCATCCCAACGGCCGGGCCAACCGCCTGGCCGCGGGGGTCATCGCCGGCTACCTGGAGCAGGCCGGCCTCCTGCCCGGGGGCCGCTCCGCCGGCGGCGTGCCGGGGCCGCACAGCGTGCTGGAGGGCGATCCCGCCCTGCGCCAGAGGCTGCGGCAGTGGCGCGAGCGCCAGAGCGGGCGGGAGCAGCAGGACGCCGCGCGCTGGGCGCGCGCTGTGGCGTCGTTCGGACCGGAGATCGCCTTCGCCGAACAGGGCGCGGCCGCGCGCAGCGCGCAGCTCGTCCACGGCTTCTGGCTCGACTCTCCGCCGCCCCTTCCGCGAGGCGAGCCGGGCGGGCTGTGGATGGCCCGCAGCGGCTCGGTCCTTCTGCGGACCAGGGGGACGCCGGGCCGGGTGGCCATCGATCTCACGGTCCCCAAGACGGGGGGGGCGGGGGCGGTCCCTTCCCGCCTCCAGGTGACGCTCAGCGCGCCCCCCGGACGATGCGGCGTGACGCGGATGGATCTGCCGCTGGGCGCCCCCGGGTCCCGGATCACGCTGCACGCCCCCCTTCCGGCGGAGCTGGCCGGGGCCGAGCCGCTGGAAGTGGAGCTCGCCGCCGACCATACTTTCCCCGCGACGCACCTGGACGGGAGAGACGGCCGCCGCGACCCGAGGATGGTCTCGGTGCTGCTGCGCCGCATCGCCGTGGAGTGACCCGCGGCGGGGACTCGGGAGCCACCATGCGACACGACGGCGGGCGCGCGGCGCCGGGAGAGATCGACTTCCTGGTCTGCCCGCCCGATGCGGTGATCGAATCGTTCGCCGGGCGCCCCGCGGAGATGGATCCGGGGGTGCTGAAGGCGGTCTCCAAGCATCTGGCCCGCTGCGCCCTCTGCCGGCAGGAAGCGGACCGGCTCCTCAGGGGAGCGGAGGCGGCCGGGGGACGAGGGCCCTGGGCGTGGGCCCTGGCTGCGCTGGCGGGTCTGGTCCTGTGCGGAGGGGTCTTCCTCCATCACGAGCTGGCCCGCCGGGGGGAAGGCTGGGCCCGAGGCGCCGGAGCCCGGCCCGACGCCAGGGCGGCGTCCCTGGCCCGCTTCGATCCTCCCGATGACGGCGTGCCGGCGGGGAGCTTCTCGGAAGGTCCGGCGCTGCCCGGCGCCGGGCCCCCCGCCGCGGGGCTCTCCGCGGAGGACGCCAGGCAGCTCGCCGCGGCCAGGGCCAGCCTGGGTTCCGGCTCGCACGCCGACGCGGCGCGGCTGCTGGAGGATCTGTCGCTGCGCCACCCGCGCCGCGGCGGGATCCGCCTCCTGCTCGCCTACGCCAGCGCCCGGGCCGAGGACTTCGAGGCGGCGCACCGCCATTACGCCGCGGCCGAGGCGCAGGGGATGGGCGCGCGCGCCTGCTGGGGGCTGGCCAACGCCTGCCTCCGTCTGGGCGACATCGCCTGCGCCCGCCGCGAGCTCACCGACCACCTCCTGGCGCGCGATCCCGACGACGAGGCGGCGCTCGATCTGCTGAGGCGCTTGAGCGCCTCGCAAGCCGCCGTCCCGCGCTGACGCCGCGCGCGCCGCCCGCTTGCTGTCTCAGCAATCCCGTCAAAACCGCGTCCGGCGTGCGTTTCGTCGCCGTTTTCCGTTGACACCGCCGCTGCGGCTGGCGTAGGATTCACGGCACCACCTGAAGCCGGGGAGCGACGCAGCAGGAGACCGGGCAGCGATGACGCCAACGCCGCGAGGTGCCGAAGCACTGGCCGGCCCCCCCGCCACCCAGCAGCCCACGGACGCCTGGATCCTCGCCCGCCTCGCCGAGATCCTCCGATCCGATCTGCCGCTGGAGGAGATCCTCCAGCGTCTCCTCCGGTCCCTGGCCCAGGCCCTGGACGTCCAGCGCGCCGAGCTCTACATGATCGACCAGCGGGCCCGGATGCTGGTCGGCCGCCAGGCGGTCATCCTGGACGACGACCAGCAGGCGGCACCGGCCATCGCCGGGACCCGCCTGCCCCTCACCGGCATCCCCGACGTCATGTCGGCGGCGGTGCTGGCCCGCACCACCCACATCCTGGAGGACCTGGGCGCCAGCACGGGCGGGCTCGGCCTCAGCGCCGCGGTGCGCGACCGCTTCCCGTCCGGCTCCTTCGCCGCCGTGCCGGTGGTGGCGTGGGGGCAGGTGGTGGCGGTCATCGCCCTGCACGATCCGCGCCGCGGCCGCCCGCTGCAGCCCCGGCTGCCGATGATCGACCTGCTGGCCGCCCACACCGGGCTGGCCCTGGAGCGGGCCCAGCTGCGCGACGACCGCGACAAGTCCGAGCGCGAGATCGCCAACCTGCGGCAGTTCATCGAGCGCTCCCCGGACGGGATCGTGGAGTCCTCCCTCGACGGGCGCATCCTGAGCTGCAACGAGCGCATCCTGCGCCTTCTGGGCTACTCGCGCGAGGAGCTGCTGGCGATGAAGGCCCAGGACATCTACGTCTCGACCTCCAGCCGCGACGAGCTGGTGCGGCTGGTGAGGGAGCAGGGACAGGTGGAGGCGTTCGAGGTGGCCGTGCGCCGCAAGGACGGCAGCGCCGCCTTCGTCAGCGTCTCCACGCGGCTGCGCTGCGGCAGCGGGGAGCCGGTGATGGAGAGCATCGTGCGCGACGTCACGGAGCGGCGGGAGGTGGAGCGCAGGATGCGGATGCTGATGGACGTGGTGAACTACTCCGCGGACGCCATCCTGAGCCTGGACACCGAGGGGAAGGTCACCTCCTGGAACGTCGGGGCGCAGGCCATCCTGGGTCACGCCTCCGAGGAGATGCTCGGCCGTCACTACGAGACGCTCGTCCCCGCCGACCTGCTGCAGGAGTTCCGCACGGTGATCCGCCCGCGCGCGGAGAAGGAGGGGCACCTTCAGGCCTACCAGACCGAGCGGCTGCACAAGGACGGACGCCGGATCCCGGTGAGCATCACGGTCACCCGCCTGCGCCACAACGGAGGACCTGACCTGGGGTGGTCCGTGGTGGTCAGGGACATCAGCGAGCGGCGCAAGGAGGAGCAGCGCCGGCGGCTCCTCTCCAGCATCACGGAGCAGTCCCCCGACGCCATCCTGAGCGCGGACGGCCAGGGAAGGATCACCTCCTGGAACAAGGGCGCCGAGAAGATCTTCGGCTACCGCGACGAGGAGATCGTGGGGAGGCCCTGGCTGGTCCTGGCCCCGCCGGACCGGGAGGCGGAGTTCAGGGCGGTGGCCGGGGCGGCGCCCCAGGGGCAGGAGTCCGAGGCGCCCCGGTCGATCGACACGGTGGCCCGCACCGCGGACGGCAGGCTGCTGCCGGTCCGCCTGTCGGCCTCGGTGCTCTACGGGCCCGGGCTGCAGGACGTGGGCTGGTCGATCATCCTGCGCGACCTGAGCGAGCAGGCCAGCCTGGCGGAGATGTCCGAGAGGCTCAGGGAAGAGCTGTTCATCCGCAACCGGCTGGAGGGGATCGTCGGGCACTCCCGGGCCATGGAGGAGGTGCGGGAGCGGGTCAGGCGGGTTGCCCGCTTCAACTCCTCGGTCCTGCTGATGGGGCAGAGCGGCACGGGCAAGGAGGTGGTGGCCAACGCCATCCACTACAACTCGCCGCGCCGCGACAAGCCGTTCATCAAGGTGAACTGCGCGGCCATCCCCGAGCACCTGCTGGAGAGCGAGTTGTTCGGCATCGATCGCAACGTGGCCACCGGCGTGGACAGCCGCATCGGCCGCTTCGAGATGGCCGACGGCGGGACGTTGTTCCTGGACGAGATCGCCGACATGACCCTGTCCACCCAGGCCAAGATCCTGCGCGTCCTGCAGGAGAGGGAGTTCGAGAGGGTGGGGGGCAAGAAGGTCATCAAGGTGGACGTGCGCATCGTGGCCGCCACCAACAAGGATCTGGAGGCCGAGATCCGGGAGCGCCGCTTCCGCGACGACCTCTACTACCGCCTCAACGTCATCCTGGTCAACCTGCCGCCGCTGGCCGAGAGGCGCGAGGACATCGACCCGCTGATCGATCACTTCCTGGACCGCTTCGCCCGCGACAACGGGCTGCCCCGCAAGCGGTTCTCGCTGCCGGCCAGGCTCCTGCTCAACGAGTACGACTGGCCGGGCAACGTCCGGGAGCTGGAGCACTGCATCGAGCGGGCCACGGTGATGGCCGAGGGGCAGGAGATCGGCGAGGCGGATCTGCCGCCCAGCATCCTCATCTGGAAGGAGATGGGCGGGGCGCGCGCCGGAGCCGAGGCCGGGCAGGGGGGGCTGTCGCAGATCCTCCGCCAGGTCGAGCGGCGCGCCGTGCGCGACGCGCTGGAGCGCAGCGGGTGGGTGCAGGCACGGGCGGCCCGTCTGCTGGGGATCTCCGAGCGCAGCATGTGGTACAGGGTGAAGAAGCTGGGACTTCAGAACCCGGAGCCATGACCTCACGCGGCTTCGGGTCGTACTCCGAGATCCTCCTGGATCACTTCGAGAACCCCCGCAACGTCGGCGACGTGGAATCACCCGACGCCGTGGGCCGCGCGGGCAACCCCGCGTGCGGCGACACGGTGGTGCTGAGCCTGCGGGTGTCGGAGGGACGCATCCGGCAGGCGCGGTTCCGCGCCTCGGGATGCAGCGCGGCCATCGCCGGCGCCTCCATGACCACCGTGCTCCTGACCGGCCTCACCGTGGAGCGGGCGGCCGAGCTGACCGACCAGGACGTGGCCGTGGCCCTGGGCGGGCTCCCGCCGGCCAAGGTGCACTGCTCGGTCCTGGCCGAGGAGGCCATCCGCTCGGCGCTGGACGACCTGGCGGCGCGCTCGCGCACGAAGCGCTGAGAGGGCTCAGCCGGCCAGGGCCGGCTCCCGCAGCAGCTCCTGGAAGAAGCGCTCGAACTCTCCGAAGAAATCGTCGAGGCAGGCGAGCTGCTGGATCTTCTGGCGCAGCGCCTTGCCGTTGCGGAGCCCGTGCGTGTACCAGCCGGTGAACTTGCGCATCTTGTGCAGCGCCTGGATGGCGTCCTCCCCGTCGCGCAGCATCCGGAAGTGGGCCAGGATGAGATCGCGCCGCTCCTCCAGGCCGGGCTGGACGGGGTCCTCTCCCGCCATGAGCGCCGCCGCCTGGCGGAAGATCCAGGGGTTCAGCATCGATCCACGGCCGATCATGACGCCGTCGCATCCGGTCTGCCGCATCATCCGGACGGCGTCCTCGGGGGTGGTCACGTCGCCGTTGCCGATGACCGGGATGCCGACGGTCTCCTTGAGCCGGGCGATGCGGCTCCAGTCCGCCCGCCCGGAGTAGAACTGCCGGGCCGTGCGGGGGTGCAGGGCCACCGCCTGCACGCCCGATCCCTCGCAGATCCGCCCCAGCTCCGGATAATCGAGGCGATCCTCCGACAGCCCGGCGCGGAACTTGACGGTGAGCGGGATGGAGATCCTGCGTCGCACGGTCTCGATGATCGACCGGGCCAGATCCAGATCGCCCATCAGGGCGGCCCCGGCGCATCCCTTGAGGATCTTGTTGGCCGGGCACCCCATGTTGATGTCGCAGACGTCGGCGCCGATCTCCTCCACCACCGCGGCGGCCTCGGCCATGCGGTCGGCGCGCGAGCCGTAGATCTGGATGGCCAGCGGCCGCTCCTCCCCGGCGAAGGACATCATGTTCAAGGTGCGCTCGTTGCCGCGGGCGATCCCCTCGCTGCTGATGAACTCCATGGACACCAACCCCACCCCACCGACGCGCTTGACCACCTTGCGGTAGTGGCGATCGGTGATGCCGGCCATGGGGGCCAGGATGAGGGGAGGATCGACGACGACGCTGCCGTAGGAGAGCATGGCGTCCTTCCTCAGCCGCGGGCCAGCGCCGCCAGCTCGTCGTCGGTGAGCAGGCGGCTGGACTTCTTGGCCGCGGCGAAGATGCGGTCCACGACCGGCTCGGCCGGCTCGATGCCGTGCTGCTCGAGCCAGAACACGACGTTGGAGCGCCCCGACATCGGCCCCACCCGGATCCGCTGCCTGAAGCCGAAGTCGGATGCGGGGACCCCGGAGTAGACGCGGTCGGCAAGCCAGGGATCCTGCCTGCGCAGGGCCTTGATCACCGCGGCGGCGTGCACGCCGGTCCCCGTCTCGAAGGCGTCGGTCCCCACCACCGGGTAGTTGCTGGGGATGGGCACGCCGCACCCCTCGGACACCAGCCGGCAGTAGCGCCCCAGCCCGGTCAGGTCCCTGTCGATCCATCCCAGCAGCTTGAGGTTCACCAGCAGCAGATCCATCGGAGAGTTGCCGGCCCGCTCGCCTATGCCCAGCGCGCAGCCGTGCACCCGGTCCGCCCCGGCCTCGATGGCCGCCAGCGGGTTGGCCACCCCCAGCCCGCGGTCGCGGTGCCCATGCCAGTCGATCTTGATGGCCTCCCCGGTGCCGGCCACCACCTGGCGCACGAAGCGGACCAGGGCCCTCACCCCGGCGGGGGTGGCGTGCCCCACGGTGTCGGTGAGGCAGACGCGGCGCGCCCCGCAGCGGACCGCCGCCGTGTAGAGCCGGCGCAGGGTCTCGGGACGGGCCCGGATGGTGTCCTCGGTGACGTACATCACCTCCAGACCCTCCTTCACCGCGAACCGGATCGACTCCTCGGTGTGCTTCAGCAGCGTGTCCAGGGTCCAGTCCTCGGTGTACTGCCGGATGGCCGACGAGCCGATGAACAGGCAGGCCTCGATGGGAACCCCCGTCTCCTGGGAGATGCGGGCGATCGGCTCCACGTCGCGCACCATGGTTCTGGCGGCGCAGTTGGCGCGGAGGGACAGGCGCGCCCGGGCGATCTCACGGCACAGGGCGGTGACGTCCTCCACCGCGCGGGGGCCCGCCCCCGGCAGCCCCACGTCCGCGGTGTCGATCCCCAGGGCGTCCATGGCATGGAGGATCTCGATCTTGGTGCCGATGGGAGGATCGGTGACCGAGGGGCCCTGCAGGCCGTCGCGCAGCGTCTCGTCGTCGAGCTCCACCGGCCGGGAGGGGGTGAACGCTTCCCCGGAGAGGTTCCAGTCGTGGATCAGCTCGTCGCGGGCGGCGTCCGGCGGGGTCATGCGGACGATTCTAGGGGGGCCGATCCCGCACTGTCAACGCGGCCGGGCGTTCGGCTAGGATGCCGCCTGTGACCGCACGCGGGTCGGCGCAGCGGGGCGCCGGTGAGCGCCTCACGGCATGGTACGCGCGCCACGCCAGGGACCTTCCCTGGCGGCGCCGTCCAGACCCCTACGCCACCTGGGTGTCGGAGATCATGCTCCAGCAGACCACGGTGGCCGCGGCAGGCCCCTGCTTCGAGCGCTTCCTGTCGCGCTTCCCCGATCTGCGCGCGCTGGCCGGCGCCGCCGAGGCCGAGGTGCTCGCTGTCTGGTCGGGGCTCGGCTACTACCATCGCGCGCGCAGGCTTCTGCGGGCGGCCCGCCTGGTGCTCGATCGCCACGGCGGGGAGCTCCCCGCCGAGCGCGCCGAGCTGCTGGCCCTGCCGGGGATCGGAGCGTACACCGCCGGCGCCATCCTGAGCATCGGCCACAACCTCCCGGCGGCGGCGGTGGACGGCAACGCCGCGCGGGTGATGGCCCGCCTGGGCGGGATCCGCGGGGATCCCCTGCGGGCCGCCGCCCGCCGCGCGATCGAGCGGCGCGTGCTGGAGCTGATGCCGCCGGGCCAGGCCTCCTGCTTCAACCAGGCGCTCATGGACCTGGGGGCCACCGTCTGCCTGCCGCGCGACCCGGACTGCGGGCGCTGCCCCCTGCGCGGCGCGTGCGAGGCGCGGCGCAAGGGTCTCCAGTCGCGCATCCCCCCCGTGCGCCGCCGTCCCGCGGTGGTGAAGGTGCGGCTGGAGGCGCTGGCGGTGGTGCGGCCGGGACGGGGGGGGAGGAAAGAGACGCTCCTGCGCCGGCGTCCGCCGGGAGACATCCTGGCGGGGATGTGGGAGCTCCCCACGGCCCCGGCGAAGGAGCGGGCCGGGGAGGCGGCCCGGATGCTCGCGCGGCTGGCGGGGGCGCGGCCCCCGGTGCGCGCGGGGGTCTTGCGGCACACCATCACCCGCCACCTGCTGTCCATCGAGGTCTACCGCGCGGAGCCGGACCGCCCGCCGGTGAGGCCGGGCGCCCCACGCGCCGGGGGCCGGCTGGAAGGGCTGGAGCCGGCCCCAGGCGCCGAGGCGGCCGGGGCGGCGCGGAGGCTCTCGGGGTTCACCGGCGCTCTCGGCGCCACCCGGTGGGTCTGCCTGCGCGAGGCCGGCGGGGGGAACAGCGCGAGCCTCGCGCTCACCGGCGCCACGCGCAAGGCGGCGCGGCTGGTGCTGGGGGTGGAGGGCTAGCTTTCGTCCCGCGGCGTCCCGGTGGGGACCGCCTGCCCGGGCGGGCTCCCCCCGGGCTCTACGAGGTTCAGGAAGATCCGCATCTGCTGGTCCAGGAGCTGCTGGCCGCGCGGATCCCCCAGGCTGAGCCGGTACTCGTTGATGATCTTCGTCTGCGTGGCGTGCCACTCCGCCCAGCACTCGCCGCAGACGGTCTGGTGGATGGTCTGGCCCAGCGCCCCGCGGAAGGGGGCCTTGGCCATCGGCTCCTTGGACTGCTGGCAGCGGCGGCAGGTCATAGGATCGTTTGGTGCCGAAGGCGGGATTCGAACCCGCATGCCTCGCGGCGCCACCCCCTCAAGATGGTGTGTCTGCCAATTCCACCACTTCGGCACGAACCTTCCGGCGTCAGTTCTGAGGCGCCGGGGGAGGTGTCTGAGGTGCTGGCTCGGATGGAGCCGGAACCGGCGCGGCCGGGGCCGACTGCTGCTGGACCGGCTCGTCGGTCACCACCGAGCCGGAGGTGTTGGCCAGCAGCGCCAGGGTGAACGACGTCAGCATGAAGACGATGGCCGACGCGGTGGTCAGCTTCGACAGCAGCGTCGCCGCGCCGCGGGCCCCGAAGGCCGTCTGGCTGCTGGTCCCCCCTAAGGTGGCGGCCACGTCCACCCCCTTGCCCGTCTGCAGGAGCACGACCAGGATGAGGAAGAAGCAGACGAACAGGTGAACGATGGTCAGCAACGTGATGAGCACTGGGCACTCCGTCCGAGAGTCGGCGAGTATAGCACAGCGGTCCGGGAGGGATCAGCCTTCCTGCGGCCCGCAGGCCATGACCTGCTCCACCAGCGGGAGGAAGGTCTCCGCCGACAGGCTCGCCCCTCCCACCAGGACCCCGTCCACCACCGGCAGGTCGATCATCGGCCCGACCGTGGATCGGCTCACGCTGCCGCCGTACAGGATCGGGATCCGCGCGGTGGCCTCCTCTCCGAACTGCCCGGCCACGGCGCGGCGGATGATGTGGTGCACCGACGCCACCTCGGAGGGGGAGGGGACGTGGCCGCTCCCGATGGCCCAGACCGGCTCGTACGCCAGCATCAGCCGCTGCCCCCGCTCCAGCTCCAGGCCGTTCAGGCACCGGTTGAGCTGGTCCTCCACCACCATCTCGGCGCGCCCCGAAGCCCGCTCGTCCATCTTCTCCCCCACGCACAGGATGGGGGTGAGGCCCCAGGAGAGAGCCGCCCTGGCCTTGAGGTTGACCCTGTGGTCGGTCTCCGCGAACAGCTCCCGCCTCTCCGAGTGCCCCAGCAGGACGTACCGGCAGCCGCACTCGGCCAGCATCCTGGGGGAGACCTGCCCGGTGTAGGGGCCCTCGTCCTCCCAGTGGCAGTCCTGTCCCGACAGCGAGACTCCCGAGCCGGCCAGCATCCTGGCGGCCATGGGGATGGAGGGGAACGGGGGTGCGATGGCCACGTCCACGCGCCGTCCGGCCGGGCCCGAGGTCATCGTCCTCAGCGCCGGGAGGATCTCCGACAGGAGCGCCTCGGTCTCCGAGGAGGTCTTGTACATCTTCCAGTTGGCCAGGACGAAGGGATCGACCATGCCGGTCAGAGCGGGACGTCCATCAGCACGGCCACCCCGGGCAGCGTCTTGCCCGAAAGGAACTCCAGGGAGGCGCCGCCGCCGGTGGAGATATGGGAGAAGGCCGATTCCATCCCCAGCGCCTTCACCGCGGCGGCGGAGTCCCCGCCTCCCACCACGGAGAAGGAGGACGATCCCCCCACGGCCCTGGCCACGGCCTGGGTTCCGGCCGCGAACGCGGGGTCCTCGAACCTGCCCATCGGACCGTTCCAGAGGATCGTCTTCGCCTTCCCGATCTCCCGCGAGAAGGCGGCGACCGTCTTGGGGCCGATGTCCAGTCCCATGTAGCCCGGCGAGACGTCCGGGCCCGACGTCGGCCGGCCCTTCTCCCGGGTGCCGGCCTTGGCCTCCATGTGATCCTCCGGAAGGAGCAGGGAGACCCCCTTGACCGCGGCCAGGGTCATGAGGTCGCGCGCTTCCATCTCCTTGTCCCGGTCCACCAGCGACTGGCCGATCTCGTGCCCCAGCGCCCGCAGGAAGGTGAAGGCCATCCCCCCGCCCACGATCAGCGTGTCGCAGCGCGCGATCAGATGCTCCATCAGATCGAGCTTGTCGCTCACCTTGGCCCCGCCCACGATCACCACGAAGGGGCGGGCGGCGCCGGCCAGCAGCCGGCCAAGGCTGGACAGCTCCTTGTCCATCAGCAGCCCGGCCGCGGGGCGGGGGTAGCAGCGGGCCAAGGCGTGCACGGAGGCGTGCGCGCGGTGCGCCGAGCCGAAGGCGTCGTTGACGTAGAGGGAGGCGAGGCCGGACAGCTCGCGGGCGAATCCCTCGTCGTCGGCCTCCTCCTGCTTGTGGAAGCGCAGGTTCTCCAGCAGCAGCACCCCGCCGGGCCGGAGGGCGGCGGCGCGTGAGGAGGCCTCCGGTCCCACGCAGTCGGGGGCGAACTCCACCGGGCGGCCCAGCAGCTCGGACAGCCTCCGGGCCACGGGGGCGAGAGACTGCGAGGGATCGGGCCTGCCCTTGGGCCGTCCGAGGTGCGAGGCGGCCACCACCGATCCCCCCCTGTCCAGGATCGACCTCAGCGTGGGGAGGCTCTCGGCGATCCTCCGATCGTCGGCCACGCGCGGCGCGCCGTCGCCCGTCTGGAGCGGGACGTTGTGATCCACGCGCACGAAGACGCGCTCCCCCCGCACGTCCAGATCGGTGACGGACAACTTTTTCATGGGGGGCCGATTATATGGACCCGCTTCCGGCGGTGTCAACGCGGCGGACGCGGCGCCGCGCGGGGAGGCCCCCGGCGTCGGCGGGCCGCGGCTCGGGAGCCAGCAGCTCCGCCAGGCGGGCCGGATCCTTCTCCGCCAGCCGCGCCAGGGCCGGGTCGTCGGGGCGGATCCTGGCGCGCGACACCACACGGCGGAAGGCCTCGCGCACCCTCTCGCGCATCCAGCCTTGCTCGCGAGCGTGGCGGGCGGCGAGATCGGGGAGATCCTCGCGCCCGCCGATCTCCTCCACCGCCAGCAGCACCTCGTTGAGAAGGGGCTGATCGTGGCGCGCGAGCGTGTCACGGAGCTGGTCGTAGGCCACGCGGCTGCCCGCCCGCGCCAGGTAATGGTGGGCCTTGGCCGCGATCATCGCCCGGGCCAGGGGGCCGTCGTCGTCCGCCGCCCCGGAAGACGAGAGCCTGTCGATGACCCCCTTGAGATGGTACAAGGCGGTGCGGTCGCGCGACGCCCCCACCACGTCCACCAGCAAGCCGAGCGGGACCGCCGACTCCACCTCCTCCAGGTGCCGGGCGACCTCCCGCTCCCGTCCCCGGGCCACCTCGCGCAGCACCGAGGCCACGCGGGCGCAGGCGGCGGGATCGGCGGCCCGGGCCCGCAGCGCGCGGACCAGCAGCGGGATGGCCGGCGCGCCCAGCGACGCCAGCAGGCTGGCCGCACGGCGGTAGGTGAAGTAGTCGGGGGAGTCGAGCTCCTCCAGCGCCTCGGCCGCCCCGGTGGCGCGGTCGTCGGCCGTCCGGCCGGCGTACCTGCCGGCGGCCGCGGCCATCCTGGGGTCGGGATCCGCGATCAGGCCGGAGGCGAGCGCCCGGGCCTCGCCGGCCGGGAGCGACCCCAGCACCTGGAGCGCCTCCAGGCGAACGCGCCGGTCCTCCGCACGATCCTGCGCCAGCGACAGGAGCGGGTCGAGCGCCTCCACCGTCCCCGCGTTGAACATGTCCACCAGCGTCGCGGCCGCGCGCATGCGGACCTCCGCTTCGGACTCCCGCTCCAGCATCCCGCGCAGGCGGGCCACCGCGGCCTCGGAAGGGTAGCCGGCCAGCGCCGTGGCCCCGGCGGCGCGGACCTGGGGGCTGCGGTCGGCCAGCGCCAGGGTCACCGCCCGGCGCCCCCGGGGGTCGGCCAGCCGGCCCAGAGCGACGACGGCGGCCGCCCTCCGGGCGGCCTCCGGCGACGAGGCCGCGGCCAGCAAGGGCTCGACCGCCTTGCGGCCGTGCAGCGCGAGCAGCGCCAGCGCCTGCTCGTCTTCCGCGGGGCCGCCGGATCCGAGGGACTCAACCAGACGCGTGATCTCGTCCATCGCCTGCCTGAGTGTGAGGTGGAGGTGCGGGGCGAACGGTGGGCATCCTATCCCGGCCGCTCCAGGGGTGTCAACGCGGCTCCCGCCTCGGCTATCATCCCCCGCGATGTCCTCTTCCGCCGGACACGCTCCGGAGATGCTGCTCTTCCTGCTGGCGCTGGCGGCCTTCCGCCCGGCTGCCGCGGCCCCCCCTTCCGCCCCCCCGCTCTCCCCGCCGCCCCGCCTGGAGAGGGGGGAGCTGGCGCTCCCCTCCGGCAAGGTCCTTCAGGTGGAGCTGGCCGTCACCCCCGAGCAGATCGCCCGCGGCTACATGTTCCGGTCCCGGGTCGGCCGTGGGGAGGGGATGCTCTTTTTCATGGGGGAGCTGGGGTTCCACTCGTTCTGGATGAAGAACTGCCGGGTCGCCCTGGACATCGTCTGGCTGGACGAGGCCTGGAGGATCGTCCACATCGAGAGGGAGGTCCCTCCCTGCGCGGCCGATCCCTGCCCGGGCTACGCCCCGATGCAGGCGGCCCTCTATGTCCTGGAGATCCGGGCGGGGGGGGCCGGCAAGGAGGGGCTGAAGCTGGGGGACACCCTCTTCTACCACGCCGCCGCGAGACGGCCACAGCCGTAACCAAGCTCACGGCGGCAACCCCTCCACCGGGCCGCGGCGCTTCGGTGCCATCGCAGGCAAGTGGTTGATGCACAAAGGCATGGCCTGGATCCGGAAGTGCCGGTTGGCCCCGGTTGCCGTATTGATGCTTGACCGTCCAGAGGGGCTTTCCATATCATCGCGGTACACCACACACACAGCGGGGGTGCTGGGATGCGGAGTCGGTCAGGCGCTTTCAGGCGGGTGGTCGGGCGGATGAAGTCGGGGCTCTGCCTCTCGCTGCTGGGACTGACGGTGCTCGGAGCGACGCTGGTCGGCTCGCCGGCATGGGCCCCCGAGGACCCCTGGCGGGTGGTGGGGGAGATGCCCGGGCTGAGGGGTCCCGCGGTCCAGACGGCCGAGGCCCTGGCCGGGTTCCTGGACCGGGCCGGAGTGGGGCTGAGCCACGAGGCCATGCTGGACATCGCCGAGTCGGTGGCCCTGGAGAGCCAGCGCCACGGCATGGACCCCGAGCTCCTGCTGTCGGTGATCATGGTGGAGAGCCGGTTCCGTTCCGACGCGGTCTCGCACCGGGGGGCGATCGGCCTGATGCAGCTCCTTCCCTCCACCGCCGTGGACGTTGCCGATCAGCTCGACCTCCCCTGGGGAGGGGAGATGCGGCTGCTGGAGCCCCGGACCAACATCGCCCTGGGAGCGCACTACCTCAGCTCCCTGCTGGACAGCTTCGGCGGCGACGTGAGCCTGGCCCTGACCGCCTACAACAAGGGCCCGGGCTACGTCCAGAACATGCTGGCCAGCGGCGTGATGGAGAGCACGGCGACCAACTGGGTCTCTTCCTACGCCGAGAGCGTGGCGGCCCGGCTGGCCCAGGTCCCGCGCGGCGACGGCCGCATCGCGCGCCAGCGTCCCCGTCCGCTCCCCCAGCAGGCCATGGCTCCCAGCTCCTTGTAACATCCCCTTCGCGCCTCGCCGGATCCCGCCGCACCGTCGGTTGACGCCTCCGGAACCCCTATGGTAGGGTTTCCCGCCAACCCGACCGGAGCGCGCGTCGCGGTTCCTCTCACTTCATCGAGGCTCGTTGGGGATCTCCGACGACGCGATGAGTGTGCGCCGCCGCCGTCGGGGGAGCCGAGATGAGCGCCTACATCCCGATCCTGATCTTCATCCTGGTCGCGGCGGCCTTCCCCATCGCCACGCTCCTGCTGGCCCGGCTCGTCCGCCCTGCCAACTACGGCAAGGTGAAGATGGCCGCCTACGAGTGCGGCGTGGAGGCGGAAGGGGAGGCCAGGGGGCGCTACTCGGTCAGCTACTACATCATCGCCGTGCTGTTCGTGGTGTTCGACGTCGAGGTGATCTTCCTGTTCCCCTGGGCCGTCAGGTTCGACGCCCTGGGGCTGTTCGGGTTCGTGGAGATGGTGATCTTCATCGGCATCCTGGTGCTCGGCTATTTCTACGCGTGGAAGAAGGGGGCGCTGGAGTGGGTGTAGAGGATCCCCCCAAGCCCCCGCCGCCTCCGGCCGCCCCCGCCAAGCCGCGCATGGATCCGGTGGAGGAGGCGCTCCGCCGGCCGGTCCCCTCCGCGGCCCTCGACGCGCTGCGGGAGGCCTTCCCCGGCGCGGTGCAGGAGAGCGCCTGCTACGCGGGGGAGGTCACGGCGGTCATCCCCGCCCCCCGCGTGGTGGAGATCCTCCGGTTCCTGCGCGACGATCCCCGCACCGCCTTCGACCTGCTGGCCGACCTGACCGCGGTGGACTGGCCGCAGCGGCCCCGCCGCTTCGAGGTCGTCTACCACCTCTACTCCATCCCCCGCAACCACCGCCTCCGCCTCAAGGCCCCGGTGGGGGACGGCGAGTCGCTCCCCTCGGCCACCGCCGTGTACGCGGCGGCGGACTGGCACGAGCGCGAGGTGTTCGACCTGTTCGGTGTGCGGTTCGACGGGCACCCCGATCTGCGGCGCATCCTCCTCCCCGACGAGTGGCGCGGTCACCCTCTGCGCAAGGAGTACCCGCTCGAGGGGTTCGCCGATCAGCACATCCGCCTGAGGTAGCCGAGCGATGTTCCGCACCGAGATGATGGAGGTGAACATGGGGCCGCAGCACCCCTCCACCCACGGGGTGCTCCGCCTCGCGCTGACGCTGGACGGCGAGACGGTCGTGGACGTCAAGCCGATCATCGGCTACCTCCACCGGGGCGTGGAGAAGCTCTGCGAGCACAAGATCTACGTGATGGTGCCGCCGATCTGCGACCGGCTCGACTACGTGGGGTCGGCCTCGCAGAACCTGGGCTACATCCAGGCGGTGGAGAAGCTGGCCGGCATCGAGGTCCCGGAGCGCGCCCGGTACATCCGCACCATCATCGCCGAGCTGAACCGCCTGGCCAGCCACCTGGTCTGGCTGGGGACCCACGGGCTGGACATCGGCGCCATGACCGTCTTCTTCTACTGCCTGCGCGACCGGGAGCACATCCTCGACCTGTTCGAGGCGTTCTGCGGGGCGCGCCTGACCACCAACATGTTCCGGGTCGGCGGGATCCTGGACGATCTCCCCGCCGGATGGGTGGAGGGGTGCCGCCGCTTCATCGACATGATGCCCCCGCGCATCGAGGAGTACGAAGGGCTGCTCACCAACAACCGCATCTGGCTGGAGCGGACCAAGGGGGTCGGCGTTATCTCGGCCCAGGACGCCGTGAGCTGGGGGGTGACCGGCCCGATGCTGAGGGCTTCGGGAGTAGCCTACGACATCCGCAAGACCGAGCCGTACGCCGCCTACGACCAGATGGAGTTCGACGTCCCCACCCGCCCCGAGGGGGACACCTATGCCCGGTACTTGGTGCGCCTGGAGGAGATGAGGCAGAGCCTGCGGATCATCCGCCAGGGGCTGGACCGGCTCCCGGCCGGGGAGATCCGCGCCCCCAAGCTGAAGACCCGCATGAAGGCTCCGGCCGGCGAGGTCTACCACGAGATCGAGGGGCCGCGCGGCGTGCAGGGATTCTACCTGGTCAGCAACGGCGGGGAGACCCCCTACCGCTGCCACTTCCGCGCCCCGTCGTTCGTCAACCTGGCCGCCATCGGCGTGATGTCGCGCGGGGGCCTGGTGGCCGACATCGTGGCCGTGATCGGGACCATCGACATCGTGCTGGGAGACTGCGATCGGTGAGCGATCAGGTCATCCAGAACGTGATCATCCCGGCGGCCAAGGTGGGGCTCCTCCTGGCGGTGATGGGGGGCCTGGTCGCCTACCTCACGCTGCTGGAGCGCAAGATCCTGGGCTTCATGCAGCTGAGGCTGGCCCCCCGGCGGGTCGGTCCGCGAGGACTGCTGCAGCCGATCGCCGACGGCATCAAGCTGCTGATCAAGGAAGACGTCGTGCCCGACGGGGCCGACCGCGGGCTGTTCCTGCTGGCGCCCATCCTGTCGATCATCCCGGCCTTCGCCGCGCTGGCCGTGCTGCCGTTCGCCTCCACCCCCTTCGAGCTGTTCGGATACGAGGTCACGCCGTACATCACGGACGTCAACATCGGCGTGCTGTACGTCCTGTCCATCACCTCGCTGGGGGTGTACGGAATCATCCTGGGAGGATGGGCCTCCAACTCCAAATACTCGCTGCTGGGGGCGCTGCGCAGCGCGGCCCAGATGGTCTCCTACGAGGTCCCGCTGGGGCTGTCGATCATCGGCGTGCTGATGCTGGCGGGGACCGCCAGCATGGTGGGGATCGTGGAAGCCCAGCGCTCCTCCGCGTGGTGGTTCCTGGTCCCCCAGGCCGTCGGGCTGTTCTGCTACTTCGTGTCGGCGGTGGCCGAGACCAACCGGCTCCCCTTCGACCTGCCGGAGGCCGAGGCCGAGCTGGTGGCCGGCTACCAGACCGAGTACGCCGGGATGAAGTTCGCCTTCTTCATGATGGCCGAGTACGTCAACATGATCGTGGTGGCCTCCATCGCCACCACGCTCTGGCTGGGCGGCTGGATGCGGCCGTTCCCCAACGTGGAGGCGCTGGCCTTCCTGGACTGGCTGAACTGGGCCCACCCCGCCCTGTCGGGCCTCTTCTGGTTCTCCGTCAAGGTGCTGCTGATCCTGTATATTTACATCTGGCTCCGCGGCACCTTCCCCCGATACCGGTACGATCAGCTCATGCGCCTGGGATGGAAGTGGCTCCTGCCGCTGTCGCTGGCCAACATCCTGATCACCGGGCTGGTGCTGGTGTGGAGGAACCCATGAGCAGGGCCATGGCCCTGGTGAGGAGCATCATCCCGATCGAGATGCTGCAGGGGATGCTCATCACCCTGAAGAACCAGTTCCGGCCTCACGTCACCATGGAATACCCCAAGGAGACGCCGGACCTGGCGCCGCGGTTCCGGGGCGTGCCGCGCCTGCGCTGGGATCCCGAGTCGGGGGAGGAGCTGTGCGTGGGCTGCCTGCTGTGCGAGCAGATCTGCCCCGACAACTGCATCAGCATCGTGGTGGACAAGCGGCCTTCGGGCAAGGGGAAGTACCCCAAGTCGTTCGTGATCGACTACGAGCGGTGCTGCTTCTGCGGGCTGTGCGTGGACCCCTGCCCCACCAAGCCGATCACCGCGATCTACATGAGCCACGACTACGAGCTGTCGGACTACACCCGGGTGCAGTTCATCACCGGCAAGGACCGCCTGTACGACGGGCACCCGCTGAAGAAGTACGAGAGATAAGAGGAGCGTCTTGGCGCCTGCGGCCATCGTGTTCTACGTGCTCGCGTCGGTGTGCGTCGTGTCGTCGGTGATGGTGGTCACCCGGCGCAACCCGGTCCATGCGGCGCTCTTCCTGGTGCTGGCCTTCTTCGCCGTGGCCGGCATCTACGTGGTGCTGTCGGCGGAGTTCCTGGCCGCGGTGCAGGTGCTGGTGTACGCCGGCGGCATCATGGTGCTGTTCCTGTTCGTGATCATGCTCGTGCCGCTGGACCTGAGGGCCGGCCTCCCTCCGGCGCGCCACGTGGCCGGATCGCTGCTGCTGGCGGCGGTGCTGGCGGCGGTGCTGGTGTCGATCTTCTGGGACGCGCCCTCGCCGGCCTTCATGGGCTCCGTGGGCGCGCTGACCGAGGGGGGAGGCAACATCGAGGCGGTCGGCATGGAGCTCTACCGCCGCTACCTGCTGCCGTTCGAGATCGCCTCGGTGCTGCTGCTGGTGGCCATGGTGGGCGCCGTGGTGCTGGCGCGGCCGAGGATCTGACATGGTGCCGACCTCCCACCTGCTGGTCTTCAGCCTGGCGCTGTTCATCGTGGGGCTGGCCGGGGTGCTGACGCGCCGCAACGCCATCATCGTGCTGATGGGCATCGAGCTCATGATGAACTCGGCCAACATCAACTTCATCGCGTTCTCTCGTCAGCTCGGCGACCTGGCCGGGCAGGTGTTCAGCGTGTTCACCATCGTGGTGGCAGCGGGGGAGGTGGCCGTGGGCCTGGCCATCATCATCGCGCTGTACCGCAACAAGGACACCATCAACATCGACGAGATCAACATCATGAAGGGGTAGCGGGGGCATGAGCGACTTTCTCTGGCTGATCCCCCTCTGCCCGGCGCTGGGGTTCCTGGTCAACGGGCTGATCGGCCGCAAGCTGTCCAAGCGCGCCGTGTCGGCGGTGGCCTGCGGCGTGGTGCTGCTCTCCTTCCTCCTGTCGGTGGCGGCCGTGGCCCAGCTCGCCGCGATGCCGGCGGGGGAGCGGGTCATGGAGAACCGCGCCCTGACCTGGATCCCCCGGGTGGACTCGGGGGGCGGCCCGCCGGGACTGGCCCTGGACTGGCTCTACGTCCTGGATCCCCTCTCCGCGGTGATGATCCTGGTGGTGACCGGGGTCGGCTTCCTCATCCACGTCTACTCCATCGGCTACATGTGGGAGGAGCAGGGGTACTGGCGCTATTTCACCTATCTCAACCTGTTCATGGCGATGATGCTGACCCTGGTCCTGGGAGGGTCGTTCGCCGTGATGTTCGTGGGATGGGAAGGGGTGGGGCTCTGCTCCTACCTGCTCATCGGCTACTACCACACGCGGACCGACTGCGCCGACGCCGGGCGCAAGGCGTTCATCACCAACCGCATCGGCGACCTGGCGTTCGTGGCCGGGACGCTGACGCTGTTCGCCCTGTTCGGCACGCTGGAGTTCCGGCCGATCCTGGCGGCGGTGGCCTCGGGAGAAGGCCCCTACTGGGTCCTGGCCGCGGTGGGGCTGGCGCTGTTCGTGGGGGCCTGCGGCAAATCGGCGCAGATCCCGCTGTACGTCTGGCTGCCCGACGCCATGGCCGGCCCCACGCCGGTGTCGGCCCTCATCCACGCCGCGACCATGGTCACGGCGGGGGTGTACATGGTCTGCCGGCTGGCCCCCCTCTACCTGGCCGCCCCCGTGGCTCTGACCGTGGTGGCGATCGTGGGAGCGGCCACCGCTCTGTTCGCGGCCACTATCGGCATCGCCCAGAACGACATCAAGAAGGTGCTGGCCTACTCCACGGTCTCGCAGCTCGGCTACATGTTCGTGGCGGCGGGGGTGGGGGCGTTCGGGGCGGCGGTGTTCCACCTGACCACGCACGCTTTCTTCAAGGCCCTGCTGTTCCTCGGCTCGGGGGCGGTCATCCACGCCCTGCACCACGAGCAGGACATGATGAAGATGGGGGGGCTGAAGGCGAAGCTGCCGGTCACCCACGCCGTGTTCCTGTGCGGCTGGGCGGCCATCGCCGGGGTCCCCCTGACCTCGGGGTTCTTCAGCAAGGACGAGATCCTGTGGAAGTCCTTTCTGTGGAGCCCGCTGCTCTGGGCCTCCGCGGCGGCCACGGCGGTCATCACCGCCTTCTACATGACCCGCCTGATGGGCCTGACCTTCTGGGGCCGCTCCCGGATGGACCACCACGCCGAGGCCCACGTGCACGAGGTCCCCGGCGTCATGAAGTGGCCGCTGATCATCCTGGCGGCGCTTGCGCTGCTGGGCGGGTTCCTGAGCGTCCCGCCGGCCCTGGGGGGAGACCTCATGCCGTTCACCCTGGAGGGCTGGCTGCACCCCGTCTTCACGCCCGCCACCTACGCCGCGTCCGGCCATCACGGCGCCCACGGCGGGGACGCCGGCCACGCCGGGGAGGAGCACGGCGGCCACCACGGCGCGGCCGCCGAGTACGGGCTGATGCTGCTGGCCTCCACCCTGGCCGTGCTCACCATGTGGCTCGGGTGGCGCCTCTACGATCGGCACCCGGAGAAGGCGGCCGCCTGGAAGGAGCGCTTCGCGGGGATCCACGGCGTGCTGAAGAACAAGTACTGGGTGGACGAGCTGTACGACGCCGTGGTCATCCGGAGCTTCTACAGCCTCTGCCGCGCCGCCCACGTGCTGGACGTGCGCGTGGTGGACGGCGTGGTGCACCTGGTGCGCAACGTCACCGTGGGCACGTCCTATCTCTCGGTCTTCTGGGACACGTGGGTCGTGGACGGCCTCGTGAACCTCACCGGCCGCACCGTGAGGGCCGGCTCGGGCGTCCTGCGCCGCCTCCAGACGGGGCTGGCGCAGTCGTACGCCTCGGCCATGGTGCTGGGCCTGTTCCTGCTCATCTGCGTCTACATGTACATGTCCTGAGGAGCGTTCCGCATGCTGTTCCAAGGCCTGTTGTCCCTGATCGCCTACCTGCCGCTGGCGGGGGCGCTGCTGCTCCTCTTCTTCCCCAAGGACGCGAAGAAGGGGATCGCCTACTTCGCCACCGGCGTGGCCGCTCTCGACTTCCTGATCTCGCTGCCCCTGTTCCTCCAGTGGGACAGCAGCCTGGCGGGGTTCGACGAGCGGACCATCGAGCGGCTCGACTGGATCCCCTCCATCGGCGTGCAGTACATCTTCGGCGTGGACGGCATCTCCATGCTGTTCGTCATGCTGACCACGCTGCTGGGGCTCATCGCGGTCCTGTCGTCATGGAGCGCCATCAAGGAGCGGGTGAAGGAGTACTACGTCTTCCTCCTGCTGCTGCAGACCGGCATGCTGGGCGTGTTCATGGCCCTGGACCTCTTCCTCTTCTACGTGTTCTGGGAGGTCATGCTGGTGCCGATGTACTTCCTGATCGGCATCTGGGGGGGAAGCAACAAGCTCTACGCGGCGATCAAGTTCTTCCTGTACACCCTGGCCGGCTCGGTGCTGATGCTGCTGGGGATCCTGGCCGTCTACTTCTACTACGGTGCGCGCACCGGGGTGTACACCTTCGACATCGCCCTGCTGCACACCCTGGGGGCGGACCCCGGCTTCCTGGCCCTGAGCAAGTGGGTGTTCTGGGCCTTCTTCATCGGCTTCGCCATCAAGGTCCCCATGTTCCCCTTCCACACCTGGCTGCCCGACGCGCACACCGAAGCCCCCACGGCGGGCTCGGTGATCCTGGCCGGGGTCCTGCTGAAGATGGGCACCTACGGCTTCGTGCGCTTCAGCCTGCCGATGATGCCGGAGGCGACCAAGCTCTACGCGCCCTGGGTGCTGGCCCTGTCGGTGATCGGGATCATCTACGGGGCGCTGGTGGCCATGGTGCAGCGCGACTGGAAGAAGCTGGTGGCTTACTCCTCGGTCAGCCACCTCGGCTTCTGCATGCTGGGGGTGTTCGCCCTCAACGTCAACGGCATCAACGGAGGCATCCTGCAGATGCTCAACCACGGACTCTCCACGGGGGCTCTCTTCCTCCTGGTGGGGATCGTGTACGAGCGGAGGCACACGCGGATGATCGCCGAGTTCGGCGGCCTGTCGCGGCAGATGCCGGTGTTCGCCACCATCTTCATGATCATCACCATGTCCTCCATCGGGCTGCCCGTGCTCAACGGGTTCATCGGTGAGTTCACCATCCTGGCCGGGGCGTTCCTGATCCCCCCCGAGGTCGGCATCTCGGTGCTGGGCTGGGAGCTGGGGGGCAAGTTCTGGGCGGTGTGCGGCGTGACCGGCATCGTGCTGGGGGCGGCCTACATGCTGTGGCTCTACCAGCGCACCATGTTCGGGCCGCTGGACAACCCCGAGAACCAGAAGCTGTCGGACTGCAGCGGCCGCGAGGTGCTCTACCTGGCGCCGCTGGTGGCCCTGTGCTTCTGGATCGGCATCTATCCCAAGCCGCTCTTCAACATCCTGGACAAGCCGGTCGCGCAGATCGTGCAGCAGCTCCAGGGGCCGGCCGCCCCCACCGGGGTGGCCGAGTCGCTGACCCCTTCGCGCAGGTAGAGGCATGGAGCCGACCGTCGCCGGGCTGCTGCAGGACAGCATCTTCATCCTTCCCGAGCTGCTCCTGTACGCCTTCGCCTTCCTGATCCTGATCGTGTCCGCGCTGCTGCCGCCGCAGGACAGGAAGATGATCGCCTG
The DNA here is from genome assembly GCA_035281445.1 of Candidatus Polarisedimenticolia bacterium. Lineage (GTDB taxonomy): Bacteria > Acidobacteriota > Polarisedimenticolia > JACPZX01 > DASXTC01 > DATEEA01. Next base: position 23,930 of record DATEEA010000166.1, read on the forward strand.
GCTGTCCCTGGTGGGCACGGCGATGATCGTCCCCATGGTGGTGCGCTACGCGCGCCAGCTCGAAGGCTCGGCCGGATCGCCGGTCTTCTCGGGCGACGTGGCCGTGGACGGGCTGGGCTTCTTCTTCAAGCTGATCGTGCTGGCCGGTGGGCTGCTCAGCATCATGATCTCCATCCGCTACCTGGACATCGAGCGGATGCAGGCGGGGGAGTACTACGCCCTGATCATGATCGCCACGGCCTCCATGATGTTCATGGCCTCCTCGCTCAGCCTGCTGATGATCTTCGTGTCGCTGGAGACCATGGCCCTGTCGGTGTACATCCTGGTGGGGTTCCTCAAGGAGAACCGCAAGTCCAACGAGGCGGCGCTGAAGTACTTCGTGCTGGGGGCGTTCTCCTCGGCCATCTTCGTGTACGGCGCTTCGCTGGTGTACGGCTCCACCGGATCGCTCCAGCTCGACGCCATCGCCAAGGCGGCCGTCCCCGGAGGCGAGGGGGTGGAGCTGACCGTGGTGGGGCTCATCCTGATCACCGTGGCCCTCGGCTTCAAGGTGGCCGCGGTGCCGTTCCACATGTACATCCCCGACGCCTACGAGGGAGCCCCCACCGCGGTGACCGCCTTCATCTCCACGGCCTCCAAGGCCGCGGCGTTCGTGGTGGCGCTGCGGGTCTTCGTCACCGGGTTCCCGGGGCTGTTCGAGTACTGGGCGCCTCTGGTGGCCCTGCTGTCGGCGGCCAGCATGACTCTGGGCAACGTCACCGCCATCCTGCAGGACAACATGAAGCGGATGCTGGCCTACTCCAGCATCGCCCACGCCGGCTACGCCCTGATGGGGCTGCTGGTGGCCGGCCAGCCGGGGGCGGCCGGAGACTTCGGGATGAAGGCGGTGGGGGTGTACATGATGGTCTACACCTTCATGAACATAGGCGCCTTCGGTCTGGTGATCATGCTGCGGAGGCGGGACCTGGTGGGGGACCTGGTCATCGACTTCTCGGGGCTGGCCAAGCGGTCGCCGGTGGCCGCCTTCACCATGCTCCTCTTCCTGCTGTCGCTGGCGGGAATCCCGCCGCTGGCCGGGTTCATGGGGAAGTGGTACCTGTTCGGCGCGGCGGTGAGGGGGGACTGGGCCTGGCTGGCCGTGCTGGCGGTGATCAACAGCGCCATCTCGCTCTACTACTACCTGCGGGTCGTGGTGTGCATGTACCTGAAGGACCCGCTGACCGACGAGCCGTTCTCCACGTCGCTGCCGCTCAACGCGGCGCTGGCCATCGCCGGCGTGATGACCGTGCTTCTGGGGATCTGGCCGGAGCACTTCCTGCGGCTGGCCACGTTCAGCTGGTCGCTGGCGAGCGCCGCCGGCCCGTAGCGCGCGGGGAGCGCGCGGGGGGTGCGCATGGCCCACGGCCCGCGCGGGGGCGACGAACGGGGGGAGATCCTCCGCAAGGCCGGGCCGTACCTGGGCCTCGGCACGATCTTCGCCGCCTCCATCGTCCTGGGGATCGTGGGAGGCTGGTGGCTCGACGGGAAGCTGGGGACCGAGCCCTGGTTCATCCTGATCGGCACGCTGCTCGGCCTGGCGGCCGGCTTCTACAACTTCTTCGTCGTCGTGACCCGGCGGCCACCGGAGTGATCTGAGGTGACCAGACTCCCGTTTCTGCTCTACGTGGCGGCGGGGACCGCCCTGGCCGGCCCCGTGACGGCCCTGACCGGCAAGGGGAGCCCCGCCTGGGCCGCGGCCGGGGTGGCCGTCGCGGGACTGTTCGCGGCGGCGGCGGTCATGGTGCTGGCGCGGCTGAAGGCGCGCCGGCCCGAGGGCCCCGGTACGGAGGCCAGGGCGGCGGCCGATCTGGCCAAGGGCTTCGCTGGCCTCATGATGGCCCGCATGATAGGCTATCTGGCCCTCTTGGCGGCGGTGGCCGCCCTGAATCCAAGCGCACTGCTGAGCGTCGGCGCGGGTGTGGTGACAGGGACCATTGTGTTCCAGGCCCTCGAAGTGGCCTATCTGAGGAAGCTCTCGTGAGCATGGCGGAGGAGGCGCCGCACCCGGCCGGGCAGGCCGGGCACGCGGCGGAGGCGGCGGAGCACGGTGCCGGCCACGGCGACGACATCGGCTCGACCATCCTGCACCACATCACCGACAGCAGGACCCTGGAGCTGGGGCCGTGGGAGATCCCCCTGCCGGAGATCCACGTCGGCGGCCTCGATCTGTCCATCACCAAGCACGTGGTCATGATGTGGGTGGCCAGCCTGATCCTGATCGTGCTGTTCACCGTGTTCTTCCGGGGGCGCAGGCTGGTGCCGCGCGGCCTGGCCAACCTGCTGGAGATGCTGGTGGTCTTCGTCCGCGACGAGATCGCCATCAAGAACATCGGCGAGCACCACGGCCGCCGGATCGCCCCGTTCATCCTGACCGTGTTCTTCTTCATCCTGGCCTGCAACCTGCTCGGGCTGGTGCCGTTCGGCTCCACGGCCACGGGCAACGTGAACGTGACCGCCGGGCTGGCGCTGATGTCGTTCCTCGTGACCCAGGTGGAAGGGATCCGCGAGCACGGGTTCTTCAAGCACTGGAAGAACCTGGTGCCGCACGGGCTGCCGGTCTTCGTGCTCCCCATCATGATCGTGGTCGAGGTGCTGGGGCTGTTCGTGCGTCCCTTCGCCCTCTGCGTCCGGCTCTTCGCCAACATGACCGCCGGGCACGTGGCCATCCTGGCCTTCCTGGGGATGATCTTCATCTTCGAGAGCGTCGCGGTCTCGGTGGTGGCCGTGCCGCTGGCCCTCAGCATCACCTTGCTGGAGATCTTCGTGGCCTTCCTGCAGGCCTACATCTTCGCCATGCTGACGTCGCTGTTCATCGGCTTTTCCGTGCATCCCGCACACTGAGCGCTCGACCATTCCAGCGGAGGGACTGAATGGAACAAGAGGTGGGTCAGATGATGAACCTGCAGTTGCCCTACGTGGCGGCGGCCATCGGGGCCGGCATCGCCGTCATCGGCGGCGGCTACGGCATCGGCCGCCTGTCGGCCTCGGCCCTCGACGGCATCGCCCGGCAGCCACAGGCCGCGGGTCCGATCGGCACCAACATGATCATCGGCGCTGCCCTGATCGAGGGCGCCACGCTGATCGCCGAGGTCGTCTGCATCCTCATCGTCTTCCTCAAGTAGGGTCCGCGCCATGAGCTTCGGCCTCGTCGACATCAACCCGGGCCTGATCATCTGGACGCTGGTCACCTTCATCGTCCTGCTGGTGGTGCTGCGCCTGGTGGCCTGGAAGCCGATCCTGGCGCTGCTCGAGGAGCGGGAGCGCACCATCCGCGAGTCGCTGGAGCAGGCCCGCAAGGCTCGCGAGGAGGCCGAGACGCTGATGGCCCAGCACCGCGAGATGATCGGCAAGGCCCGGCACGAGATGGCCTCGATCATCGAGAAGGCGCAGCGCGACGCCGAGCAGCGCCGCGCCGACATCCTGGCCCGCGCCCAGCGCGACGCCGAGGAGAAGGCCCGCCAGTTCTCCGAGGACCTCGACCGCCAGAAGCGGGCGGCCGTGCGCGAGGTGCGCGAGCAGGCCGTGGACCTGGTCCTCGCCGCCGCCTCCAGACTGGTGGAGGCCGAGATGAACGAGGAGCGTCAGCGCAAGCTGGTGCGCGGCTACCTGGACGATCTGAAGAGCCAGACCGGGCGAAGCTGACCCGGCCGGAGAGGTCGTGCCCGGCGGAACGCACCGGGCGCCGCTGGAGGACATGTTATCCTCCGGGCATGACCTCGCCGGAGCCACGCCGGATCACGGTCGCGGTTCATCCCCCTTACACGCTCCACATCGGCCCCGGCGTCATCCGGGCGCTCCCCGCCTGGCTGCGATCCGGGCTCCCCGGAGCGCGCTGCGCCCTGGTCACCGACGAGAACGTGGCCCGGCTCCACCTCCCTGGCGTGCGCGAGGCCATGGAGGCCGCGGGTCTGGAGACCTCCGTCTTCACCATCCCGGCCGGGGAGGCGAGCAAGACCCGCGCGGTGAAGGAGCGGCTCGAGGACCAGATGATCGAGGCGCGGCTGGGGCGCGACACGGCCGTGGTGGCGCTGGGCGGGGGAGTGGTGGGGGATCTGGCCGGGTTCACCGCCGCCACCTACCACCGCGGGGTGCCGTGCGTGCAGGTCCCCACGACGCTGCTGGCCATGGTGGACGCCTCGGTGGGGGGCAAGACCGGCGTGGACCATCCCCGCGGCAAGAACCTCATCGGCGCCTTCCACCAGCCGGCGGCGGTCTTCGCCGACATCGATTTCCTGGGCACGCTGCCCGAGCGCGAGTTCCGGTCCGGGCTGGCCGAGGTGGTGAAGTGCGGCGTCATCCGCGACGCGGCGCTGCTGGACACCCTGGCCCGCGACAGCGGCGCCGTCGCCGCCAGGGCCCCGGCGCTGCTGACCGGCCTGGTGGCCTCCGCCTGCGCCATCAAGGCCGAGGTGGTGGCCGCCGACGAGAGGGAAGGGGACCTGCGCCGCATCCTGAACTTCGGGCACACCATCGGCCACGCGCTGGAGACCCTGTCGGGCTACGCGCTGTCGCACGGCGAGGCGGTCTCCATCGGGATGGTGGCCGAGTCCAGGCTGGCGGTGCGTCTGGGGATGCTCTCCAGGGAGGCGGCCGAGGCGATCGAGGCCTCGCTCAGCGGGCTGGGCCTGCCGGTGCGCATCCCTCCGGACGGGGGGATGACCGCCTGGGCCATCCTGGAGGCGGCGCGCCGCGACAAGAAGGCCAGGCAGGGCCGGATCGTCTGCGCGCTGCCCCGGGCGCTGGGGGCGATGGCCCGCGGGCCCGGCGGCTTCGGCATCCCGCTGGAGGACGTCCTGGCGGCGGAGGTGCTGTCCACGATGCACGGCGGCTGCAGCCCGGCGTGATCGAGGCGCCGGGTCCGCGCCCGGGTCCGGTGGCGGTCTCCGTGGTCCTGATCGCCGCCCTCGTCCTGCTGGTCCACCTTCCGGTCTTCACCCAGGGGGCGGTCCCGGTCTCGGCCGATCCGGTGCGCTCCTACCCATGGCACCTCCACGCCGCCCGGAGCCTTTCGGTAGGGACGGTCCCGCTGTGGAACCCCTACTCGCTGGCCGGGGCGCCGTTCGCGGCCGACCCCAGGTCCGCGGTCTACGACCCGCTGCACTGGCCGGCCTGGATCGTCCCTTCGCCGCGAGTCTTCGCCGCGGCGATCCCCGCGCGGGCCGTCCTGGCGGGAGCGCTGATGGCGGTCTTCCTGCGCGGTCTGGGACTGAGCGGCGCCGCCGTGGTCGCCGGCTCGGCCCTGTTCGCCCTGGGCGGAGCCATGACCCTGCACCTCGGGTCGCCGCAGGCCAACGCCGCGGCGCTGCTGCCGCTGGTGATGCACGGGGCCGGCGCCGCCGCGGCGCGCCCGGGTGGGGCGCCGCTCCTGCTCCTGGGCTTCGCCGGGGCGGCGCAGATGCTGGCCGGCGACCCGGCGACGTTCCTGATGAGCTTCGCCGCGGCGGGCGCCTGGCTCGCGTGGTGCGCGGCGGGATCCCCGCGCCGCGGCGCCGCATTCTGGAGTTTCGCCGGGGGGATGGTGCTGGCCGGGGCGATGGCCTCGGTGCAGATGGTCCCCTCCCTCCAGTACGCCCTGCGAAGCGTCACCCTCCCCGGGGAGGGTCCCGGCGGCGGTGGGCTCGCCGCGATGCACGCGGGATCGCTCTTCGGAGGCGGGGCGCTGGTGCTGGCCGTGGCCTCGCTGCGCCGCTGGCGGCGCGCGATCGTCTTCCTGGTCCTGGCCGGTGCGTCGTGCGCCGCGGCGCTGCTCCCCCGCGCGTCGTCGCGGCCGCTGCTGCTGCTGGGGTTCGCCGAGGCGGCGCTGGCGGCCATGGCGCTGGGCTCGATCCAGGCGGAGGGAGCGGGTGGGGATCGGCGGGGACCGGCCTGGTGGCTGGCCTGGCTGGCGGCCGGGGCGGCGGTGACGGCGCTGCTGTCCGGACTGCAGACGGACGCCCTGGGCTCGCGCGCCGCGCTGCTGGCCCCTTCCCTGGCCGCCGCCGCGCTGGCGGCCGCGCTGGCGCTGAGCCGCCGGGGCGGGGGGATCCTCGCCGGCGCCCTGGCGCTGCTCATCGCCGGCGCGCTGGGGCACGCGGCGGACCGCGCCAACCCCGAGGCCGACCCCCGGCGGCTGTTCGCGCCCGGGCCGCTGACCGACTTCCTGCGGCGCGACGCGGCATCGGACATGGCGCGCGGCGGGCGGATGGCCGGCGTGGGATCGATCCTCCCGCCGGAATCCCACATGGTCTACCGGATCCCGTCCCTGCAGGGGCGCGCGGGGATGGCTCCCCAGGCGTGCGGCCCGCTGCTGGCCCGGGCGGGACTGGAGCGGCTGCGCGCCGGAGAACCGATCGACGCCGGCCAGCGACGGCTCCTCGACGCTCTGGGGATGCGCTGGATCGCCGCGCCGCCGGAGGGTCCGGTCCCGGGCGGGTCGCTGCGCCCGGCGTACGACGGCCCCGACGGCCGGGTCTTCGTCAACGACGCCGCGGCGCCGCGCTTCTCGTTCGTGGAGTCGCTGAGACCGGAGCCCGGCCTGCCGGCCCGCGACAGGGGGGGCGCCGCGCACGACGCGCTCCCTCCCGGGGCCCCCTCGGCCGGCGCGGGCGCCGAGGTGACCGTGGAGCGCGACCTCGCCGGCACTCTGTCGGTGCGGGTGTCGGGACAGACGCGGCCCGGCTGGCTGCTGGTGCGCGACGCGTACGCGCCGGGATGGAAGGCCTCGGTGAACGGCGAGCGCGCCGCCGTCCGGCGCGCCGAGGAGTGCTTCCGCGCGATCGCCGTGCCGGCGGGGGACGCCCTGGTGGAGATGAGCTACCGGCCCACCGGCCACCGCGCGGGGGTCTGGATCTCGGCGCTCGCGCTGCTCGCGGCGCTGGGGGTGGGGCTGGCCATGCTCGGCCAGCGGCTTGACGCCGCGCGGCGTTGCCTCTAATGTCGCGCCGATGAAAACGATCGCCTTTGGCCCGATCCACGCCGATCTCCCCGCCCTGCGCGCCTGCTTCGCGCAGGCGGAGAAGGAGGGCTTCGATCGGATCGTGCACGTGGGCGGCGTGGCGGGGGACGGGCCGGATCCCGAAGGGTGCGTCCGCTTCCTCTACGACAGGAACATCCGGGGTGTGCGGGGCCCAGTGGACGAGGCGGCGGCGCAGGCCGCCGACGGCGCCGGCCGAGGCATGACCCTGTACGCCCGCAGGCTCCTGGCCGACCTTCCGTTCGAGCTGCGCAAGAGGACGGGCGGAAGGATCCTGGCCGTGTACCACGGCAGCCCGGTGGACGCCGGCCAGCCGCTCATGGAGACGACCCCCGAGCCCAGGTTGCTGGAGGCGGGGCAGGCCTCCGGCGCCGACATCCTGGTGGTGGGAGGCGGGGACGCTTTCTGGCACCGCCAGGCGGGAGGGCGCCACTTCGTCGGCCCGGGCCCGCTGCCGGGACGTCCCGGGTCGGGGATGGCCGGGTACGCCGTGATCGAGTCCGACGCCCAGGTGCACGTGGCGTTCCGGCAGGTGCCGTACCGGCCCTGAGGGGCCTCCCCGGGGGGCGGGAGGGGCGTCCGGCGGGGCTTTCCGGGGGGTCGGCGGTTTGACTCCCCGGGAACCGGTCATTAAGATTCACCATCGGCATGCCCCCGGCACGATCATCACCCGTCTCTCCATCCGGACATCCCAAGGCAGGCATACCGACGTGACCCAGCCCCGCTCCATCGGCCGCTATGAAGTGATCGAAGAGATCGGCCGCGGAGCCATGGGCGTGGTCTACCTGGCCCACGATCCGCGCATCGATCGCCGCGTGGCGATCAAGACGATCCACACGGCGGCCGGCCTGCCCGCCGCCGAAGCCGAGGAGATGCGCCAGCGCTTCCATCGCGAGGCCCAGGCCGCGGGCAAGCTGCAGCACCCCGGCATCGTCACCATCTACGACGTGGGCGAGCACGAGGGGAGCTGGTTCATCGCCATGGAGTGCATCCAGGGGGAGACGCTCGAGGCGCACACGCGCGCCGATCGGCTGCTCCCGGTGGAGACGGTGGTGAGCCTGGTGGTGCAGGGGTGCGACGCGCTGGACTACGCGCACCAGCAGCGGGTGGTGCACCGCGACATCAAGCCGGCCAACCTGATGCTGCTGCGCAACGGCACGCTGAAGATCACCGACTTCGGGCTGGCCAAGAACCCCTCCACGCAGCTCACCACCGACGGCGTCCTGATCGGCACCCCCAACTACATGTCCCCGGAGCAGATCCTGGGCCGCGCGCTCGACGGCCGGAGCGACCTGTTCTCGCTGTCCGCCGTGCTGTACGAGCTGCTCACCGGCAGCAAGCCGTTCTCGGGAGACACCGTCACCACCATCATGTACAGGATCGTGCACGAGGTGCCGCCGATGCCGCACATGGTGAGCGATCGGATCCCGGCGCCGATCGGACGGGTGCTGATGCGGGGCCTGGAGAAGGATCCCACCCAACGCTTCCAGACGGGACAGGAGATGGCGCGGGCTCTGCAGGGCCGGGCCGTGGCCGCCGCGGTGGCCTCGATGTCCGCGGTGGGAGGGATGACCATGGCCGGCGTGCCGGCGGTCTACGCGCCCTCGAGCGCGGCGGGAGGCGCCGAGGCGCGCCGCGGGCGGGGGGCCTCGCCCCCTCCCCTGGTCCCCGGAGGCTCCCTTGCCAGCCCGGCCGCG
>DATEEA010000167.1:0-18144 GCA_035281445.1 Candidatus Polarisedimenticolia bacterium
CACGCGCCGCGCGATGGCCTCGGACAGCGACCGGGGGAAGGGGAGCTGCGCCAGACCCTTGAAGTCGAGAAGCCGGCCTCCGGCCGTCGCCGCGTGGGCCTGGTCCTCCAGCAGCGACTCCAGGGCCACCTGGATGTAGAACGGGTTGCCCTCGGTCTCGCGCAGCATCAGCTCCACCAGCTCGGAAGGGACCTCCTCGAGCCCGAACATCCCCTCCAGCATCTCGGCCAGCTCGGCCTCCCTGAGGCGCGAGAGCTCCAGCCGCTCCCAGTTGCCCGCCCGCAGGAGCCTGGGCAGCGCCGTGGACAGGGGCGGACCTTCCGACTCCTCGCTGCGGTAGGTGGCCACCAGGACGAGGCGGGCCGAGGAAGAGACGTTGCGGGCGAGGTGCTCCAGCAAGGCGATGGAAGCCGTGTCGGCCCACTGCAGATCCTCCAGGCAGACCATCAGCGGCGAGGCCTCCGCCGTCTCCAGCAGCCTCTGCACCGCCGCGCCGACGACCTGTCTCTGCGCGTGCTCGGGATCCATCGCCGGCGCGGCGCCGGCGGCGGGAGCCTCGGGGATCAGAGAGGCGAGCTCTCCTCCCCGGAGCCCGTCCGGAAGGATCTGCCGGATGATCTGCACGAAGGGGTGGAACGCCGAGGCCGATCCCTCGTAGCATTGGCCGGTCACCACACGCACGCCCCTCATCTGGGCCTCGAAGCGGAGCTGCCTGACCAACCGGCTCTTCCCCACGCCGCTCTCCCCCGACAGGAGGATGAGACGGCCGGCGCCTTCTCCCCCCGAGGCGAGGGAGGCGTCCACGTGCCGCACCAGCCGGTCCAGCTCGCGCTGGCGGCCCACGAACTTGCCGCTGCGGACGGCCGAGGCGATCGTGGCCGGTGTCTCCACCGGGAAGGGGAGCCCCGACGCAGCGGCGACCGCCGCGATCACCCCGGCGGCGGAGTCCGGGCGGGCCAGCGGGTCCTTCTCCAGAAGCCGGAGGACGAGCGCCTCGAGGGGAGGCTCGATGCCCTCGGCATGGCGCGACAACGGCTCCGGCGCCTGCGACGTGGCCCGGGCCAGGATCTCCGAGGGCTCGCCGTCGAACGGCAGGCGCCCGGCCAGGAGCAGGTAGAACAGCACGCCGAGCGAGTAGAGGTCCGACCGGCGATCCGCCGCGGCGCCGCGGATCAGTTCGGGGGCAAGGTACTGGAGCGTCCCTCTGAGCCCGGCGGGGCCCGAGCCCGCGGCCGCCTCCACCGAGGCCAGGCCGAAGTCCATGAGCTTGCAGGTGCGCGGCGCGGCGGAGGACACCAGGATGTTCTGCGGCTTCAGGTCGTTGTGGACCAGGCCTCGACTGTGGATGTACTCCAGTCCTCGGCAGACCTGGACCAGCAGCTCGAGCACCGCCGGCCTGTCGAGGCCGGCCGCCGCCTGCCTCAGATCGGTCCCCTCGACGTATTCCAGCGTCAGGAAGTGCTCTCCCGTGGCGCTGTCGAGGCCGAAGTCGTAGACCTCGACCACGTTAGGATGGCGCAGGCGCGTCATGGCGGAGAACTCCGCCTTGAATGCGTCGATACCGTTGGGGGTCAGGAGCGTGGAATGGACCCGCTTGAGGGCGACCGGCCGCTGCTCCTCCGCCAGGTCGGCGGACAGGTAGACCGAGCCCATCCCCCCTTCACCAAGACACCGGACGAGACGATAGCGTCCGTTGACGATCTCCTGGCTCGAAGACTCCACGGGGGATCCATCCTGAGACGGCCGGGCGATTCAAATTGGCAGCGTGTCCGAAGTCGCGAAACTATACGCTGCATAGTCTCAAGATGCAACAGAAAGTTGGAACAGTCCGGATCGTCAGCGTCCGTCGGGCGTTTCCGAAGGGGGCTCGGTGGGCGCCTCGGTCTCCCCGGACGGCTCCGCCGCGTCCCGTCCGCCCAGGAGGAAGACCAGGCCGAAGTCCCCGGACGCATGGATGTCCGGGTTGAGGATCCCGTCGCCGAAGTCCACCGCATCGACCGTGGCGGCGAAGCGCACGGCGAGCCGGTCGTGGAGGAAGAACCGAACACCGCCGCCGCTGTACAGGAGCAGGTTGTTGTCGGGATCGGAGATCCTCTCGGGTGCCCGGGGGTGCGGCTCGGGATCGATCTTCCACGCGCCGACGCCGAACCTGAAGAAGGAGACCATCCTCTCTCTCGGATAGGCGTTGAAGACGTAGCCGAGGCGCGCGACGTCGACGTCTATGGGAAAGGAAGGCCCGGAGTTGGGGGTGGCCGTGACGCTGGTGAAGGACAGCTCCGCACCATGCCTCTTGGTGAAGTTGTAGCCCAGGTGGAAAGTCGGCCCGAAGCGGTGATCCATCTCGGCCTGGCTGTCGAACCGGATGAAGGTGGCCGCCAGGCCCAGCTCGATGGAGCCTTCCTTGTTGTCTGCGGCTGCGGCGGCGGGGATGAGGGCGAGCGCGAGCGTCAGAAGCGCGGAACGGGCACGGCCGGACGACTGCGGCATGGACGAGGCTCCACGAACAGTGAGGCGACAATTGTGCCAGGTTCTTGAAAAGAGCCGGTATCTTGAACCGAGCGGTGGGAGCCTGTCAACTGGAAAAGCGGAAGGCCGAGGTCAGCGTTTCAATGGCTTGTCGGGGTGCCTGTCGAGCTTGCGACGGGCGGACTTGCGCCGTTCGGGTCCGGCGTAGCCTGGATCGTCGGCGATGCGGCGGTCGACGCCTGTGCGGCGTTCCTGGTGCTTGCCGTTGCCGCCGGCAGGCCGGCGGGTGCCGCTGGTGCTCATGATGGCCTCCTCCCTCCTCCGGCGGGGCCGCGCAGGAGCGGGTCTCCCGCCTCGAGCTCGGCCCTGACGGGCCGTTTCTGCTTGCGCTGCTTCATCCGCGCCGTGGCCATTCCCATGAGCGTCTCGAAGTCGTTGCCGTCCACGGGCATCGTGGCGAAGCCGATCGACAGCGTCAATCGGACGGGGCGCCCCGGCCGTGCCTCCAGACAGTAGTCGCGGGCCGCTTCGGCCAGGCGCTCTGCGACCGCCTCCACCTCCCGGGCATCCATCCTCGGCAGGATGGCCACGAACTCGTCGCCGGCGTAGCGGATGCACGTGTCGCACACCCGCATCTGCGCCCGGATGGCCTTGGCCATACCCACCAGGAACCGGTCACCGGCATGGTGCCCGAAGCCGTCGTTGACCTCCCGGAATCGATCGATGTCCATCACCATGAGGGAGAGAGGCGCCCCCTCCTGCCGCGCCCTGGCCGCCTCCTGGTCGAAGGCGATGAACATGAAGCGGCTGTTGGGCAGGCCCGTGAGGGAATCGGTGAGGGCGTGCTCCTGGGTCTGCTCGAACAGCAGGCCGGCTCGCACCGCCCCGGCCACCTGCCTGGCCACCAGGGCCAGCAGCTGCTCCGCCTCGGGCCCGTAGGGCCGATCGGCCTCATCGTACAGCGTGATGGCTCCCACCAGGCCCTCGTCGATGGCCAGAGGGGCCGACACGCAGCAGGCCAGCAAGGCGATGTCCGGGTCGGCCGACACCTCCTCGAGGTCCGGACAAGGGCCGTGCTCCGCCTGCCCCGCCGGAACCGTCCGTGCGGGGGCGAAGGCGACGGCGCGCCGCTGCGCGGCAGCCCATCCGGTCACCTTCTGTCCGACCGGGATCTTCACCGACAGGATGCGCGCCGCGCCGGCACCCGTGGCGAAGCGCGCCCACAGGACCTCGTGCTCGGTGTCCACCACATAGACGGCGCAGGCCGAGAAGTGGACGAGCCGCTGCAGCTTGCCCGCTATCAAGCGGAACGATTCCTCCAGATCCAGCGTCTGGCCGAGCGCCTGGCTGATCTCGTGAAGCGAGTAGACCTCCATGTGCGACGAGGCGATGCGATCGAGCACCGATTGCAGCGGGCGCCGGATGCGCAGCGTGTCGACCGCCGAGCGGTGCCCGCTTCCGGCCCGCCCTGCGTCTTGACCGTCCACCAGGGCCTCGATCTCCCGGTGGCCCGCCACCAGCTCGCCCACCACGCGCGGATCGAACAGCTTGCCGGCGTTGTCGCGCAGGTAGGCGACCGCCCGGTCCAGCGGCACGCCGTGGCGGTGTGGCCTCTCGGAGGTCAGCGCCTCGAAGGTGTCCACCGCGGCCAGGATGCGCGCGCCCATCGGGATCTCCAGCCCGGTCAATCCTCCCGGGTAGCCCGTGCCGTCGTAGCGCTCGTGGTGGTGGCGCACCATCTCCGCGACCTTGGAGGAGAGGCCGGTGCTCTCGAGGATCTCCGCCCCGACCTTGGCGTGCGACGACATCACCTGGTACTCCTCGCTGGAGAGGCCCGCGGGCTTGGAGAGAATCGACTCGGGGACGATCAGCTTGCCGATGTCGTGCAGGAGCGAGGCGTACTCGAGCGCCTCCAGCTCGTCGGCGGGCATCCCGAGCCTCCGCCCCAGCTCCAGACAGTACACCCGCATGCGCCGGAGGTGGCGCTCGGATGTGTGGTCCTTGGCCTCGATGGCCAGGGCGATCGACTCCAGCAGCGCGAGCCCCGTATGGGTGCGCTGGGCCTGCGCGGCCAGCTCACGCTCCAGCCTGACCGCCCGGCGGCACAGCAGGAAGGCCGCCAGGCCCGCGCAGCAGAGCCCCATCGTCACCGCCTCCCGCCGCCCGGCCATCGCCGCCGCCAGTCCCCAGGCGGCGCACGAGGCGGCGGTGGCCGCCAGGAGCCCGCGCAGGGCGACCGCCCATGTGCCCGTGCCATCGAAGGGGCGCACCACCCACCAGGCGAGCCAGACGATCACCGAGGCGAAGAGCAGGGAGCGGAGGATCTCGGGCGCTGGCGGTGCCTGCGACGAGACGGGAGGCAGCGGTGTGAGGCCGAATCGGCCGTAGCCGCTGGCCACCATCCCCGCCGCCAGGGCCAGCGCGCCCGAAAGCCCGAGGGCCGCTTCGGTCCCCTGCCACCGGCCCGCGGCGACCGCTTCCGCCTCGCCTCGCCGGTAGGTGAAGATGGTGCAGAGGCCCGCCAGGCAGCCGGCGGCCATGGCCACGGCGGGCTGCTCCGACACGGCGGCGGCCCCCACCAGGGGCAGGCTCACCGGCAGCGGCTGCAGCGCCGGCATTTTCAGGGGGAGCATACCGCCCAGGGCGCACAGCCCCAGCAGGAGCGCCAGGTCCGCCGTGGGCGCGGGGGGCTCCCACCACCACGAGGCGATGGTGAGCCCGATTCCGGCGCAGCCGAGCATCCGATGCGTCAGTCGCACGGGCTGTCCTTGAAGCGCACCCGGGGCCCCGGCCGCCAGCCACCACCGACGGCCAGGACCCCGGGGGGAAGTCCCCAAAGTCACTCCCTCTCCCCGGAATGGGGCCCTGCCAGAGGCGAGCGGCTTCAGGGAACCTTGCCGATGTCTCGACGCCGCCGCGGCGGGATCGGGCCGCGCGGCCGGAACCTCCTCAGAAGGGGCAGGACGATGTCTGCCAGACCACGCCGCTCTGCCAGACCACGCCGCTCTGCCACACCACGCCGGCGCCGGTGAGCGTCTGCCACACCACCCCTTCGGCCGCCATCGTCTGCCAGACCACGCCGCTTCCGGTCATGGTCTGCCAGACCACCCCCTCGCCGGTCATGCACGGGTCCTCGAAGAACCCGGCGGTGGCCGCGGCCTCCTCGCCCCAGAGGGCGGGGTCGCCGTACAGATCCTCGAGGCTCCACCGCTGCGGGTCCCCCCAGGCGGCCCCGGTCTCCTCGATGGCCACGCCGTCGCCGTGGCTCTGCGACACAGGGGAGGAGGCCTGGCGGGCCCGGCCGGCGGCGGCCAGGGCGGCGGCCGCGTCCAGCGGGCCGGAGCCCCGGGAGTACAGATCGCGAGCCAGATCGTGGCGGGCGGTGGCCATCAGCCTGGCTTTGACGTCGTCGGGGCTCAGCGTCGGATCGGCGCCGAGCATCAGCGCCGCCACACCCGAGGCCACCGCGGCCGCCATGCTGGAGCCGCTCAGCCGGAAGTAGCCGGCCTCGAAAGCGGCGCTGCGGCCCGGACCTTCGCCTCCCACCCGCGCCTCGGGGAGGGCCCGGTCCAGGGTGGAGTGCGGCGCGCGCAGCGAGACCACGGCCACGCCGGGGGCCAGCAGGTCGGGCTTGACCGTGAGGTCGAAGCGGGAAGGGCCCCTCGAGGAGAACGCGGCCACGTCGTCGTCGCGCGGATCGGCCGATCGCCTGTCGTCCAGCGCGCCGACGGTGATGACCAGCGGATGGTTGCCCGGACTGGAGATGGTCCCGTAACCGGAGCCGAGGCGGCCCGCGTTGCCCGCGGAAGCGACCACCACGAGCCCGGCCCGCCACGCACGCTCCACCGCCTGTGCCAGCGGATCGAACTCCACGGGCTCGGCCACCGGCTGGCCAAGAGACAGGTTGAGCACGCGCAGCCCGTGCGCCGCGGCGTTGTCCACGCACCAGTCCAGCGCGGCGATCACGTCGCTGCTGTGCCCGCGTCCCTGCGAGTCGAGCACGCGCAGGGAGACGAGATGGGCCCCCGGGGCCACGCCTCCCAGCCGGCCGGAGGAGCGTCCCGCCACGATCCCGGCCACGTGCGTTCCGTGGCCGTACGGGTCGAAGGTGGGGGCGCCTTGGGCCCGGCCGGGATCCTGGTCCACGAAGTCGACCCGCTCGACCACCACTCCGAGCAGATCCAGATGAGGGGCGATGCCGGAGTCGATCACCGCCACGCCGATGCCGCTGCCGCCGGGGCCCAGGCCGTCCCAGGCACGAGTCCAGCCGGCGCCCGCCGCCTGCGCCGCGACGTCCATCGTGGAGACGACCGGACGGTCGGGTGAGACCCTGCGCACACCCGGCTCGGCGGCGAGAGAGGCGATCTCGGAGAGGGGAAGACGGGCGGACAGTCCGTTGAGGAGCCGCAGCGCGCGGCGCGCGCTGCCGCCCCGCCGGGCCACCTTGCCGGCCAGCTCCTCCGTCGAGGAGGGGTCGCCCTGGATGATGACGTCCACCATCTCGGCCGGATGACCCGCGGCGACGCGGTCGGCGAGGTCCGGGGACATCCTGTCGTCGTGGCCGCGGGCGGGAACGCTCCCCCCGGTGCCGAAACTGAGAGCGGCGGCAGTCAGGCAAGCCAGTGTCGAGCGGGTGGCCTTCATGCTCTCTCCTCCGTGACCCTACGCTGTGTGCCGGGGCGAGAGTATGAGCGGCTGTTTTGCATGGGTCAATTTCGGAAGTTATAGATTTGAAATCTCTTGCCGAACTATGAGACTGGGCTGGAAGCCAGAGAATCGAGACTCTTATTCGACAGAAAATACGTGTCTTAGTCGAAAGGCCGAGCCGGCTGGGAACGAGAAGGAGAAGCGGGACGAGAGGGATGGGGCCGATGAGCCATTGAAGAAGAACATACGTATGGTTATACTGGTCCCATATTTACGATTCGCCGGATCGTACAGACCAGGGGGAGAGGGGCATGTATACGACGAACGAGCAGATAGCCAGGAGGGTCTACAGGAGCCTGAAGACCCCGTCCGACACCACGCGAACCAGCGATCCGATCCTGGCGTTCCGCTTCCGAGGCAAGGGAGACTTCATCCTGATGCGGTGCAACAAGTCCCCGGAGATCACGATCAAGGGGAAGGATCAGCCGGCAGGCGAGGTGAAGTTTTTTGCGTACAGCGACTTCGCCGACTATGATGAAGCGGACGTCATCTTCAAGCTCAAAGACCACATCGAACTCATCGAGCTGTACCGCAAGGGCGCCATCGAGGCGCTCTCGTGGACCTCCTGGGGCGATTTCACCAAGTGGCTCGACACGCTCGACGAGAATGGAGTGCAGATCTCGCTCAAGCTCCCGTGCCTGGTCTACCGGGCGGTGAAGGACCAGGAGCCCTCGATGCAGAACTACATCGTCGAAGCCATCAAGAAGAGTCTCAAGGTGTCGGAAGGATGAAGCGCCCGCCCCGCCGCCTCATGGCCGCGCTCTGCGCCGTCTGGCTCGCCGCCGCATCCGCCCCGGGGGCCGGGACGGGCCCCCGCACCGCCGATCTCATGCCGCTGTCGGAGGTCAGGGCGGGACAGAAGGGCGTGGTGCGCACGGTGTTCGAGGGGGGGCGCCTTGAGGAGTTCGAGGCCGAGATCGTCGGGGTCATGGACAACTTCCTCGGGCCGAACCAGGACCTCATCCTGGCCCGCCTGCGCGGTGAGCGGGTGGAGAAGACCGGCGTCGCAGGCGGGATGAGCGGCAGCCCCGTCTACATCGAGGGCCGCCTGGTGGGCGCGCTCTCCTACAGGATCGGCTCGTTCATGAAGGAGCCGATCGCCGGTATCACCCCCATTCACGACATGCTCCAGGTGGCGACGGATCAGGCGGGGGAGCGCCGCGCGCCCCTCCCGGGCGCCGTGGCCTCGGGTCCCGCCGGGGTGGAGCCGATCGAGACTCCGCTCGTCGTGTCGGGCGCACCGGGGTGGCTCCTCGAGGAGCTGGCTCCCGACCTGGCGCGCGCCGGACTGGGCGGTGCGGTGGCCGGCGCGGCGGGGTCGCCCGGGGAGGCGGACGTCGCGGGGGCGCCGCCGCTGGAGCCCGGCCGTCCGGTGGCCGCGCAGCTCGTCACGGGAGACCTTTCCTTCGCCGCAACCGGCACGGTCACCCACGTGGACGGCGACCGGGTGTACGCGTTCGGCCACCCGGCCTTCCTCAACGGGGCGGCCGACCTGCCGATGGCCCGGGCGGAGATCTACATGACGCTCCCCTCGATGCAGGCGTCCACCAAGCTGAGCCGGGTGCTCGACACGGTGGGGACCTTCCGCCAGAGCCGTCTGCCGGCCATGGCCGGGGTGATCGGCCCGAAGCCGGCCACGATCCCGGTCTCCCTCGAGGTGAGCACGGCGGGCGGGCCGCCCCGTCGTTTCGGCTACCAGGTGGTGGACTTCCGCGAGTTCACGCCGACGCTGCTGGGGCTGGTGACCGCGGCGAGCCTGGTCAACACCGCCTGGTCGTCCGACGAGATGACCGTGGCGCTGTCGGGGCGCGTGGCCATCCACGGGCACGACGACCTGGTGATCAACGATCTGTACACAGGGTTCTCGGCGGCCCAGTCGGCCGCGCTGTCGCTGGCCCGCGACGTCCAGGGGGTGTTCGGCGCCGTCTACCAGAACCGCTTCGAGGCGCCACGCGTGACGTCCGTCGATCTGAAGATCGCGTCGGTGGAGCAGGGCAACGTCGGGTTCGTGGAGGCGGTCTATCCGACCCGCACGCAGCTCGATCCCGGCGAGACGGTGGAGTTCCGCGTGCTCGTCCGCCCCTACAGGGGGGGAGCCTTCACCCGGCGCTTCCAGTACACCGTGCCGGAGGGGACCCCTTCAGGCCAGCTCGTGGCCTACATCGGGGGTGCGGGTCTGCTCGGGTCGGTGGAGCGCAACGTCCTGTCGCGCCAGGTGACCCAGGCCGACGATCTGGCGCAGCTCATCTCGCTCATCAACCGTCTGCGCACCAACGATCATCTCTACATGAAGATCACCCGGCGCCATCCCGGCGCCGTCGTCCAGAACGAGATCCTGCAGGCGCTTCCGCCCTCGATCTACTCCACCCTCGGCGCCAACCGCGGCGCCGGCGAGGTCACCCCGCTGGCCGAGACCACCCTGCACGAGGAAGGGATCCCGCTCGAGCAGATCGTGGTCGGCGGAGTGGCCGTGCCGCTCAGGATCCGGTGAACCCATTCCCCTGGAGCCGATCGAGCCGATGCCACATCGCGCGCGAACCCCTGCCCTGACCCTCGTCTTCGTCACCCTGCTCTGGGCCCTGGCCGCCCGCGGCGCGGCGGCCGCGTCCTCCGACGCCTGGGTGCTGCGCCAGCGCGAGGAGCTCCTCCAGATGAAGATGGACGGCGTGGCCATCACGGGCGAGGGGGCGTTCCGGCTCTCCGCCTCCGTCGCGCCGTTGATGGATTCCACCCAGCCGAACCTCTGGTGCCTGGCCCGCGATGCCCGCGGGAGGCTGTACGCGGGAGGGGGCAACGAAGGGAAGGTCTACCGGCTTCCCGAGGCGGCGGGAGAGCCGGAGCTGGTGTTCGACTCCGATCAGCTCGAGGTGCACGCCCTGGCGTTCGACTCCAAGGGCCGGCTCTACGCCGCCACCTCGCCCCGCGGAGCGGTCTACCTGGTCGGCGAGGCTGGGATGGGGACGATCGTCTTCGATCCCGACGACGCCTACATCTGGGCCATCGCCTTCGACGAGAAGGATCGCCTCCACGTGGCCACGGGACAGCGTGGGCGTGTCTACCGCATCGACCGGCCCGGTCCCAACGCCGCCTCGCGCGTGGTGCTGGACAGCCGCGAGGATCACATCCGCTCCCTGACTCCCGCCGCGGGAGGCGCCTTCTACGCCGGGTCGGACCAGAACGGCATCCTCTACCGGATCGAGGCGGACGGCACTTCGTCGGTGGTGTACGACTCGCCGATGCGGGAGCTGGCCGCGCTGACCGTGGTGCAGGACGCGGCGCAGGGAGAGCTGATCTACGCAGCCGCTCTCGCCCCCATGCCCCGCCAGCGCGGCGGCGGCGGCGCGGCGGTGTCCGGCGGCGTCACCAGGGTGCGGGTCACCGCCGACGACTCTCCGGGGTCCGATCAGGAGCAGCAGGGGGAGGGGGAGGAGCAGGCCGAGGCGCAGGGACGCCGGGAGGCGCCCAGGCCGGCGCCGCAGGAGGCCTACTACGGAGCGCTCTACGAAGTGACCCCGAAGGGCTACGCCCGCAAGCTGTGGGAGTCGCGCGAGGCGCTGCCGCTCTCGCTGGCTCCGTTCGTGCCGCCGCGGCAGGACGGCGGCGCCGCGCCGCTGCGGGGGCACGTGCTCGTGGGCACCGGCAACGACGGGCGCGTCGTCCTGGTGGACGGCGCCGGCGAGGCGACCGACTACGTGAGAGTCTCCTCCCAGCAGGTCACGGCCCTGCTTGCGGGCGGCGACGGGGGGGTGATCGCCGCGGGGAGCAACCTGGGGCAGGTGGTCTCCATCAGCCCCGGCGTGCCGCTGGAAGGGACGGTGACCTCGACCGTGCACGACGCCGGGTTCACCTCCACCTGGGGAGCGATCTCCTGGAAGGCGGATCTGCCGCGCGGCACATCCATCGCCTTGCGCGCGCGCACCGGCAACACGGAGCAGCCCGACGGAACCTGGTCCGACTGGTCGCAGGACTACACCGAGGCCTCCGGGACGACCATCGATCGCCCGCGCGCCCGCTACGTGCAGTGGAAGGCGATCCTGCGCAGCGGCGGCTCGGGGCAGAGCCCCTCCTTGAAGGACATCCAGGTGCACTACCTGCAGGACAACCTCCCCCCGGAGGTGGCGAGCGTGGACGTCATGGCGGCCGGGGTAGTGCTCGGCGGATCGGGAGAGCGCCCGGGGGACCAGGGGGAAGGGGGCGCCGCGGCCAGGAGAGCGCAGAACCAGCCGAGACGGAGCTTCGAGAAAGGGAGGCGCTCGGTGTCCTGGAAGTCGGAGGACGGCAACGACGACGCCCTGGTCTACGACGTTCAGTTCAAGGCGGAGGACGAGACTCTCTGGAAGCCGCTGGCACGGGGAATCCAGGACGAGTTCCACACCTGGGACGCCACCGCCCTCCCCGACGGGGTCTACCGCATCCGGATCACGGCATCCGACGCGCCGTCCAATCCCCCCGGTTCGGCCCTGACCGGCTCACGCACCTCGGCGCCGTTCGACGTGGACAACACGCCGCCGTCGGTGGGCGCGCCCCAGGCGCGGCTGCAATCGCGCTGGGCCGAGGTGACGGTGGTGGTCACCGACACCTTCAGCCCCATCGCCGAGGTCTCCTACTCGCTGGACGCGGGGGAATGGGTGCCGCTGCTGCCCGAGGACAGGATCGCGGACTCGCGCCGCGAGAGCTACCGGTTCCGCACTCCGGAGATGGAGCCGGGCGAGCACACGGTCACGGTGAGGGCGCGCGATCGGGCGGGCAACGCCGCGGCGGGCAAGGTGGTCATCGAGGTGCCGCGCTAGCTCCTCAGGCGGTCCCCGCGGCGCCGCTCCGCAGCGCGCTGCGGCGGTAGCCGTAGAGGAAGTAGACGACCAGGCCGGCCGCCAGCCACGCGGCGAACCGCTTCCAGGTCACCCAGGGCAGGCCGTCCATCAGGTAGAGGCAGGTGGCGATCCCGGCCAGGGCCAGGTCGGTCTTCAGCCACTCTTCCACCGGCTCGCCCCGCAGGCGCCTGGCCAGCGCCATCGCGTTGAAGATCAGCCCCACGCCGCTGAGGAGCGTCACTCGGACGGCGAGCGGCGCACCGATCGAGCCGGACGCCGCCGACCAGGCCACGCCCCCCAGCGCCGCCAGCCACAAGGGGGCCAGCGGCACCCACGGCATGCGGAAGGGCCTGGGGCGTGAGGGGTCCTTCCAGCGCAGGACGATCACCCCCGCGCACACCAGCACGAACGCGAAGAGCGTGCCGATGTTGGTCAGGTCCACCATCATGCTCAGCGGGCTCAGGCATGAAAGCAGGGCCACCGCCACGCCGGTCCAGATGGTGGTGACGTGCGGCGTGCGGAAGCGGGGGTGCACCCGGGCGAAGTAGCGCGGCAGCAGCCCGTCGCGCGACATGGAGAAGAAGATGCGCGGCTGGCCGAGCTGGAAGACCAGCAGCACCGCCGTGGTCGCAACCACCGCGCCGAAGGCGACGAACCCCGCGGCCCAGTCGATGCCCAGCGCGGAGAACGCCTTGGCCAGCGGCTCGGGGGTGTCCAGCTCGGCGGCCGGCAGCATCCCGGTCAGCACCGCCGCCACCGCGATGTAGAGGACGGTGCAGACGGCCAGCGAGGCGATCAGCCCGATCGGGAGGTCGCGCTTCGGATTGCGGGTTTCCTCGGCGGCCGTGGAGACCGCGTCGAAGCCGATGTAGGAGAAGAAGATGACCGCGGCGCCCGCCTGGATGCCGGCCCAGCCGGCAGGGGCGAAGGGGGTGTAGTTCTCCGGCCGCACGTACCACAGGCCGGCCACGATGAAGAACCCCAGGATCAGCAGCTTCAGCGCCACCATGGCCGCGTTCACGTACGAAGACTCGCGGATCCCTATGACCAGCACGACCGTGAGCAGCCCCACGATGGCCACCGCCGGCAGGTTGACCGCGATGGGCAGCGTGCCGATGTGGGGCGCCGTGGAGGCGAGCGTCCGGCAGGTCTCAATGAAGGAAGCCGCCGGGCCGGCTCCCCCCGCCAGCGCCGCCGAGCACTGCCAGGCCGTGTGCATGTCGCTGCGCAGCCAGAGAGGGATCTCCAGCGACGCTCCTCCGAACGACAGGCCCCTCAGCAGCTCGTTGAAGTAGCCGGACCAGGAGATGGCCACGGCCACGTTGCCGATGGCGTACTCGATGATCAGGTCCCAGCCGATGATCCAGGCGACGACCTCTCCCAGCGTGGCGTAGCTGTACGTGTACGCGCTGCCGGAGATCGGGATCATCGAAGCCAGCTCCGCGTAGCACAGGGCGCAGAAGGCACACGCCACGGCGGTGATGATGAAGGACACGATGATGGCAGGGCCGGCGCCCGGCCGCTGGGCGTCGCCGGCCACGGCCGTCCCCACTGTGGCGAAGATGCCGGCGCCGATGACGGCGCCGATGCCCAGGGCGGTGAGCTGGACGGGGCCGAGCGTGCGCTTGAGGGTGTGGCCGGGAGCCTCGGCGTCTTTCAGGACGCGGTCCAGCGACTTGGTGCCGAACAGACGGTTCCCGAGGCCCATGAGGCGGGTACTATAGGAGAACCTCGAAGGGTGCGTCCAACAAAAAAGAACGCGGGACCCGGGGGCGTCCTATGGGGGTTCGGGTTGATCGCCCGGACCTGGGGGAGGCCGCCTTCCCGGGTCCCGCCGGTCCGCGTCAGGAGTTGTCCAGGCTCCCGCGCGCTGGGGGGGGAAAACGTGGGAGATGCTGCGAGGGGGGTATCCTTGGGGGGGACCTCCTGGGAGGAGAGTCGCAGCATCTCCCAAGCTCAATTGTCCAAACTCGTCTTCCGTCAGCTCCTTATCGAGTTCTCAATCTCACCGGCCGCGCCGGCCGCGATCGCCCCGCCGGTCCCTGCGATCCGCGTCGTGCCCGCGGACGCTCTTGCCGCGGCGCGAGTGCGCCTTTGCATAGCTGTGATGCCGGCGGCCGTCGTGGCGTTTCCAGGCGTGATGCCCGTGGTGCCGGCGGCCGTCGTGGTGCTTCCAGCCGTGCCCGGGGTAGTGATGCCGCGGGCTGGCGTACCGTACGTACTTGTATCTCGAATGGTAGTGCCCGTACACCCGGTGCGACGGGTACCAGTAGAGCGGGCCATGGGCGCAGTAGACCGGGGCGTGGTGGACGTGGCCGACCAGGAACGGGTTGCCGTAGGAGAACCCGAACACCGCCACCGGAGCGCCGATCACGACCTCCACCGAGGCCCCGTGCGCCTCGGCCCGGTCCGCGAAGAAGAGGGCGCCTCCCGCGATCGTCAGCAAAGCCGCTACGACAGCCTTTCCTCCGACTCGGTTCAGCATCGCTATCCTCCTCGTTTCCTCGTCCCAAGGTGTCGCACCCGCCGGAATTGCACGACGCATGCCATGGGATGGCACCCGCCGTCTGACATCGTAATTTGCTGACATACAATGATTTGTTTCTAGGGGCCAGGTCTCTCCCGGATGTCACCGCGAGGCGTCAGCAGGGCCGTCCGCCGTCCAACGGAGTGGTCACATGCGTCCTGAGTTCGGGAATCCCGCCCCCGCGTTTGTGCGCGCCGCGGTACATTCCCCGGCGCCATGAGACGGCTCCTGCCGGCGCTTTTCCTCGCGATCCTGACGGCCCTGCCCCAGCCCGCCCTCGAGGCGGACCCCGGAGGCCGGGGTCCGAACCGGCACGGGTTCTGCGGAACCTCCAGGGACCTGGGGCGGATCCTCCGCTCGCGGCACTCCCGGCGCCGGGCCCCGGCGCACCCGAGGGAGCCGGCCGCCCAGTCGCTGGGCGCCCTGGGAGACAGGATCGCGGGGGACCTCCTGGTGCTGGAGGACGAGGGAGACCTCATCGACTACGGGGTCACCGACACCCTCGCCATCGCCGAGCGCGCGCTGGCGCTGGCAGGAGACCGCTTCGACTTCCTGACCATCCTGACCGCCTCGACCTTCCCCGGAGACGTGGAGCCGGAGGCCGGCTTCGCGTTCTACGCCGCGGTGAACAACGACCTGCAGGGGGTGAACCTGCCGCCGCTCCAGGATCCGGAGCATGCGGTGCTGCGCGGCATCGTCAATCTCAACGACCTGGAGGAGTACCCGCAGGGCCCCGGCGCCCTCCTTCCCGGCTTCGAGGGGGTGGTGAGCGGGATCGAGGTGCTGGCTCACGAGGCGAGCCACTGGGCGGCGGCCTATCTGGCGGCGCCACCCGGGACCGAGATCCTGGGAAGGGACGACGCGCACTGGAGCTTCTTCCTGGACACCGACGGATCGGTCCTGGAGGGCAACGAGTGGATCGACAACGGCGACGGCACCTTCACCACGGCGCCCGCCGCGCAGCAGTTCGCCGCGCTGAGTCCGCTCGATCTCTACCTGTGGGGGCTGATCCCGCCGGAGCAGGTGGATCAGCCGATCGTGCTCATCGATCAGCCCACGGCCAACCCGGGACAGGGAAGGTCCTCCTTCCCCCGCGGCGGCTTCACCACGGGCGGCACACGGGTCGAGCTGACCCTCGCCGACCTCGTCGGAGCCAACGGCCCGCGGGTGCCCGCCTCCTCTTCGGCGCCCACCGCCTTCACCATGGCGTTCGTCCTGGTCGTGCCCTTCGGACAGGAGCCGTCGCCCGCGGATCTCGATCTGGCCGGTCAGTTCAGGACCGGGATCGAAGCCTGGTTCGACGCCCACACGGGGGGCCTCGGCGCCCTGGACACGGCCATCCCTCCGGCCGCCGTCTCGGGGAGCATCACGGCGTTCCCCAGGGCCGGGGGGCCGGCCCCTCTGGACGTGGAGTTCAGGAGCTACGTCTCCGGGAGCGTGACCGGTCTGAGCTGGGACTTCGGCGACGGGGCGACGAGCGCCGATCCGAGCCCCACCCACCGATACCTGGCCCGCGGGCGCTACACCGTGCGGCTGACGCTTCAGGGGCCGGGAGGGCCGGTGGTCATCACGCGCCCCGGCTTCATCGTGGTGGGGGACTTCCAGACCCTGGCCGACGATCCGTTCGAGGCCGACTGGGACTGGGAGGTGTCGGCGCAGGACACGGCCACGGCCGGCCGCTGGGAGCGCGCCGACCCCCAGGGGACCTACGCCGGAGCGGCGGTGGTGCAGCCGGAGGACGACGCCACGCCGGGAGAGGGGAGCCTCTGCTACGTCACCGGAGCGCAGGCCGGCGCAAGCGCGGGCGCCTACGACGTGGACGGCGGAGCCACCACCCTGCTGTCGCCCGCCCTGCCGACGGCGGGGACGCAGGACGCCTGGTTGACGTACGCCCTCTGGTACACCAACGACCTGGGGGCGTACCCCAAGGAGGACGACTTCCTGGTGGAGGCGTCCGTGGATGGAGGGCAAACCTGGCAGGAGGTGGATCGGGTGACCTCCTCGTATTCGACCTGGCGGCGGCGGCAGGTCCCCCTGGCGGCCGGCGCGCCGCTCCCCGCGGCGACGTGGGTGAGGTTCACCGCCTCCGACGTGGGCGGCCCGTCGCTGGTGGAGGCGGCGATCGACGACGTCCGGCTGATCGGGATCCCGGTCGTGGACGCCGATGCCGACGGCGTGCCCGATGCGCTGGACAACTGCCCACTGGAGTCCAACGGATCCCAGGACGACGCCGACGCCGACGGGACGGGGGACCCCTGCGACTGCGCGCCGGCGGATCCGTCGGTCTCCTCGCTCCCGGCGGAGGCGGGGCTGCTGCTGGACGCGCTGTCCGGGGGGTGGCTGTCCTGGGAGGCGGCCCCGCAGGCCTCCTGGTACAACCTGTACCGCGGCGCGGCCGGCCCGGATCCGGGGGCTCCGGAGCCCGCGGCCTGCCTCGCTCCCGGGCTGGTCTCGCCGGGCCATCAGGACGGCGCTCTTCCCGCGGCCGGCGGCCTCTATTACTACCTGGTCACGGCGGGCAACTGCTTCGGCGAGGGGACGGCCGGGCACGGCTCCTCGGGAGCCCCGCGCGCGGCCTCCCCGTGCCCATGAAAACTCGCGCCCGGCGTGCTATAAGGACGCATGGCCGGACGTCCTCCTCTGCGCCTCTACCGTGACGACTCCCACCTGACGCGGTTCGGCGCGCGGGTCACCGCGGCCGCCCCGGCCGGGGAGGGCTTGCTCTCCCTCGAGCTGGATCGGACCGCGTTCTACCCCACGGGCGGAGGACAGCCTCACGACACCGGGCGTCTGGCCGATCTCGAGGTGGTGGACGTGCGGGAAGCGCAGGACGGAAGGATCCTCCACCTCGTGAAGGCCGGCCCCGCGTCGCCGTCGCCGGGAGACGACGTGGAGGCGGAGATCGACTGGCTCCGCCGCTTCGATCACATGCAGCAGCACACCGGCCAGCACATCCTGTCCAGGGCCTTCCTGGACGCCGCGGCCGCGTCCACCCGCTCCTTCCACCTGGGCGAGTCGGCCTGCACCATCGATCTGGATCTGCCCGCCGCCACCGAGCGGACGATCCGCCAGGCCGAGTCGATCGCCAACCAGGTGATCTTCGACGACCGGCCGGTCGCCGTGCGGCTGCTCGATCCGGCCCAAGCCCCGCGGCCCGCCGCCGGCGCGGGGCCGGAACGCGAGCCGGTGCTGAGGCCCGGCGACGCCATCCGGTTGATCGGCGTGAAGGACTTCGACGAGACCCCCTGCGGCGGCACCCACGTGCGATCCAGCGGCGCGGTGGGAAGCGTGGCCATCCGGGGCTGGGAGCGGTTCAAGGGGGGCACGCGCGTGACCTTCCTCTGCGGGGGGAGGGTCGTGGCCGCCTTCCGCAGCCTGGCCTCGGCCGCCGATGCCTGCGCGGCGCGGCTCTCCGCGCACCCCTACGAGCTGGACGCCGCGGCCGCGCGCCTGCTGGAGCATCTGGCCGAGGCGCGCCGCGGGCTCAGGACGCTGTCCGAGCGGCTCGCGCAGACCGAGGCCGCGGAGCTGCGGCGAGAGGCGCGCGAGGCGGCGGGGCTGCGCGTGGTGGTCCGCGACCTGGGCGAGCGTCCCGCCGAGGAGCTGCAGAGGCTGGCCCAGGCCTGTGCGGCG
>DATEEA010000168.1:0-18870 GCA_035281445.1 Candidatus Polarisedimenticolia bacterium
GGCCGACCTGCACCATCTGCTGGGCAGGGCCCACTCCCAGCGCCGCGAGCACGAGCCGGCCGAAGCCGCGCTGCGGGCCTCGCTGGCCATCGATCCGCGCGACCCCGCCGTGCACGACGACCTGGGGCTGCTTCTGGCGTCCACCGGCCGCAAGGCGGCGGCGCTGGAGTCGTTCCGCGCGGCGCTGGCCCTCGATCCCGTGCACCTGTCCGCGCGGCTCCATTTGGCCGTCACGCTGCGCGAGCGCGGGCTGCTGGACGAAGCGCGCGCGGAGCTGCTCCAGGCCCGCCGGGACCACCCTTCGGCGGCGCTGCCGCCATACTACCTCGGCTTGATGGAGGCGGAGTTGGGGGAGCTGGACGCGGCGAAGAAGGACCTGGTCCGCTCCATCGAGCTCGACCCCGCGTACCAGCCGGCCAGGCTTCGTCTGGGCCTGGTGCTGATCGCCCTCAAGGAGCACCAGGCGGCCGCCGCGGAGCTGTCCCGGGCAGCCGAGCTGAACCCTTACGACGCGCAGGCGTTCTTCGGCCTGGGCCGGGCTCAGGCGGCGCTGGGGCGGACGCAGGAAGCCCGCGCGGCCACGGAGCGCTTCCAGCGGCTGGAAAGTGCGGGCAAGCGCGCGCAGGAGATCCACGACGCGCTGCGGCGCTCGCCGTCGGACGTGGACCTGCTGCTGCAGATGGCCGATGCCGCCCGGCGGATGGGAGACGCCAGGGAGGCCGACGGCTTCGCCGCGCGGGCGCGCGCGGCGCTGGAGGACGGCGTGAAGCGGGACCCCGGCGCCGCCGAGCCGCGCTACCGTCTCGGCCTGATGCTGTCGGAGGCCGGGCAGTGCCCAGTCGCCGTGCGCGAGCTGGAGCTGGCGCTGCGGGCGGACGCCTCCCACGCCGGGGCCAGGGCCGCGCTCGGGGGGTGCCTGGCCCGGATGGGGGACGCGGCCGGCGCCGAGCGGGAGCTGCGGCGCGCCATCGAGCTCGACCCGGCCCCGGCGGCGCCGCACGGCGTTCTCGGATCGGTGCTGGCGATGCAGCGCCGGTTCCCCGAGGCGGTGGCCAGCCTGACCGCCGCCGCGGAGCGCGATCCGGGCCAGCCCGACATCCACTTCAACCTGGCCGGAGTCCTGCTCCACGCGGGCCGCGCCGCCGAGGCGGTGGGGTCGTACAGGAAGGCGGCCTCGCTGCGTCCCGACGACGGGGGGATCCGCTCCGAGCTGGCCGTGGCGCTGGAGGCGGCCGGGCATTCCGGGGAGGCCGAGAAGGAGCACCTGGAGGCGGTGCGCCTGTCACCCGGCGATCCCTACATCCGCTTCCAGCACGCCGAATCGCTCGCCCGGCGCGGCCGCCTGCGCGAGGCGATCGGGGAGGCGGAGGCGGCGCAGGCGCTGGCCCCATCCGAGCCGGAGATCCTGGTGAGCCTGGCCGGATACCACGCGCGGCTGGGGGAGACCTCCGCGGCGCTGGAGGCGCTGCGCCGGGCGGTGCGGGCGGGCTTCGCCGACCGGGGGCGCCTCGCCCGGGACCCCAGCCTGGCCGGCCTGAGGGGCAGCCCGGAGTTCGACGCCCTACTGGCGGGCCGTCCGTGAGCGGCCGCGCGGCGCTGCGGGCGGCCGCGGCCGTGCTCTGCCTGGCCGCCTCGGCCACGGCGGGAGCGGCCACGGTGCTGGTGGAGGAAGGCTCGGCGCTGCGCTGGAGGCGCAACGCCTCCGATCCCGGGATCGGGCTGGCCTGGGTCCAGGAAGGGTTCGACGACTCCGGGTGGCCGCAGGGGGTGTACGGCATCGGCTACGAGACGGCCCCGCCCGGCGCAACGGGGCTCATCGCCACCGCCGTTGCGTCTCCCGCCGCCTCGGTCTACACCAGGGCCCGGTTCACGCTCGCCGATCCGTCCGCCGTCCAGGCGCTGCTCCTGAGCGCCGACTACGACGACGGGTTCGCCGCGTGGATCAACGGCGTGGAGGTCTACCGCTCGCCCCAGATGCCGGCGGGG
The DNA here is from genome assembly GCA_035281445.1 of Candidatus Polarisedimenticolia bacterium. Classification (GTDB taxonomy): domain Bacteria; phylum Acidobacteriota; class Polarisedimenticolia; order JACPZX01; family DASXTC01; genus DATEEA01. Next base: position 1,987 of record DATEEA010000168.1, read on the forward strand.
ACGCCCGCCTGGAACACCGTGGCCGCCTCGCACGAGTCGAGCAACGGCTCCTCTCCGTCGTACGGCGCGGCCGTGGACGTGACGGCGGCGGCGCTGCCGGCGCTGCACGCGGGAGAGAACGTTCTGGCGGTGGGCGTCTGGAACGCCGGCGCCACGTCGAGCGACCTGGTGCTGGTGCCGAAGCTGGAGCTGGGGACGCCTCTGAGGCGCGGGCCCTATCTGCAGCTCGGCACGCCGACCGGCGTGGTGGTCCGGTGGAGGACCTCCACGGCGATGGACAGCCGCGTGCTGTACGGGCCGTCGCCCGGGGAACTCAGCGGCTCGGTGACGGTCCCCGGAGCGCGCACCGAGCACGTGGTGGCGCTGGCCGGGCTCACCCCGGGCGCCCGCTACCACTACGCCATCGGGAGCAGCGCCCAGGTGCTGGCCGGGGGGGACGGGCTGCACACCTTCGTCACCGCTCCCGCCGCGGGGACTCGCAGGGCGACGAGGGTCTGGGTTCTGGGGGACTCCGGGACCGCCGACGCCGGTCAGCGCGCGGTGCGGGACGCCTACGAAGGGTTCGCCCAGGGGGCGGTCCCCGATCTCTGGCTCATGCTGGGAGACAACGCCTACGACGACGGCACCGACGACGAGTACCAGGCGGCGGTCTTCGACATGTACCCCGGGACGCTGCGCGCGTCGGTCCTATGGCCGACGCTGGGAAACCACGACGGCCGCAGCGCCTCCTCGGCGTCCCAGAGCGGCGTGTACTACGACGTCTTCACCCTCCCCGCGCAGGGGGAGGCCGGGGGGATGCCCTCGGGGACGGAGGCCTACTACTCCTTCGATCACGCCAACATCCATTTCATCTGCCTGGAGTCGTTCGAGACCGATCGCTCGGCGGCGGGGGCCATGATGTCCTGGCTGGAGGAGGATCTGGCCTCCACGTCGCAGGACTGGATCATCGCCTTCTGGCACCACCCGCCGTACAGCAAGGGCTCGCACGACTCCGACACCGAGATCGAGCTCATCGAGATGCGGGCGCACGCGCTGCCCATCCTCGAGGCGGGCGGCGTGGACCTCGTGCTGGCGGGCCACAGCCACTCGTACGAGAGGTCGTTCCTGCTCGACGGGCACTACGGCGGCTCGGGGACCCTGACCGCCGCCATGATCGCGGACGGGGGGGACGGTCGTCCCGGCGGGGACGGCGCCTACTCCAAGCCGCAGCTCGGCCCTCAGCCCAACCAGGGAGCGGTGTACGTGGTGGCGGGGAGCTCGGGGCAGATCAGCGGCGGGCCGCTGAACCACCCGGCGATGTTCGTCTCGCTCAACGAGCTCGGCTCCCTGGCTCTGGACGTGGCCGGCCCGGCCCTGGAGGCGCGGTTCGTGGACGGCGACGGGATGGTGCTCGACTCCTTCGCCCTGTGCAAGGGGTCCGATCCGATGATCGAGGACGCGGGAGACACGCTGCGGCTCGGCCCCTCGCCGGACGCGGTCTCCTGGACCAGACCCCCCGGCGCGTCGTCGAGCGACCTCTACCGGGGGACTCTGTCGGGCCCGTTCCTTTACACCCATGCCTGCCTCGCCTCTGGGCTGGCCGGGGAGTCGGCGATCGACGGGACGATCCCCCCGGCCGGCTCCGCCCTCTATTACCTGGCCGGCGGCCGCAGCGCGTGCGGCCGCGGGCCGCTCGGCACGGACTCCACGGGGGCTCTCCTCCCCGCCGGTTCCCCCTGTCCGTGATCCGACCGATCGCATAGGCACACCCCGCCTCGCCGACTTGCGGAGGCCGGCCCCCGCCGGCTAGCCGTCGCGCGGCGGGGCGCGTAGGAGACGGCTCCGCCGCGGGCCGCACGGGCCGCCGATCGGGACTAACGCGTCGGCCGCCGCGTCCGGCGCGGGTTCCGTTTGCCGTGATGCTGTCCGGGCATTAGCGTAGGGTCCGTCGGAAAACGGCTCGCTCCGATCCGGTCATGCAGCAGATCAGGGAGACCGCCGATGAAGACAGCCCCGAGAGTCCTTCTCATCGTGATTCAGGTCCAGGACTGAGAGGTTCGAGGCAGGCCGCCGGGAAGGCCGGTGCGGGGCCGGCTTTCCCGGACGGCCCGCCCGACGCAGGAAGGAGACCACGCCTGGCGTGGCCTCCTTCCTTCCCTTCCGGCAGGGCTTCGGGAAGGTGGCGAGGGGGTCTACCGCCGGAGCCGGGCCTGACAATGGTCCGTGGCCGTTCTCTTTCAAGCGGTCACAAGGACGGTCACAATCGGGTGCGCCGGAGCCACGGCAGGCTCCGCTTGAAGGAGGGGAGCCAGGCGAACTTGGCCCGGTGCAGCCCGCGCCCCAGCCGCGTGTCGCGGAAGACGTAGAGCCAGTGGTGGGGCAGCGTCTCGCGGGTCCAGCGCAGCTTCCATTCGGTGGCGTCCCCCAGGAAGTCGACGCGCCTCAAGCCACGCCGGATGCAGTCCTCGAGCACGAGCTGGAAGAGCAGCAGTCCCGGACTGCACTCCGAGAGCGACTCGTCGTAGGCCAGCTTGGGAAGGTAGTACGTGCCGCCGTAGGTCAGTCCGTACTGGAAGGCCACCACCCGCTCCTCCAGGAACAGGACGTAGAGCGAGAGGTAGCCGTGGCCCGCGGCGGCCGCCGCCAGCCGATCGTAGAACGCCCGCACCTGCCGGTCCTGGGCGATGGCCGTCCCCAGGCGCCCCTTCCACCCCTGGCTCTCCACGGCCAGGCAGGCGGAGAGTCTCTCGCTCAGCCCGGGGCCTCCGTCCACGCGCTCCATGCGGACCGGCCCGCGCTCCTCCAGACGGCGGCGGCGCCGCCGCAGATTCTGGCGGAACGCCGTGGGGAGGCCCGACAGCAGCGTCTCCGGATCGGGAGGCAGGTCCATCCGGGGGCTGCGCTGCGAGAGCCAGGTCCCCACGGGAAGGCCCGCCCGCGCCGCCTCCTCGAGCAGCCGCCACCCCAGCCCTCCCTGGGGCACGTCCTTCAGGATGAGCACGTCCCACCAAGGCCCGCGCAGCAGGTGGCCCAGCAGCGCCGCCGCGTCGCGCCCCGGATCCCCGGCCAGCAGATCGAAGCGGCAGGAGTGCGCGTTGGACAGCGACACCAGCCGCCTCACCGGCACTCCGCACATCAGCCCGCGCGACGGGGCGACGGCCAGCGCCGCGGCGAGCCCTCGGTCGCGCCCGCGGCGGATCAGGATGCGCAACGGCGCTCCGGCGTGGAAGCTCTCCAGGTGGGCTTGCAGGAACTCGTGGCGGTGGAACGGCTCGTCCTTCACCCCGGAGCAGAGGCGGTTCCACTCGGGCTGCAGGGCCAGGAAGGACTCCAGCGAGGTGACCTCGCTGGTGAGGCTCTCCTCGGATGCCGTGGCGGTGGCGACCTGCATGAAAGGCGGCTCCTTCCGGGCGGACGGCGCGACGGGTAGCGCGGCCCGGCTCGGGCCACGGCGGCGGCGCTCCTCGGACGGGGTGACCCAGTATGGGACGCGGCGTGAGGGGAGGCAACCTGAAAACCGTGTAGGGAGGAGCCTGATGGCGGCGTCCCGGCGGTTGCATTAGAACGTCCCCACAATGTCAATGACCAAGGAGGGGCATACATGAGAGCACGATGTCGTGCCGCCGCCGCGGCCCTCCTCATCCTGCCGGCGGCCATGGCTTCGGCGGCTGCCGCGCCGCGCGGGGAGATCAACCTGTTCGGCGGAGTGAAGTGGCTGGACCAGGATGTCTGGGAGCCGGTGGAGAAGCCGTCGGAGCTCGGCCTGGAGCTCTCCCTGGGCTCGGCCTCATGGCCGGTGCTGATCGCCATCGACGCCTTCAGGGCCGAGGACGACGCCGATGACGGCCCGTTCCGCCGCGAGGTGACCACCACCGAGGTGGCCGTGGGCGTCCGCAAGATCTGGCAGAAGGGGAGAGCCCGGCCGTACCTGGGAGGGGGGCTCGACGCCATCCGCGCCGAGGTGGAGACCACGGCCCCTCCGGCGCCGGAGCCCGCGCCTCCCGCCCTGTTCCCCGATGCGGAGGATGGGGAGACTCTGAGCGACGACGACCAGGCGATCGGGCCGTGGGTGGGCGGCGGCGTCTTCTGGCGGCTCGGCTCCCACGTCAACCTGGGGATCGCCGCGAGATTCTCGGCGGCCCGGGTCGAGTTCCAGGGGGACGAGGTCCAGGCGGGAGGTCTCCACGCCGGTGTCCTGCTCGGCTTCGGCTGGCCTGCGGAGCAATGACTCTCAGCGAGGCCGCAGCGTCTCCTGGATCATCGCCGCGAGCTCGGCCTGCCCGGTGTCCCCCGACGCCCGCAATCCCCTGATGACTCCGGCCCGGTCCTCCGGCGACATGTTCTGGTCGAGCTTGAACTTTCCCCGGATCGACTCCACGCGGATGGAAAAGGCCTCGATCCCTGCCAGCAGGGGCGCGATCCAGGACGCTTCCGGATCGAGCCGCCAGCCGCCGTCCGGCTCGTGGGCCCGCGCGGTCCGATCCAGCAGATCCAGGATCGCGGCGCGATCCTCGATCACCCGGGCGGTCCCCTCCACGTACACCGCCGCGTAGCTCCAGGTGGGGACGGTGGTCCGCCTCTCGTACCATCCGACCGGGATGTAGGCATGCGGGCCCTGGAACAGCGCCAGCACCCGGGCGCCGCCGCGCAGCGCGGCCACTTGAGGGTTGCCCCTCGCCAGGTGCCCGATCAGGGCGCCGGGTGGACCGTCCGCCTCGTCCAGGAGCAGCGGCGCGTGGCTGGCCAGGATGCCGCCGCCGGCCGCCGTGACGATGGTGGCGAAGTCGTGGCGGCGGATGAAGTCCCGGATCGTCTGCGGGTCGTCCTCGGCGAAGTGTCGCGGGATGTACACGGGAGAGGTCAGCTCCGGGCGGTCCCCGCCGTGCGGACCGCGGCCGAGAGCGCCCCCCTGGCCACGGTGACCGCTTCGCCGGTCAGGACCACGCGGTCTCCCAGGAGCCGTCCGCGCACCACCCCTCCCCGCGCCGATGCCTGGAAGGCGGTCATCTCCGTCCTGCCCAGGCGGGAGGCCCAGTAGGGGACGAGGCTGCAGTGCGCCGCTCCCGTGACCGGATCCTCGTCGATTCCCCACCAGGGGGCGAAGTAGCGCGAGACGAAATCGTACGGCGGCACCGCGCCGCGCGCGGTCACGATGACGCCGGCCTGGACCTGCCGCAGGCGCCCGAAGTCCGGCCGCGCGTCCCGCACCGCGGACTCCGATTCCAGCTCCAGCAGCCAGTCCGCCTCTCCGCCTTCTCTGTGCGCCACGCGCACGGCGGCGGCGCCCCGGATCCCCAGCGCGGCGAGGACCTCCTCGGGGCACCTCTGCTCGATCAGCGCCATCGCCGGCAGATCGATGGCGATGCCGCTTCCCGCGCGGCGCGCCCCGAGCGGCCCGCTGCGCGTGAGGAAGGACGCGTCGCTCGCCGGATCCAGCCGGCCGGTCTCCCAGAGCGCGTGTGCCGTGGCCAGCGTGGCGTGGCCGCACAGCGCCACTTCAGCGGCCGGGGTGAACCACCGGAGGCGGAAGCCGCTCTCCTGGCGCAGCGGGAAGGCGGTCTCCGAGAGGTTCATCTCCGCGGCCACTCCCTGCATCCAGGCGTCGGGCATCGGCTCATCGAGGAAGCACACCGCGGCGGGGTTGCCGGAGAACGGCCGGGAGGAGAAGGCGTCCACGTGCAGGATCTCGATCGGCATGGCCGCCAAGCTATCCCGCGGCCGGCGGGCGCGTCAACATGGTGCGCGGCGGCGGACGGCACTAGACTGTCCCCGGTATCCTTCCCCGTGCCCTGAGAGGAGATCGTCACGCACCGCGGAGGGGAGACTCCCTACCGGATCCTCGTCGAGGCGATGCACGAAGGGGCGGCCGCGCTCGCGGCCGACGGCTCGATCCTCTACGCCAACCGCAGCCTGTCCCGGATGCTGGGGATTCCGCACGAGCGCCTGCGGGGCATGACCCTGGCCGGCTTCCTGGGAGAACCGGGGCGCAGGCAGCTCGAGCGGCTCTTCGGCCGCCTGCCGAGGAGAGGTGCGCTGGTGAAGACCGAGGCCCGCTCGGCGTCGGGGCGGTGGTTTCCCGTGCAGCTCAGCGCCAGCCCTCTGCCGCCACAGGCGGCCGAAGGGGGCTGCGTGGTCATCGTCACCGATCTGACCCCGCTGAAGCAGCGGGAGGAGGCGGCGGACGCGGAGAGAGTGGCCTCCGAGCGCGCCCGCCGCATGGAGACGGTGGTGGTGATCGGCCGCCGGGCGCTCGCCGGCGATAGGCTCCAGCAGATCATGGAGGCCGCGGCGGAGCAGGTGGCGCAGGCCCTGGACGCCGAGCTGGCCTGGGTGATCGAGCTGCTGCCCGGCGGTGCCGGGCTGCGGCTGCGCGCCGGCTCGGCGGCGGTGCGGGAGTGCGCCGGCCGCCAGAGCCCGGCCGCCGGCCGCAGCCAGTCCCATGCCGGCTTCACCATGGCCGTCGGGCAGGCCGTGGCCGTGGACGACCTGTCCCGCGAAGAGCGCTTCGACGCGTCGGCGCTGCGGTCCCTGGGGGCGGCCAGCGGGGTGTGCGTGCCGATCGCCGATCAGGAAGGGAGCTTCGGCGTGCTGGCGGCCTACTCCAGGAGCCTGCGGCGGTTCACCCGCGACGACGTCTTCTTCCTGGAGAGCGTGGCCAACGTCCTGGCCGCCGCCATCCGGCGCGATCGGTCGGAGGCCGCGCTGCGCGTGAGCGAAGCCTGCTTCCGCGAGACGCTGGAGCAGAAGGTCGCGGAGCGCACGGCGGTGGCCGAGATCCGCGCGGCCCAGCTGCGCGAGCTGGCTGCCCAGTTGACCCGGGCCGAGCAGCGCGAGCGGCGCCGCCTGGCGCAGACCCTGCACGATCACTTGCAGCAGCTCCTCGTGGCGCTGCGCCTGAAGCTGGGCCGTGCCCTCGCCCGGCTGGATCTGGAAAGCCCTCGCGCGGCGCTGGAGCAGTCCGACGATCTGCTGGAGCAGGCTCTGCAGGCCTCGCGCGAGCTGACCGTGGACCTCAGCCCGCCGGTGCTCTACGAGGCGGGGCTGGTCTCCGCGCTGGAGTGGCTGGCCCGGCAGATGCAGGACAAGCACGGGCTGGAGGTCTCTCTGACCGCCGAGCGGGACGTCGAGCCGGTCTCGGAGGAGGTCCGCATCTTCCTGTTCCATTCGGTGAGGGAGCTGCTCTTCAACGCCGTGAAGCACGCGGGGGTGTCCCGCGCGCAGGTCGCCCTGCGGCGGGCGGGGGAGGACCGGCTGGAGGTGTCGGTGGCCGACGAGGGGAAGGGGTTCGACCTGGAGGAAGCGGCGCGCCGCCCCTCGTCGGGGTTCGGCCTGTTCAGCCTCCGCGAGAGGCTGGAGTTCCTGGGAGGAAGGCTCTCCCTGGACACGGCGCCCGGACGGGGGACGAGGGTGGCGCTGGAGGCGCCGCTGCACCTGCCGCAGGAGGCGCTGCGCGCGGCCTCGGAGGCCTTGCAGACCATCGCGCCGTACGCCGGAGCGGCCGAGGCCGCGGAGACCGCGGCGGGGAAGATCCGGGTCCTGCTGGCCGACGACCACACCATCCTCAGGCAGGGGCTGCGCGCCCTGCTCAACAACGAGCCCGACATGCAGGCGGTGGCCGAGGCCACCAACGGCGAGGAGGCCGTGGTTCTCGCCAGCCGCCTGCGCCCCGACGTGATCGTGATGGACGTCAGCATGCCGCGCATCAACGGGATCGAGGCGACCCGCCGCATCAAGATCGACGTACCCCAGGCCATCGTGGTGGCGCTGTCCATGTACGAGAGCGAGGACATGGCCGCCGCGATGCGCGCCGCCGGCGCCTCCGCCTATCTGAGCAAGGACAAGGCTTCCGAGGCCCTCACCGGGGTCATCCGCGCCGAAGTGCTCGGCCGGCGTTGACCGATTCGCCATTGACACGCCCGGCGGTTTCCGCGTAGCATCGCCCATCGACCTCGAAGTCCTCTCCAGCGAGAACGGTGCCGAGGCCCCGACCTGCACGCCCCGGGGGGCGCCCGATCGCGGAGCCTGCCCTTTCCGTCCGGAGGGCGGCCCGAGTCAAGAGCTCTGGAGGAGACCGCCGTGTCCCGTACGCGTCCCGAGGCAGGCAAGACCCCTTCGGTTCCTTCCCTCACCGCCCTGAGCAAGTCCCCCACCGGCATCCAGGGATTCGACGCCGTGACCCAGGGAGGTCTCCCCGCAGGGCGGCCGACCCTGGTGTGCGGCGGCCCCGGATGCGGAAAAACGCTCTTCGCCCTGGAGTTCCTGGTGCGCGGCGCGCTGCAGCACGGCGAGCCGGGGGTGTTCGTGTCGTTCGAGGAGCGCGCCCGGGAGCTGGCGCAGAACGTCGCCTCGCTGGGCTTCGATCTCGAGGATCTCCAGAGCCGCCGGCTGCTGGTGGTCGATCATGTCCGGATCGAGAGGAGCGAGATCGAGGAGACGGGCGAGTACGACCTGGAGGGGCTCTTCATCCGCCTGGGCCACGCCATCGATCAGATCGGGGCGAAGCGGGTGGCGCTGGACACCATCGAGTCGCTGTTCGCGGCGCTGTCGGACACGGTCCTCCTTCGCGCCGAGCTGCGGCGCCTGTTCTGGTGGCTGAAGGACCGAGGCGTCACCGCGGTCATCACCGGCGAGAAGGGAACCGGGGCGCTGACCCGCCAGGGTCTGGAGGAGTACGTCTCGGATTGCGTCGTCCTGCTCGATCACCGCGTGACGGGGCAGGTGTCCACGCGCCGCCTCCGGGTGGTCAAGTACCGAGGCTCGTCCCACGGCAGCAACGAGTACCCGTTCCTGATCGACGACCAGGGGATCACGGTGATGCCCCTCACCTCGGCCGGCTTGGCCCACGAGGCGTCCAGCGAGAGAGTCGCCACCGGGGTGGCCGGCCTCGACGCCATGCTGGGGGGCAAGGGGTTCTTCCGCGGCAGCAGCGTGCTGCTGTCGGGGACGGCCGGGACGGGCAAGAGCAGTCTGGCCGCAAGCTTCGCCGCGTCCCTCTGCGCGAAAGGAGAGACGTGCCTCTACTTCGCCTTCGAGGAGTCGCCGGGCCAGATGATCCGCGACATGCGCTCCATCGGCCTGGACCTGGAGTCGCCGGCGCGGGAAGGGAGGCTGGTGATCGACAGCGCCCGTCCCACTCTCCGGGGACTTGAGATGCACCTGGCCGGCATGCACAAGCGGGTGGAGGATCTCCGTCCGTCCGCGGTGGTGGTCGACCCGCTCTCCAGCCTGGAGTCGGCGGGGGATCGCGATGCGGTGGAATCGATGGTGCTGCGGCTGGTGGATCACCTCAAGAGCCGCGGCATCACCTCGTTGTTCACCGCGCTGACCCACGGCGGCGACGCGCTGGAAGCCACGCAGCTCGCCGTGTCGTCGCTGATGGACACCTGGCTGCTGCTGCGGGACGTGGAGGCCGGGGGCGAGCGCAACCGCGTCCTGTACGTGCTGAAGTCGCGGGGCATGGCCCACTCCCATCAAGTACGGGAGTTCCTGATCACCGGTGAGGGACTGCGGCTGGTGCCGGCGTACCTGGGGACCGAAGGGGTCCTCACCGGCTCGGCCCGCGCCGCCCAGGAGTTGCGCGAGCACCGCGACGAGGAGGCGCACCGCATCGAGCATGGCCGCAGAGTGTCCGAGGCGCAGCGCCGGCGGCTGGCGCTGGAGGCGCGGCTGGCGGAGCTGCGCGCGGAGATGGCGTCGCAGGACGAGGAGCTGCGGAGGCTGGAGCGCGAGGAGGAGGACAGGGGGAAGGCCTCGGAGACGGCGAAGGCGGTCATGGCCGGCCGCCGCGGCGCCAACGGCAAGGAAGAGAGCGTGGCGGGCGCAACCGCCCGCCGGGGAGGACGCGTGCAGAAGGGAGCGATGTCATGACGCTGGAACGCGGGACGGCAGCCGCCGGGAAGGATCTCTGGGAGCTGAGGCTCTACGTGGCAGGGCAGACTCCCAAGTCGCTGGCCGCCATGTCCAACCTGCAGAAGCTGTGCGAGGCGCACCTGGCGGGGCGCTACACCCTGGAAGTGGTGGATCTCTTCCGGGAGCCGGAGCGGGCGCGGGGGGACGAGATCGTGGCCATCCCCACGCTGGTGAGAAAGCTCCCTGCGCCGATCCGGCGCATCATCGGGACGCTGGCCGACACCGAGAGAGTGCTCGTGGGAATGGATCTCCGCATGATCCGCTGACGGCGTCAACCGACTCGCGAGGGCCCGCCGACATGCCCGATCCTGAAGCCGCACCCAGAGCCGTGCCCGCGCCCGGGGCGGCCCACTACGACCTGAGCCTGTACGTCACCGGCGCCACGCCGCGCTCGGCGCGCGCCATCGCCAACCTGACCCGGCTGTGCGAGCGCTACCTGCCGGGGAGGTTCGCGCTGAAAGTCGTCGATCTCTACCAGCAGCCGGAGCTGGCGGCGGTGGCGCAGATCGTGGCGGCCCCCACGCTGGTCAAGCGGCAGCCGCTCCCCGTGCGCCGGATCATCGGGGACATGTCCGACACGCAGCGCGTCCTGGACGGGCTCCAGCTCACCGCGTCCGGGAGCGGCTCATGATCGCCGAGCCCGCCGAGGAGCGCGATCTCCGGGAGAAGCTTCGCGAAGCGGAGGAGACCCTCCGGGCCATCCGCGCCGGGGAGGTCGACGCCCTGGTGGTCTCCCACTCCGACGGCGATCGGATCTTCACCTTGAAAGGCGCGGAGACCCCGTACCGCATCTTCGTCGAGGCCATGCAGGAAGGGGCGGTCACCATCGACGACGCCGGCTCCATTCTCTACGGCAACAGACGGTTCGGCGAGCTGATCGGCCGCGAGCTCGACGCGGTCGTGGGGAGCCACATCCTGGAGTGCCTCCCGCCCGGCCGGCGCGACCTGTTCGCGGCGGCGGTGGAGCGGTCCGACGAAGGCCCGGTGCGGCTGGAGTGCGCGCTGGCCACGGCAGACGGCCGCGAGGTGCCCGTGCAGCTGACCATCAGCCCGCTGCCCGACGACGGAGCCGGGACGCCGCGGGCCATCATCGTGACCGATCTGACCCCGCTCAAGCAGCGCGAGGAGCTGGCAGCGGCCGAGCGCGTGTCCCGCTCCATCATGGACAGCGCCGCCCACGCCATGGTCACCTGCGATTCGCGGGGGCGCGTGGAGCGAGTCAACCTGGCCGCGCAGGCCATGGCCGGCAGGGATCCCACGTCGGAGCCCTTCGCCCGGGCGTTCCCCATCGACGTCGGCGCGCGCCGGGATCCCCTGGAGGAGGTGCTGGCGGGGCGAGTGGTCCGCGGCGTCGCCGGGCGGCTGAGCCGCCCGGACGGCCCCCCACTGCACATTCTGATCAGCGCCGCGCCGCTCCAGTCCGCCGAGGGCGTCAGGGGGTGCATCGTCACGCTGTTCGACAACACCGAGCAGGTGGTGGCCGAGCGCACCGTCGAGGCCAAGGTGCGCCAACTGGAAGTGGTGGCCAGGCTGGGACAGGCCGCGCTGGAAGGGGCGGTGGTGGAGGCGATGCGGCGCGAGACGGTGCGTCAGGTGGCGGCCACGCTGAATGTGGACCTTTGCCGGCTGGTGGAGAAGGACCCGCGCACCGAGGAGCTGGCGGTCACGGCGGAGGCGGGATGGAAAGGGGCGCCCGGCGGCGCGGTGGACCTGGGGCACGCCCGCTTCGCCATCGAGTCCAGGACGCCGGTCCTGGTGAGCGACCTGGCCAGGGAGAGCCGCTTCCAGCCCGGCGAGCGTCTGCTGGAGCAGGGGGCGGTCAGCGGCATCGCCGTGCTGCTTCCGGGAGAGGCGGGGTGCCCGCGCGGCGCGCTCACCGCCTACGCCGCGCACCCCAGGATCTTCAGCCGCGACGACGTGAGCTTCCTGGCCTCGGCGGCCAACGTGCTGGCCGCGGGCCTCCACCGGCAGCGGTACGAGGGCGAGATCCGGGCGCTCAACGAGACGCTGGAGGACCGCGTCGCCGAGCGCTCCGCCGTGGCCCGCAAGCGCACCGAGCAGCTCCGCCTGCTGGCCGGCGAGCTCAACGAGGCCGAGCAGAAGGAGCGGCGCCGGCTGGCCGAGGTGCTGCACGATCATCTCCAGCAGCTCCTGGTGGCCGCCCAGCTCAAGCTGGGGAGGATGAAGAGCCGCGCGCCGTCGGGGGAGCTGCGCCGGCTGACGGAGCAGATCGAGGATCTGACGCGCCAGTCGATCCAGGCGTCGCGCGAGCTGACCCTGGAGCTGAGCCCGCCCATCCTGTACGAAGCGGGGCTGGCGGCCGCCCTGCGGTGGCTGGCGCGCCAGATGCACGAGAAGCATGGCATGGAGGTGGAGGTGAAGGCGCACGACACCTCCGCGGAAGCCACCGAGAGCCTGCAGCTCTTCCTGTTCACCGCCGCCCGCGAGCTCCTCTTCAACACCGTGAAGCATGGTGGAGTGCCGCGAGCCTGTGTCGAGCTGACGGTCGCTCCGCACGGGCAGGTGCGGCTGACCGTGGCGGATGAAGGGCGCGGCTTCGATCCGGCGATGCTGGGGCAGGGGCCCGGCCAGGGAGGGTTCGGCCTGTACACCATCCGGGACAGGCTCGATCTGCTGGGCGGGCTGATGCAGATCGACTCCACCCCGGGGCAGGGGACCCGCGTGACGTTGCTGGCGCCCGCCGGACGCGTCCGGACGGAGCGCCGGTCACCTGAGACCCGGGCGGGGATGACCATCCTGGATCCCGATGCGCCCCCGCGCGCCGCGCCCGGTCCGGGACGCCGCCGGCGCATCCGCGTCCTGCTCGCCGACGACCACAAGATCCTGCGGCAGGGGGTGGCCGCCCTGCTGAGGAACGAGCCGGACATGGAGCCGATCGCGGAGGCCTCCGACGGCGTGGAGGCGGTGGAGCTGGCCCTCTCGCTCAAGCCGGACGTGGTGGTGATGGACACGAGCATGCCTCGCATGAACGGTATCGAGGCGACCCGCCGCATCCTGTCGGAGCGGCCCGACGCCGTGATCATCGGCCTGTCCATGTACGAGAGCGAGGACATGTCCGGCGCCATGCAGGCCGCCGGAGCCGCCGCCTACCTGACCAAGGACCGTGCCTCCGAGGCGCTCTGCCGCGTCATCCGCAGCGAGCTGTCGGCGCGTGCCGGCTCGAAACGGCCGGCATCACGCGGCCGACGGCAGCCCCGGGCTCCGCGGGCCTCCCGATCCAGGCCTTAAGGGGATCTCCCGATTGCACCGGGGGTGGACACCTCTTACGGTGCCCATTGGACTTCAATGCGTCCATGCCACTCGAATGCAAGGAGGAGCTATGCACAGCACCCGCTCATTCGTCCTCGGCCTCGCGCTCGCCCTGGCCCTTCCGGCCGCGGCCGGCGCGCAGACCCAGGACAGGACCGCCGGCACGGGCGAAGCCAAGATGGTGACGTGCCGCGTGACGAATCTCAGCGCGGCTGACCGGAGCTTCACGGCGGACTGCCCGGAGGGCCGGATGACCTTCAGCACTTCGTCGAACACCCAGTTCACGAAGTCGTCCTCGGGAGGCCAGGCGGGCGGCGCGGCATCCATGACCGACCTGAAGGTGGGCGATCAGGTGCGCGTCAGCTACAGCGGCGGCGGCCAGGCCGGCACCGGCGGCATGATGACCCACACCGCGACGCGCGTGGAGATCATGCCGGCGGCGGGCGGCCAGGGCGGCACGCAGTCAGGCCAGACCGGCACGCAGCCGGGTCAGGCTGGCCAGACCGGCCAGCAGCCGGCCCGGACGGGTCAGCAGGCCCAGACCGGCTCGCAGCAGGCCCAGGGCGACAAGGTCAGCGGCCGCGTGGTCTCGGTGGACCGCTCGAACCGCAGCTTCGTGCTGGAGACGAACAAGGGGCGAGAGACCTTCCGGGTCGATCAGGGCAACACCTCCGTGGACTTCGGCCAGATCCGCGAAGGAGCGCAGGTCGAGGTGGCCTTCACCGGCACCGGCACCGACCGGCGCGTCACCAGCCTCCGGATGACCGAGAGGATGGGTCAGACCGGGGCGCAGCCCACCGAGCAGCCGGCCGGTCAGCGCGGCCAGCAGCAGCCGGCCGAGCAGCGCGCCGGCCAGCGCGAGGGCGGCCAGCGGGTCACGGGCCGCATCGTGAACGTGGAGAACGATCGCCTGGTGGTCGAGACCAGAGCCGGCCGCGAGACGTTCATGGTCGATCCTTCCTCCACGCAGGTCGATCTGATGAACTTCCAGGAAGGCGATCAGGTGACGGTGATGTACACCGGCACCGGGCAGAACAAGCAGATCACCAGCATCCAGGCCTCAGGCGAGCGGCGCGCCTCGCAGCGCGGGACGGGCGGAAGCCTGCCTCAGACGGCGAGCCCCGTGCCCTTCATCGGGCTGGTGGGTCTCTTCCTGCTGGCGGCGGCCCTCGGGCTGCGGTACGTGAACCGTCACGCTTGAGCGAAGGCCGGGCGTGCGGCTTTCGCTTCTCGAGGTGAAGCACTGGTGGAGCCGGGGCCTCGCTGCGGCGAGGTCCCGGCTGCCGCGTCTGGAGCACGTCGCGCTCGCCCTGGCCGCGGGCGCTTTCGTCGTGTACGGAGGCCTGCGCGTCCACGTGCGCGCCATGCAGGCCGAAGACCGGCGCGCGTTCGAGCAGGAGCTGGAGCGCCGGTCCTTCCCCGCGGACGCGGAGGCCGAGCCGTGGCTCGAGCCGCTGGAGGGCCTGCCGGAGGATCCGGGAGATTTCGAAGACGGCGGCGCGGGCGCCGACCCGGTGGCCCGGACGGAGATCCTCTTCTCCGAGCCCGAGTTCGACGCGTTCGATCAGAGCGAGTGGTCGGATCGCAGGCGAAGAGCCTACCGCGAGGCGCTGGGGGACGACGTCAACCTCCCGCTGGGCAGGCTGGAGATCCCCTCCATCGGGCTGGACGTGATGGTCCTTCAGGGGACCGACGACTGGACCCTCAACCGCGCCGTGGGGCACATCGAGGGGACGGCCCATCCCGACGAGCCTGGCAACGTGGGCATCGCCGGACACCGCGACGGCTTCTTCCGCGGCCTGCGCCACCTCACGCTCGGCCAGCGGATCCACATGACCACCCTGGAGGGGAACTACCAGTACGTTGTGCGATCCATCGACGTGGTGCGCCCTTCCCAGGTGGAAGTGCTCGACCCCACGCCCCGGCCCGCCCTCACCCTGGTGACCTGCTACCCCTTCTACCACGTGGGCACGGCGCCCCAGCGCTACATCGTGCGCGCCGAGAGGGTCGAGTCCGCCGCCCGCTGAGCGGATCGATCAGGGCGGGCCGGGGCGCACCGTGAGGAAGCGATCCGCGGCGACGTCGCGCAGCCGGGTGGCCGCTCCCCCCGGCCAGCGCACCTCCACCGACTCGGCCGCCGCGGCCGGGCCGAGGCCGAAGTGCAGCCGCGGATCTCCGGCCGACAGGTAGGAGTCGGAGCTGGCCACGTCGCGCACCATCACCCTGCCCGCGGCCCTCACCGTCACCACCGCCCCGATGGGGGGCGGCGATCCGGGCGAGGGCTCCAGCACCACGGTCAGCCAGTGCCCCCGCGTCGAGTCGTTGCGCAGCAGCGCCGGTGGCCCGTCCATGACCACCACCAGCAGGTCGACGTCCCCGTCGTCGTCGTAGTCTCCCGCCGCCATCCCCCGCGCGCAGCGCGGCCCGGCGAATCCCGGGCCGGCCCGGGCCGTCGCCTCCACGAACAGCCCCTCTCCCACGTTCTCCAGGAGCTGGGTCGGCTGGGCGTAGGTCATCTTGAAGGCGGGATGCCGGTCCACCTGCGGATAGATATGGCCGTTGGCGATCACCAGGTCGCGGTCGCCGTCGTTGTCCAGGTCCTCGAGCACCGTCCCCCACGACAGATTGATGTAGGTGGCCGGCCCCACGCCCGACCGCTCGCTGACATCCTCGAAGAAGCCCTTGCCGTCTCCCTTGTAGAGGGTGGTGAAGTCCTCCGAGAAATTCGTGGTCACGATGTCGAGCAGGCCGTCCCCGTTGGCGTCCCCCACGGCGACCCCCATGCTGGCCTGGGCCGCGCCCCGCCCGTCCAGGGCGGCGCCCGACCACATGCCGACCTCCTCGAATCTCCCCCCGTCGTTGCGGTAGACGTAGTTTCCGTCGGAGTCGTTGGCCACGTACAGATCCTGATCGCCGTCGCCGTCGAAGTCCGCGGCCCGGACGGCGAAGCCGAAGGCCAGCGCGCGGTCGGCGAGACCCGCTTTCTCCGTCTCTTCGGTGAACCGCCCGCGGCCGTCGGATCGGAAGAAGCGGTCGGGCGCCCCCTTGAGGCCGAACGGGCCGAAGGCCACCTTGTCCACCCCCTTCCAGTCGAGAGTGGGACGGGCGGCGAGCACCTGGTCCATGGTGGCCTCGATGTAGGCGGCCACGTACAGGTCGAGATCTCCGTCCGCGTCGGCGTCGAAGAAGGCGGCGCCGGTGTTCCACCCGGGGGCCTCGATCCCCGCCCGCGCAGCGGCGTTCTCGAAGGTGCCGTCGCCGCGGTTCCGGTAGAGCACGTTGGGCCCGAAGTTGGTGACCAGGATGTCGGTCCAGCCGTCGTTGTCGTAGTCGGCCACGGCCACGCCGCTCCCCCAGTGCCCCTCGCCCGTCACGCGGGCGCGGTCGGTGACGTCCTCGAAGGTGCCGTCGCCCCGGTTGCGGTAGAGAGCGTTGCGGCCCCTCTCCAGGACGGCCGAGCCCTCCACCCTCCAGCCGTTGACGATGTAGGCGTCGAGGCGGCCGTCCCTGTCGTAGTCGAGCCACGCCGCCCCCGTCCCTGCCGAGTCGAGCAGGTGATCCTTGTCCCGCCTCCCGGCGTGCACCACGCGGGTGATCCCCGCTCCGGAGGCCACGTCCGTGAAGCGGAAGCCGCCAGGGGCGGGAGTCCCGGCGGGAGACGGCGGCGGGCCGGCGTGCGCGGAGGCCGGGGGAGGAGGCGCCGTGCGCGCGTCGCCGGCCCTGCCC
>DATEEA010000169.1:0-8348 GCA_035281445.1 Candidatus Polarisedimenticolia bacterium
CCGGGGGCGCCGAGCTGCGGCGGCTGCTGCGACTCATCCTGACGCCCGCGCCCCAGCCGGAACCGGAACGCCGCACCGGCCGTCCCGCCCGCCGCTCTGTCGCCAGCCCGGCCCTGCGCGCGCCCCCCCGCCCGGCCGCCGCCTGAATCCCGGTTCCGCCGAGCCCCGGTTCCACCCGAATCCCGGTCCGTCATCGCGAGCAGGAGGCCCGCATGCCCAGCTACTACCTTTCGGAGGACCTCGCCCGCTTCGGCGAGATGTCCCGCACGCAGCCGCAGCTCTTCGAGATGTTCCGCTCCTGGTACGCCGCCACCATGCAGAAAGGGGCGCTCGACGAGCGCACCAAGAAGCTGATCGCCCTGGCCGTGGCCTTCGCCATCCAGGAGCCGTACTGCATCGACTCGTACACCTCCGCCTGCGCCGACGCCGGCATCACTCCGGAGGAGATGGCCGAGGCGGTGAGCGTCGCCGCGGTCATCCGGGGAGGCGGGACCATCGCGCACTGGGTGCAGTCGTGCAACACCCTCACCCGCAAGGGATGACCGTTCGCCGGGTCGCCGTCATCGGCGCGGGGCCTATCGGCCTGGCCGCGGCCCTGGCTGCGGTGAAGCGAGGGATGGAGCCGACCGTCCTGGAGCAGGGGAGGGTGGGGGAGGCCCTGCGCCGCTGGGGCGGCACGAGCTTCTTCACCCCTCTCTCCATGAACCTCCCGGACGGCGCCCGCTCGCTGCTCCGCGCGGCCCCGCCGCCGGACGCCCTCCTCACGGGGGTGCAGATGGCCGACGACGTGCTCGAGCCGCTGGCCGCCTCACCCCCGCTGGCCGGAAGGGTGCTGACCGGGCGCCGCGTGGCCGGCGTCGCCCGGGCCGGGCTGACGCGCCACGAGCTGGCCGGCCATCCGCTGCGCGCCGAACGCCCGTTCCGCCTGCTGGTGGAAGGGCCGGAGGGCGAGGCCACGCTGGAGGCCGACCTCGTGCTCGACGCCTCGGGGACCTACGATCGAGCCTGCTGGTGCGGGCCCGGAGGTCTCCCCGCCCGGGGGGAGCGCGCGGCGGGGGGGTCGATCGTCCGGCGCCTGGGAGAGCTGCACGCGCGCCGGGAGGCCATGCGGGGGAGCTGCATCCTCGTGGTCGGCCACGGTCACTCGGCCGCCAACGCTTTGCTGGAGCTCGACCGCCTGGCCCGCGAAGCACCCGGGACACGACTGACGCTGGCCACGCGGTCCTCGCACGCCCGCCCCTTCGCCGAGGCCGCCGCCGATCCGCTCCCCGAGCGCGCCCGCGTCGCGTCCGCCGCCAACTCCCTCGCCGCCTCGCCTCCGCCGTTCCTGACGGTGCGCCGCCGCGCCGTCGTGGAGGAGGTGTCGAAGGGGCGCGACGGCTTCGTCGTCTCCTTCGCCGGCGGGGCGTCCGAGCGGTTCGACCACGTCGCCTCGTTCACCGGGTACGCGCCGTCCATGGAGATGCTCTCCGAGCTGGCCCTGGAGATCGACCCAGCCACCCAGGGGAGCGCGCGGCTGGCCCGCGCCCTGGCCGGCGCCACGGATTGCCTGGCGGTGCCCAGGGTCGCCCCCGCCGACCTCTCCTCGGGCGAGCCGGGCTTCCACCTGATCGGGGCCAAGAGCTACGGCCGCGCCAGGAGCTTCCTCCTGCGCACCGGGATCGAGCACCTGGCCGCCATCCTGGAGATGGCGTGAGCCCCTCGACTCCGGCGGGCGCGGCGGATCGGCACCCCGGCGCCCCGCTTCTCGCGCTCGACACTCTCTGGCTCCAGGTGGCCGGAACCCTCTGCAACCTCCAGTGCTCCCATTGCTTCATCTCCTGTTCGCCGGTCAATCACTCCCACGCCATGATGACACTGGTCTCGCTGCGCCCTCTGCTCGAAGAGGCCGCCTCTCTCGGCGTGAAGGAGTACTACCTGACAGGGGGCGAGCCGTTCCTGAACCCGGAGATCCTGCCGATCCTGGAGGCGGTGCTGTCCCAGGGACCGGCCACGGTGCTGACCAACGGTCTGCTGCTGCGCCCGGGCACCGCGGCGAGCCTGCGCGGCCTCTCCGAGGCGACACCCTACAGCCTCGATCTGAGGATCTCGCTGGACGGCTGGGACGCCGCCGGCAACGATCCGATCCGGGGGGAAGGGACCTTCGACAGGATCGTCTCTGGCATCCGCAATCTGGCGAAGGAAGGGCTGGCGCCCGTGCTGACCGTGACCGAGGCGTGCGGGGAGGCCGGATCGCGGGACGGACGGCTGCGCTTCCTCCATCTGATGCGGACCATCGGACTGCCTCACCCCCGCTTGAAGATCATGCCGCTGCTGCGCATCGGTGCGGAGACCTCGCGCACCCGCGCTTATCTCCAGGCCGAATCGCTGCGCGGGCACGCGCTGACCGCCTCGGAGGCCGAGACGCTGGCCTGCACGACCGGCCGCATGGCCACATCCCGCGGGATCTTCACCTGCCCCATCCTCATCGAGGAGCCCGCGGCCAGGATGGGGCGGACGCTCGGTGAGGCGCTGGCTCCGGTGACGCTGCGCCACGCCGCCTGCTGGACGTGCGTGGCCGAAGGACTGTCGTGCAGGACGTGACGGCCGATCTCGGCTCGTTTCGCCGCGTGGCCCTGCTGGGAGGCATCTACTCCAACCACTTCGCCCTGCGCGAAGCCCTGGCCCTGGCCCGCCGCCGGCGGGCCGAGATGGTGGTGGCGCTGGGGGACCTCGGGGCCTTCGGCCCGCACCCGGATCGGGCCATCGAGATCCTGCGCCAGCAACGAATCCCGGTGGTGATGGGCAACTACGAGGAGTCCCTCTCCACCGGCGCTGCGGACTGCCACTGCGGCTACACCGATCCGCGCGACAATCACTTCGCCCAGATCTCCTACGACTACACCGCCGCGCGGACCTCCGCCGAGCACAGGCGGTGGATGGCGGGGCTGCCGCGGGCGCTGCGGCTGACGGTGGGAGGCCGCCGTGTCCTTCTCTGCCACGGCTCACCGCGCCGGATCAACGAGTTTCTCTGGAGCAGCACCACGCCGGAGCCCTTCATCCGCCGCCTGCTGCGCGACCACGACGCCGACCTCGTCGCCTGCACCCACACGGGCCTTCCCTGGACCCGCTTCGTGGAGCCTGGTCGCGGTGTGGTGAACGTGGGAGCCGTGGGGCGCCCGCCCAACGACGGGGGCACCAGCGTCAGGATGGCCGTCCTCGAGGCGGCGGGCCCCGGCGGCGTGGAGGCGGCCATCCTCCCCCTCGAGTACGACCACCCGGCCCTCGCCCGCGAGATGGAGGAGGAGAAGCTCCCCCCCGAGTTCGTGGAGACGATCCGGACGGGGTGGTGGACCTGCTGTCTGGAGATCCTCCCGGCGAAGGAGCGGGCCGCCGGGCGGTACTGAAAGCGCGTGGAAAGAAAGGAGGGCGCGGAGCCCTGAAGAGGGCCCCGCGCCAGGGCTGGAATCGAGTCGAGCCGTCCGCCTCAGGTCCCCGGCTCGAGCACCACGTTGCCGCTTCCGGTGGAGACTTTGATGCGGGAGCGGCTGCCGCCGCGCCGGTAGCCGATCACCTCGCGGTTCTTCATGATCGGCTCGGCGTCGTCGTAGCGGCTCACCACGTCGCCGCTTCCGGTCTCGGTCATCGCCTCGAACGAGGCGTCCGGCCCGAGCCTCAGCAGCACGTTGCCGCTCCCCGTGGCGGCCTCGAGACTGGCGATGCGGCCGCCGTCCGCCTCCACGTCCACGTTGCCCGAGCCGGTGGATCCCGAGAACTCCTCCAGGTCCCCGCCCACGACCTTGATGTTCCCCGAGCCGGTGCTCGCCTCGACCGATTGCGCCTTGGAGCTCTCGATGCGGACGTTGCCCGAGCCGGTGCTGCAGCTCACCGAGTCCCCCTCCAGCTCGACGAGGGTGATGTTGCCGCTTCCCGTCGCTCCCTTGAAGCCCCCCTCCATGGAGCTCGCGTTCACGTCCCCCGAGCCGGTGGCCGCGGCCACCTTGCCGCGGAGCCCCTCCAGGGTGACGTTGGCGCTCGCGGCTTCGAAGGAGCTGTTCCCCTCCACCCCGCCGCCGGTGATGTCGCCCACCAGGTTCCTGAAGGTCCCCTCGGCCCCGCCGGGCACCTGCACCTCCACGTCGGCGTAGAGCAGGAGCCCCTCCTTGCTGCTGATCTTCACTCGATCGCCGGCGTACTCGGTGGTGGTGCTGGAGCTGCCGAACAGGCCGGACAGGAAGCCGCCGTCGGAGCGCTTCGGGTAGCGGTACCGGGTGTGTTGTGAGGTCGGATAGACCACCCGCAGGGTGGGGACTCCTTCCTTGCCGGTGACCTGCTCCAGGCTCAGCAGCCCGGCGGCCTCCTCGGTCTCCGCGTGGACCGTCGCCGTGACGACCACCTGGCTGCCGGAGCCGGCGGTCACCCGCATCGACCCCGCCAGGTTCTCCACGGCGAAACGGGCGCCCGGCGGCATCTCCCGGCGCAGGGTCCGGGTTGTGTCCGCTGGGGACGCGGACATCCCGACCAGGATCAGGAGCAGGGGAATCAGGTATCTGACATGACCGATTTTCCTCATGGGGGACCTCCTCGACGGTTTCCGTGAGCCCGGGGATGCGCCACCGGCTCCTCTTCAACGCCCGGCAGCGTGCAAGGGTTGCGCCGGGGCGTCACATGATGGGGGCGATCCCTTCCTGGAAAAAGAGGGGGGCTGACGAATCGCCAGGTCCGGAAGGCCTTCCTACGCTCTGAGCAGGCCCGTGAGACCAGCGGGTCCGCGGACCTGCCCCCGGGAGGCGAGCCCCACACTCGTCCCCCGGGGGCCGCGCAGGCCTGAACGAACTCATCCCCCGCTCAGCGCGCAGACGATCTGGATCTCGTCGGAGGGGGCGACAGGCCGGGCTATTTCCGGGGCCAGACGGGCGTTGACAAAGAGCTTGATGTGCGGGCGCACCCGTCCCTGCTCGTCGATGATGCGGAAGCGGATCCCGGGGTGCCGACGGTCAAGATCGTCGAGCAAGGCGTCCAGCGTCCTTCCCTCGGCCTCCACGCGGGACACGCCGGCCGTGTAGGAATGCAGGGGAGGCGGCACCAGCACGGTCATGGCGCGGGAGCGGTGGTGATCGAATAGATGTGAGGCAGGTGCAGGGCGATCGATCGCCAGCTCCCCCCCTCATCGTCGCTCATCCAGACCTCGCCGCTGGTCGTGCCGAAGTAGAGACCCAGCGGGTCGCCCGCGTCGCAGGCGAACGCCTGCCGCTTGACCGTGTACCACGCCTGCTCGGCCGGCAGCCCGCGGTCCTGCCTCTCCCAGGTCCGGCCGGCGTCGCGGGTGCGGTAGGCGGCGGGGCGGCCCTCCACGCTGGTGCGCGGCCAGACCGTGGTGCCGTCCATGGGGAAGACCCAAACGGTGTCCGGATCCCGGGGGTGCAGGACGATGGGGAAGCCGATGTCGCCGATCTCCTTCGGCATCGCCTCGCCGACACGGGTCCACGTGTCGCCGGGCCGGTCGAGCCGATAGATGCCGCAGTGGTTCTGGTGGTAAAGACGGTCCGGGCGCATCGGGTGCAGCGCCACGTTGTGCGGATCGTGGCCGTACTCGGGGGGCGGGCCGGGGATGAAGTCCGCGGCCACCCCCTTGTTGAGCGCCGTCCACGTGGTGCCTGCGTCGCGCGACTCGAAGATGCCCCCCGAGGAGATCCCCACGTAGAGATGCGAAGGATTTCTCGGATCGACGATGACCGAGTGGGCGATGGCGCCGTCGGGCACCGGACCGATCGCCTCCTTGATGCGCGGGATGAGCCCCTGGTTGAAGCCCTGGATGGGGGTCCAGGTGTCCCCTCCGTCCTCCGAGCGGAACAGGCCCGGCGGCGAGCTCCCGGCGTACCACGAGCGGGGCGTCGGCCCGGGGGTGAGCCAGAAGACGTGGTCCACGGCCGGAGCGTCCGGTCCTTCCTCCTTGGGGAAGGCCGGGGGCTGGGCCGCCTCCTTCCAGGTCGAGCCGCCGTCGGACGAGCGGAAGACCGTGGGCCCCAGGTGTCCGGTGCGGGCGGCCATCAGGAGGGATCGTGGATCCCGAGGGTCGGCCACCATGTGATGGACGATCGAGCCCAGAAAGTGTGGGCCGTCGAGGCGCCAGCGCCGCCGATCCGGCTCGCTCTTCAGCAGGAAGGCCCCCTTGCGGGTGCCGATCATGACGATCACACGCGCGCTCGTGCCCATCGATCCCTCCACGGATGCCGGTTGAGCCACGAGGGTACCGCGTTCCCGGTGCCGGGGTAAAGCCGCGGGATCCGGGACAGGGGATCCGCCGGCTGCTATGATCCCCCGCCATGCCGACCGCCGCGCCGCGCCGCCCGACCCTCAGCCGCCTCGCGGACGACTGATCGATGGACTGGATCCGCTGGGCGATCGACCTCTTCCTGCACCTCGACCGCCACCTGACGGAGCTGGTGTCTCAGTACGGCGCCTGGACCTACGTGATCCTCTTTCTCATCGTCTTCTGCGAGACCGGCCTGGTGGTGACACCGTTCCTGCCCGGCGACTCGCTGCTGTTCGCCGCCGGAGCCCTGGCCGGCACGGGCGCCTTCGATGTCCGGCTGCTCATCGTTCTGCTGACCGCCGCCGCGATCCTGGGAGACACGGTCAACTACCAGATCGGCCATCGAATAGGACCGAGGGTCTTCACCCAGGGGCACTCGCGCTGGTTCAGGAAGGAGCACCTCGACCGCACCCATCGGTTCTTCGAGACGTACGGCGGCAAGACGATCGTCATCGCCCGCTTCGTTCCCATCGTGAGGACCTTCGCCCCCTTCGTGGCCGGAGTGGGCAGCATGACCTACTCGCGCTTCCTGGCCTACAACGTCATCGGCGGGATCGTGTGGGTCGTGTCCTTCGTCCTGGCCGGGTACTGGTTCGGCAGCCGGGAGATCGTCAAGAAGAACTTTTCCCTGGTCATCGTGGCCATCGTGGTGCTGTCCCTCCTGCCCGCCGTGGTGGAGTATCTGCGGGCCCGGCGCGCCCCCCGCCCCGAGCCGGCCCGCAAGGAGTGAGCCCCAGGCCCCCGCGTCCCGCCGGCCTGGAGGGAGACGATCGGCTCATGGCGCGGTCCTGTGCACCCCTCCGAATCGCCGATCACGGCCGGCGAAGGCCTCGACGGCGGAAGCGAGATCCGATCCGCCGAAGTCCGGCCACAGCACGCCGGTGAAGTAGAGCTCGGCGTAGGCGGACTCCCACAGCAGGAAGTCGCTCAGCCGCTGCTCACCGCCGGTGCGGATGAGCAGGTCCACGTCGCGCGTGCCCGCCGGCGCGTGGATGGCTTCACACAGGGATCGCTCGAAGGCCTGGCGGCTGGGCGCCGTGCCGCTGGCGAGGAGGCCGGCCGCGGCCGACAGCGCGTCGCGGGACGAATAGTCGATGGCAATCCGCAGGTGGAGGGCGGTCCCGGCGAGCGTGCGCTCCTCGACGTGCGCGATGCTGCGTCCAAGGGGGCCGGAGAGCCGGTCCCGGCGCCCTATGACGCTCAAGCGCACGCCACGGTCCGCCAGGAGGACGCACTCGGAGTCCAGATACTGCTGGAACAGATGCATCAGGTTGTCCACTTCCACCCGCGGCCGGCGCCAGTTGTCCGAGGAAAAAGCGTAGAGGGTGAGGGTGGTGACGCCCAGCGCCGGCGCGAACTCCACCGTCCGCCGGACCGCCGCGGCTCCGGCCGCATGGCCCTCCTGCCTGGGTCTGCCACGCTGAAGGGCCCAGCGGCCGTTGCCGTCCATGGTGATGGCGACATGGAACCGGTCCCGGCCTCTCTCCGGTGGCTCCGGGTCCCGCAGCCGGGAATCCATGCCGCCGGCCGTGGCCAGGCATCCGCCGGGACCATCGGCTTCGGACCATGCGCTCACGTCGTGGCACCTCCCAGGTTCGGCGCCGCCGTGACCGCTTCCACGGCGACGCGGGTTGTCGGCGGCGTCGCCCTGGTTGCGCGGGCGGCTCCAGGGGCGCGCCTCCGATCGGAAGGATGGGACGCCGGAGAAGAGAGTGCCTGAGGGGGCGGTGAGAAGAAGATGAGATGGCGGTGAGGTCAGCGCGGCCTGCGGGTCAGGCCGAAGGCGAGGCCGGCGCCGAACAGCAGCCCCTCGTACACGCTCAGCACCGAGCGCGTCAGCGGGCCGAGGCCGCGCTCCTCGCCCAGCAGGGCGGCGATGGGCGCCAGCCCGCTGCGCGAGCCCTCGAAGGCGCGCGACAGCATGTCCAGGCTGTCCCCTCCCAGGACCCCTCCGGCGGGGACCAGGGCCAGGGCCCCCGCGGCGCAGCAGAACCCGGTCACCAGCGCCGCCCGCGCCCGGTCCGCGCCGCGCGGAGCGGCCATTCCCCCCCCG
>DATEEA010000170.1:0-8607 GCA_035281445.1 Candidatus Polarisedimenticolia bacterium
AGGCGCGCCGCCGTGGCCGGGACGCTCTCGTCCGCTCCGATGCGGAACAGCACGCAGCGAGCCTGCCCCAGCAGGCGCTCCAGGGAGGCGGGAGGGGCGGGCTCCGGCCCGCCCCGGCGGGCGGACAGGATCTCCAGAAGCGCGGCGCAAGGCCGGAAATCCTCGATCTCCCTGGCCAGGTCGTTGCCGGCGGCCATCAGCCGCGCCGCCTCGGCCGCCGGCAGGTCCTCCATGCCCGGGTCGGGGGCCACCCGCAGGAAGAAGACGGCCCCCGGGGCCGCCGCCGCCGCGCGGCTCCCCCTGGGGACGGCGTAGGTGGGCTTGGGGTGCGCTGCCAGCGGCAGCGACGTCCTCTCCGGCTCCACCCCCGACGCCGCGACCCCGGCCAGCGCCGAAGCGTCGAGGCGCACCGGCTCGGGGCAGGCGTAGATCCTCTGCTCGTCGTGGAACAGAAGGTTGTCCGACAGCAGCCGCGCGCCGGGGCGCGACAGCAGGGTCAGGCCGAGCGTGGATTTCCCCACTCCGCCCATACCCGCCAGCAGCACCGCCGCGCCGCCGGGCAGGGTCACCGCCGAGGCGTGGAGCCAGCCCCATCCCCTGGTCCGCCGGAGGTACCAGGCGATCGGATAGTAGACCGCGTGGTACATGAGCTTGAAGAAGAGCCTGTTCCTCTTGCGATCGGCCCGGCCGGGCCGCAGGTACTCCAGCCTGCGGCCCAGGCCGCGCGGCTCGTAGGCGCACGCCGCGCCGACCCGCAGCCGCGGAGGAAGGTGGCCGCTCAGCTCGAAACTCATGGTCAGCTCGGGGAACCCCGGCACGCGGGTCCACCGGGCGCGCGCCGCGCCGCCGCCCGGCTCGCGCCAGAGGAAGAGGCCGCGCCCGGCCCGCTCCGCGGGCTGTCCGGCCGGGCCCCGCGCCAAGGACTCCAGCCCGCCGGCCGGACCCCACCTCCACGACAGGTCCACGCGGATCGCGGCGTCCGGGTCGGCACCTTCTTCCGCCTCGAAGTGGGCCTGGACGAAGGAGGCCAGCGATGGATCCGCGGTCTCCAGCACCACGGGAAGACCATGCAGCGAGAAGCGGTGCGCGATCATGCCGGCTGGCGGCGGGCGCCCGCGATCCCGCTGGACTCCCCCTCGTCGCGGAACTGCATCTCGTAGAGACGGCGGTAGAGCCCCCCGCGGGCCAGCAGCTCCTGGTGGGTTCCGGTCTCCACGATCCGCCCCTGATCCATCACCACGATGCAGTCCGCGTGCAGGATGGTCGAGAGGCGGTGGGCGATCACGATGGTGGTGCGGCCTCGCACGAAGCGGTCCATGGCGTCCTGGATCAGGCGCTCGCTCTCCGTGTCCAGCGAGGAGGTGGCCTCGTCCAGCAGCAGGATGGCGGGGTTGCGGATGATGGCGCGGGCCAGGGCGATGCGCTGGCGCTGCCCGCCCGACAGCATGACCCCGCGATCGCCGACGATGGTCTGGTATCCGCCGGGGAGCTCCTGGATGAACTCGTGAGCGTGGGCCGTGCGGGCCGCCTCCTCGATCTTCTCCGGCGTGACCTCCCGCTCCCCGAACGCGATGTTGCCGGCGATGGTGTCATGGAAGAGGATCGGCTCCTGCGTCACGAAGCCGATCTGCTGGCGCAGCGAGCGCAGGGTCACCTCGCGGATGTCCTTGCCGTCGATGGTGATCGAGCCCTCGCGCACGTCGTAGAAGCGCGGCACCAGGTTCACCAGGGTGGACTTGCCGGCTCCCGACGGGCCGACCAGCGCCACGAACTGTCCCTTCTCGATCCGCAGGCTGACGTCGCGCAGCACCGGCGCCGGCTTGTCGTAGTGGAACGACACCCCGCGCAGCTCGAGGCACTCCGACAGCGGCGGCAGATCGACCGCCCCCGCCGCCTCCTGGAGCTCCGGCACGCGGTCGATCTCGGAGAAGACGTCGGCCGCCCCCACCACGCTTTCCTGGATCTCGGTGATGGCGTTGTTGACCTTCTTGATGGGGCTGTAGCAGGCCACCATCCCCGCATAGAAGGTGATGAAGTCACCGGGCGTCATCTCCCCGCGCAGCACGGAGACACCGCCCAGCAGCAGGAAGACGATGACGAACCCGGCGGAGAAGATCTCCACCACCGGCTGCAGCATGGACTTGGCCCTGGCCCCGCGCATGTCGTAGTGGAAGGCCTGATCGTTGGCCGAGGCGAAGCCCTCGCGGGCGTGGTCTTCCATGACGAAGGCCTTGACCACGCGGATGCCGTCGATGCTCCTCTGGAGCATCTGCACCATGTTCGCGCGCTGGCGCAGCGACCGGTCCGTGGAGCGGCGGATCAGCTTGCCGGTGACCAGGATGACCAGCCAGTTCAGCGGGAAGATCAGCATGCCGATGGAGGCCAGCTCGAAGTTGATGGAGAAGGCCAGGGTCAGGGCGCCGATCACCAGCAGCGGCTCGGTGATGATCTCCGACAGGATGGCGGTCATCCCCTTCTGCATCTGGGTGAGGGAATTGGTGAACTTGCTGATGATCACCCCCGACTTGCGGCGATCGAAGTAGTTCACCGACTGGGAGATGAGGCAGTCGAAGAGCTGCTGGCGCAGATCGGTCATGCTCTTCTTGGACAGCCAGTTCGACCAGTAGGCCTTGCTGTAGAAGCAGACGCTCTTGAGCAGCGTGGTGATCAGGATGAGCGCCGAGATGATGAACAGCGCCTTGTACTTGTTGGCGAAGACCTTGTCCTCCAGCCAGGCGGCCACCTGCCTGGGACGTCCTCGCTTCCAGAACGGTCCGCTGAAGAGGTGGTGCCCGCGGTCGGGCCTGACCATCACCGTGGCCACCGCCTCCTGGCCCGGCATCAGGCGGAACGATTCCACCCCCTCCGGCATGGCCACCGAGGCCTTCCAGTCCTTCCCCATGGCGTCGGCCTCGAGACGTATCCCCTCGAAGACCACGTCCGTTCGGTTCCTGAGGATGACCGGGATGGCGAGCTGCCCCTCCTTGCGGAACCCTTCCAGGACGACGGTGTCGTCCTCGAAGAGAGTCCAGTCCCGTCCCATGCGGCCGCGCCACCCCTCCGGCATCTGCGGCCGGACGCGCAGACCCTCCACCACGTGCCCGTGCTCGTCGAGCACCTGGAGCCCGAGCTTCAGGTCGGCCGTCTCGCTGGCGAAGAGGGTGTCGAACAGCGGCTTCATCGCCCCCAGCGACCCGACCGACAGGACGGCGGTGAGGATCGACAGCACCAGCACCTGCGCCACGCGCCACTTGTAGGGCCACAGGTAGGTGAGCATCCTCCGGTACAGCTTCACGCCGGCCTCCCTTCGCGCCGCACCGCCGCCGCCCGGCCCGCCGCCGCGCGCCGGGCCGCCCCTCTGCCTTCCAGCGCCGCCTGATAGGCGGCCAGCGTCTCGTCGGCCAGCCGGGAGACGGAGAAGCGCCGGGCCACCTCGTCCTGCGCGGCCGCGGCCATGGCCCGGGCCCGGCCCGGGCCGGTCATCAGCCGCTCCACGGCCGAGGCCAGGGCCGGCTCGTCGCCCGGCGGGACCACCAGCCCCGTGCGGCCGTCGTCGATCAGGAAGCGCGCCCCGCCGATGTCCGAGGCGACCACCGGCACGCCGACGGCCATCGCCTCCTTGATGGTGGCCGAGGAGGCGTCGCACCCCACCGAGGGGAGGACCGACACGTCGAGGGCGGCCATCACCTGGGCCACGTCGGAGCGGAAGCCGAGGAACCGCACGTCGCCTGCCAGTCCGAGCGACGCCGCCTGACGCCTGAGGTCCTCCTCCCCGGGCCCCATCCCCGCGAACACCAGCAGCACCCGCCGCCCCCGGGCGCGCAGCGCCGCCGCCGCGCGCATCAGGTGGATGTGCCCTTTGTCGGGGACCAGCCTCCCGGCCACCCCGAGGACCCACGCCCCTTCGGGGACTTGCAGCTCCCGGCGGACGCCGGCGCCGTCCACGCCGGGATGGAAGATCTCCGCGCGGTAGGCGGAGGGGACCACCGCCACCGCCGCCGGATCGAGGGTGCCGTCGTCGAAGTAAGCCTGGTAGAGAGCCTTCACGCTGGCGTCCACCACGATGAGATGATCGATGAGCCGGCCGTAGAGCAGCCGGTTGGGCCAGCCCGTGCGCACCCGCTTGGTGTTGTGCCGGGTCAGCACCAGACAGCCCGGCCTGCGGAGGCGAAGCCTGGCCGCGACGGTGACCCAGGTGTCCTGCGACCCGTGCACGTCCACGACGTCGAAGCGCCCGCCGCGCAGCAGCCGGATCATGCGCGCCGTGTCGCGCGCGAAGGAGACGGCGCGCGAAGGGGGCCGGAAGCGGAAGCCGTCGTCCACCCGCAGACCCGGCAGGCGCCGCCCTGCCGCGCGCGCCCGCTCGGAGAGTTGCCCGGTGGGAGCGGCGATGGTAACCTCGTGCCCTCGGCTTGCCAGCTCCTCGGAGAGCATCAGCACACGCGAGGCCTGGCCTCCCCAACCTCGATGAAAGTCCGTGTGCAGGATCTTCAAGGGCTTGTCAGTCTCGGGCGATGGGTGATCGAGCGATGAGCAGGGCGGCTGATTATAACGCAATGACCCGCCGGAATGCCCGCCCGCGCCCGGCTCTCCCCGCCCGCCGGTGATCGGTTGAACGACGGATCCCTCAGGGAGTACGTCGAATCCAGTCTCCTTCCGTTGATGGGGATCAAGGGGAGGCCGTTCGAGCTGCACCCCGCGGGCCCCGGGACCCGCACCGCGCCCACCTTGATCCGGATCGAAGGGATGCCGCCCCTGCTGCTGCGCGCCTTCCCGCGGCGGCGCCAGGCGGTCAAGAACGCGGAGGCGCTGCGCCACCTCGACGCCCTGGGGCTGCCCGCCCCCCGCCTGGTGGCCCACGACCTCTCCGTCCCCGCCCGGCTGGTCGGCGCCTCCTCCACCCGCCCCTTCATCACCGTGGAGACCTGGATCGAAGGGACCACCCACGCCGACCTGCCCGAGCCGGAGCCTGCCCGGACGGCGGCGCTGGACGTGGCCAGGCTGCTGGCGCGGTTCCACGCCGTCACCCGCCCCCGCTGGGGCCGGCCCGAAGGGAGCAGGTTCCGGCCCTTTCCATCCCACACCCTGCTGGGGGTGCGCAGGATGTGCCGCGCGCTGGAGAGACACGGATGGATCGACCCGGAGGAAGCCCGGGCCGCCGGCGCGCGCTTCGAATCGTGGCGCGACACGCTGTGCGGCATCGAGACCTACAGTCTGGTGCACAACGACGCCAACAGGCGCAACTTCGTGGTCGGCCCGCAGGGCGAGATCGTGGCGGTGGATCTGCACCGGGTGGCCTACGAGCCGTTCGCCGAGGAGCTGGTGAACGCCCTGTACCATTTCGGGCGCAAGGACGAGGCGCTCGCCTCGAGCTTCCAGGAGGCCTACTTCGAGGTCGCCGGCCCGGAGGCCCTGCGCTGGTTCGGCGCGATGCGCCGCTTCTTCGAGCCGCTGAACTATCTCAAGAAGATGTACCGGCGGGCCGTCTCGGGGAAGACGCTGGGGAGCGAGGACGAGAAGATGGCCGCATGGCGCCGGGTGGCGCTGTCCATCGGGTCCCCCTCCGCCTGACCCGCCCCGCTGCCGCTAGATCGAGGTCAGCTCGGCGGGGGGCGTGGTCAGCAGGCGGGACCCATCGGGCGTGAGCTCCATGACGTCGCCGATGCGGATGCCGTACTCGCCGGGGGTGTAGACGCCGGGGGCGAGGGTGATCGGCGCTCCGGACCCCAGCGCGCCGAGATACCCCGGCGACAGGTGAGGAAGCTCGATCCGCTCCAGGCCCAGGCCCCGCCCCAGGCTGTGAAGGTAGAACTTGGCGAAGCCGCGGCCTCCCACCGCAGCGCGCGCGATCTGGTCCACGCTGGAGGCGATCGCTCCCGGGCGGGCGCGCTCCAGCGCCAAGTCCTGCGCCGTCCGCAGCGTCTCGTGGATCAGCTTCATCCGCCCGGTGGGCCGTCCCAGCACGCCGGTGCGAGCCACCTCGGCCCAGTAGCCGCGCACCTGCGCCGAGACGATCACCACGACCACGTCGCCCGCCGCCAGCCGCCGCTCGCCCGCCGGGCGGCGCGGCACCGCGGTGTTCGGGCCGGACTGAGCCGCCACCACGGCCGCCGCCCCCGCCGACCGGACGCGGTCCTCGGCCGCCTCGGCCAGATCCGCCTCCCGCATCCCCTCGCGGGCGCCGGCCAGCGCCGTCTCCGCCGCCTGCTCCGCGATCGAGGCGGCCGCCGCCACCAGCGCCATCTCCTCGGGAGACTTGCGCTCGCGCAGGGCGCCCACGAACGCCGACGTGGTGACCAGGGTCACCTTGGGCATCTCGCCGTGGATGGACGCGAACTCGTCGTACCAGCAGCGCGAGCCGATCGCCAGCCTGGACACGTCGAGCTTCCTGATGTGCTTGGACAGCAGCGCGATCGGATCGTCGCGCTCCTCCCACAGCCGGACATCCTCGATGGGCAAAGGCCCTTCCGCCGCCAGCGCCTGATCGGCCAGCGGACAGTACAGGGAGATGGGGCCCGACGCCGGCACCACCACGCCGACGAGCCGATCGCTTCTCTCCAGCGCCAGGCCGGTGAGATAGAGCATCCCCGGTCCGGGCACCTCCAGCAGCGCCTCCACCTTGGCCGCGCGCAGCAGCTCCTGCACGCGGGCGATGCGGTCCTCGTACTGCGCGCGCGGCGGCGGGGGCGGCAGCGGCGGCGCGGCGGCCTCCGGCGGCGCCGGCCGCTCGCCGGGCTGCACCGAAGGGAAGGCCGCCGGCGCCAGGGAGGCACCCGCCGCCGCGGCGGCGCCGCTGCGGAGAAAATCTCGCCGTGTCACCGGGGTCGTCATCGAGGGTCAACCTTTTCCGATCGGTGCGTGTCTAACCGGGCGAAAACGAGAGGATGGAGCCTCCGGATTTCGTGCCGGGCCGGAGGCTCCGGTGGCGAGGCGGCCGGGCGCACCTGATCGGGTGATGGTCGGCCGCCTCTCCATGTCCCTCGCCTCATTCCGGCTGCGCACCGCGCCCCGTCGCCTCCTTCACGAAGGCCATGAACTGCTCGTCGGGCTCGCGGAAATACGACAGCATCCTCCCGTAGTGACGCCTGGAATCGGCCGCGTCCCCTACGGTGTAGGAGAACTGTCCCCGCGTGAAATGATAGATCGGCACCAGCAACGAAAGGTGCGGGTTGGTGAGGACCATCTCCCCTTCCTCTTCTGGTCCCGGGTCGTAGCGCGACAGCCGCTCCTCGAACTCCGCCAGGTTGGCCCTGGCCGGCTCGCGCAGGTTCATCCTGAACTGCACTTGGGCGAGATCCATGACGTCCACCATCTTTCCTCGCGCCTGGACCACGCGCTGGAACTGCGCCAGCGCGCCCTCGGCGTCTCCCTCCTTCAGCATGATGGCCGCGCTCAGGTAGGCGTCCTCGTAGCCGGTGTACCCGGGCTTGCCGGCGTGGGATCGCAGGTCCTCGACCACCTTCCAGGCCTCCACGGGCATGTTGCGCCTCAGCCAGATCAGGCCTTTCAGTCTCTGGGCCACCCAGGGGGCGGCCTCGCGCTCCCGGGGCGGAAGGGCCCGTTCGAGATCGGCGAGCGCCTGCTCCGCCTCCTCGAGCTGACGCTCTCTAAGGAGCGGATCGCGCGACACGACGAGATCGCGGCGCATCTCGGCGATGGTCACGTACAGGGTCCGTGTCGCGTCGATCGGCGCTCCGGCCGCGGCCAGCCGCTTCACGGCGTCCTCGAAGGCGGCCAGCGCCCCCTGGAACTTCCCCTCCATGAGCTGCACCGCCCCCAGCATGAGGTAGGGGTTGAGGCTGTCGGAGGGCGGGATGCTCCCGGCGGCCTCCATCCTGGCGCGGAGATCGTTCAGCACCGCGGCGGCGCCCGCGGTGTCGCGCTGCCGCGCCAGGGCCTCGGCGTGAAGGACGTGCGCGCGAAGCAGCGAAGGGATGCCCCGCCGCGCCGCTGCGAGCGCAGCGGCCGCCCCGGCGAAGTCGCCCGTCGCCATGAGCGACCGGCCCAGCCAGAGCTGCGGCCGAGGGTCGAGGAGATCGAGCGCCGCGGCCCGCCGCCAGTCGGGCAGGGCCTCCGCCCGCCGTCCGAGCCGCACCAGCGCCAGTCCGCGCACGATGGCGCCCCACGCCGCGTGCGGCTGCTCCTGCGCGAGCCGCTCGCCCGACTGGAGGGCGCGCGCGGCGTCCCCTTCGGCCAGACGCCGGATCCCCTCGCAGGCCCGGTCCAGCAGCGGCGCCCTGGTGGCGGAGCAGGGGGCCGGCACGGTCCCCTCGGTCAGGTCGAGGAACGCCTTCTGCAGCGCGGCCAGGGCGAAGGCCCGGTCTTCGTTCAGCGCGGCGTCCAGCCCCCGGCGGGCGCCCGGAGCGTCCCCCGCGCGCAGCGCCTCCAGCGCCTGCAGGTAGCCGGCCACGGCCTGGCGCGAGGACGACAGCGCGGCGGCGACCCGCAGAGGCGGCGCGGTCTGCGGAGGGACGACCCCCGCCGCGCGCCACTGGGCGTCGAGGTCCGCCGCCAGCTCGTCCACCGCGTCCGGGAGCTCGTCCAGCCCGTCGAACGACACGCGCCGGGATCCGATGCGCGTGGCGCCTCGCGGCGCGCGCGGGACCG
>DATEEA010000171.1:0-31532 GCA_035281445.1 Candidatus Polarisedimenticolia bacterium
CCTCAGCAGGTGCGCGCGGGCAGGGGCGCCGTCGCGCCCGCAGAGCCGGCGGAGCCCGGTCAGCCCCTCACGCATCCCTTCCCCTCCCAGGGCGGTCGCTTCCAGGTAGGCCTCCGCCGCCGGCAGGAGCTTGCCGTCCGACTCGTCCAGCGCGGCGCGGCAGAGCCGGGGCCCGGGATCCTCGGGGTAAGCTTCCGTCATCCGCGACAGCAGCAGCCGCACCGATCCTCCCATGGAGGGATCCAGGCGATGCGCCAGCGCCAGCGCCGCGCAGGAGCGGGGCAGCCAGCCCTTCCTCAGGCAGGCGCGGGCGAGCTCGAAGTGAGCCTTGGCCGTCCTGGGATGCCGCGCGGCGATCTCCTCGAGAAGCGGAAGGACCTCATCGAGACGATCGTGGTCTTCGGCCAGCGGGCCTCCCAGCACCTCCGCCGCCGCTTCGCCCTGACCCGAGGCCGTCAGGAGGCGCGCGCGGGCCAGGTCCAGGACCGGGTGTCCGGCGTGCCGGCGGGCGATCCGATCCAGGTCCTTGAGGACCGCCTCGCCCCGGTCGGCGCGGATCGACCACGCCGCCATGAGCTCGCCCACCCCCTCCTCCAGCTTCCCGTCGTTGATCAGCAGCTTGCCCAGCGCCATCCGCGCGCTCTCCAGGCCCGGATCCGCCGCCAGGACGGCGCGCAGCCGCTCCATCGCCGCCCCGGCCAGCGCCCCCTCGCGGGTCACCGCGGCGGCGTAGGCCCGCACCGCCTCGGCCTGCTTGCCCGCCTTGCACAGGGCGTCCCCGTAGGTGAGGGCCAGCGGAGCGGAGGCGGCGTCCTCGCGCCCGGCCAGGCCCGCGCGGGCGATCTCCAGCGCCCGCTGCACCTGGCCGCCGGCCAGGCAGACCTGGGCCAGGCAGCCGGCCAGGTCGAGGTTGCGCGGGTCCTTGCGCAGCGCCTCCGACAGGCGTGCCGCCAGCGTCGATCCCGCGGCCGGCGGCATGGAGACGACGCCGCGGAGGATCTCCAGCGCGGCCCCCAGGTCCCCCGAGTCGACCAGCGCCTCGGCGACCGCGGCTCGCTCGCCGGGGTCCGCGGCGGCGGCCGTGCGGCCCAGCGCTCTCATGGCGTCGCGGCAGACGGGGGCGGTCTCGGGGGCCGCCGCCGCGGCGGCCTTGAACCCCCTCACCGCCTCACGCAGCAGCCCGGCCCGGCCGGCCCCCTCGGCCAGGGCGAAGGTCAGGTCCGGGGAGGCCGCCCAGCCCGGCGCCCGCGACAGCACGAACGATTCGACGTCCCGCAGTCTCTGGGCCGACGAGCCAGCGCAGAGCACGAGCATGTGCAGCAGCCCCGGATCGGGCTGCGCTTCGGGCTTGATCAGATCCTGGAGGAAGCCCCAGGACGCCTCCGGATCTCCTCCCGCCAGGGCCGCCTCCGCGGCGGCCAGCTTCAGGCCGTCGTCGGCCGGGGCGGCGGCGAGCATGGGCCTCAGCAGGGACATCACCTCCACGGCGGCCTCCCGTCCTCCCCGCAGCCGCCGGCGCAGGAACGGCACGGCGCTGCGCGGATCGCCGGAAGCGATGCAGACCTCCTCCAGGAGCGCCTGCGCCTCCATGTTGCCTGGGTCGGTCACCAGGACCGCCTCCAGCCGCGAGACGATCGCCGTGCTCGACGAGGGATCGACGGCTCGGAGCCGCCGGTACGTCGCCAGGCAGTCGGAGGTCCGGCCGCGGCGCAGATGGAGATCGGCCAGGATCTGATAGGGGCGCGGCTCGGAGGGGAAGGCGGCGACCAGCCGCTCGATGGCGTCGAGAGTCCTCTCTCCCGCGTCCTCGTGTCCCATGGCCGAGACGACGGCGGCGACTGCGCGGGAGGCCTTTCCCTGGGCCGAGGCCACCCTGGACAGCAGGAACAGCGTGTCGGCCGAGTCCTTCCCCGCCGCCGACATCTCTTCGAGGATCTTCTCGATCTCGGGGATGCGCAGGCCGGCGTCCACCAGACGCCCGCAGGTCGCCAGCGCCTCGGCCACCCGGCCGCCCGCCAGATCGACCTGCACGGAGGCCCACAGGAGCTCGGGCTCGTCGGGGGCTGCGGCCAGCTGCTCGGACAGTGAGCGCCCCACCCTGTCGGCGCACCGCGGATCCACCTCCAGGGCCTTCATCTGCTCCTCCCGCGCCCGGCCCTGGTGTCCCAGGGACTGCAGGAGCTCGGCGTACTGCAGCCGCAGCGCGGTGGTCTTGTAGTGGCGGCCGACCAGACCCCTGAGCCGCTCGTCCACTCCGGGGAAATCGCCGGGGACGGCGGTCAGGATCTTCCTGTAGCAGTCCAGCGCCTTCTGCCAGTCCCCCGTCGCCTCGTAGCCCAGCGCGGCGACGTAGAGGGTGGGAGCGGCCGAGCGCGGAACAGCAGCGCCCTTCTCCAGGAACCGGTTCAGGTTGGCCAGCCTGGCCTCGAGGGCGGCCTCCAGCGTCTTTCTGCCGATCCTCTCCAGGCAGTCGAAGGCGGCGGCCAGGTTCCGCCGGGCGACGTGCCCCTCCGCCAGAGGCTCCCACAGCGCTTCGATGTCCGAGAACTGGGTGCGCGCCCACCCGACGTACTCCTCCACGCGCGGGACGTGGGCGGCGGATGCCTTCAGGAGCGCCCTGAGCGATTCGGCCGCCTCGCGGGGCCTGCCCTGGGCCAGGCAGAGCGTGGCCAGCTCCGTCCTCAGATCGGGATCGTCCCCCAGCCTCCCGATCGCCTCCTTGATCACCTGGGCCGCCTGGTCGTGTCGTCCCTTGCCGGAGAGCTTCTGGGCCTTGCCCAGGATCCGCTCCACCGATCCCTCGGCGAACATGTCCTTGAGGTCCTTGGGACTCAGCACGGCCACCTTCCAGGCGAGGGTCCGGGTCCGCCGGGAGGGATCTCGTCCGCGCGTCTAGGGACGGCAGGGCCCGGCGGCCATGGAGACCGACCGGGCGAATATAGGGATCGGAAGGGCCGGATCAAGGCGGCCCCGCCGGATCAGGAGCTTTCGCCCCTTTCCGGCCCCAGGCCGTGGGCCTTGAGCTTGCGGTGCAGGTGGGAGCGCTCGACCCCGAGGGCCTCGGCCGTCCGGCTGACGTTGAACCCGCACTCCGCCAGCTTTTTCGCGATGAAGAGCCTCTCGAAGCGCTGGCGGCCCTCCTTGAGGCTGGGGCTGGCCGCGCAGTCAAGCAGCGCCTGAAGCTCCCGCGAGAGCGGTCCGGGACCGCCGGCGTGGGCCGCCTTACCGTCTCCCGACAGCTCGGGGGGGAGGTCGGAGCGCTGGATCCGGTCCCCGGGGACCATGATCACCAGCCGCTCGATGGTGTTGCGCAGCTCCCTGACGTTGCCCGGCCAGGGGTAGGCCATGAGCGCCTCCAGCGCCCCGTCGGTCAGGCGGGGGGCGGGCTTGCCGTACTCGGCGGACAACTCCTCGATGAAGTGCCTGGCCAGCGAGGGGATGTCCTCCTTCCGCTCCCGCAGCGGGGGGACGGTCAGCGGCACCACGTTGAGGCGGAAATAGAGGTCCTCGCGGAACTCCCCTCGCCGGATCGCCTCGGTGAGGTCCTTGTTGGTGGCCGCCAGCACGCGGACGTCCACCTGGACCGAAGCGGCTCCCCCCACCGGCTCGAACGTCTGCTCCTGAAGCGCCCTCAGCACCTTGGACTGCGTCTTGAGGCTCATGTCGCCGATCTCGTCCAGGAAGAGGGTGCCCTGGTCGGCCAGCTCGAACTTCCCTTTCTTGTTCTCCAGCGCTCCGGTGAACGACCCCTTGACGTGGCCGAACAGCTCGCTTTCGATCAACTCCTCGGGGATGGCGGCGCAGTTCATCTCCACGAACGGCTCGTCGGCCCTCAGGCTTGAGGCGTGCAGCAGGCGGGCCACGACCTCCTTGCCCGTGCCGTTCTCTCCGAAGATGAGCACCCGTCCGTTGCTGGGGGCCGCGGTGCGGATCTGCTCGCGCAGCCGGACGATGGCCGGCGACTCCCCGATGAGCTGCCGCGGCGCCCGCTGCAGCAGGGCATCCTGGAGGAGGCGGTTGCGCTGCTCGAGGCGCCGCTGGCGCAGGGCGTTGCGCACCGCCACCGAGACCTTCTCGATGGTGAGCGGCTTCTCGATGAAGTCGAAGGCGCCGAGCTTGGTGGCCTTGACCGCCGTGTCGATGCTGGCGTGCCCCGAGATCATCACCACCGGGACGTCGTTGCCCGCGGCGCGCAGCTCCTGGAGCACCTCCATGCCGTCCTTGCGAGGGAGCCAAACGTCGAGGAACACCAGGTGGAACGACGACTCGCGCAGCCTCTCCAGTCCCTTCTCCCCCGAGGCCACCGCCTCCACCTCGTAGCCCTCGTCGGACAGCACCTGGGTGAGCGACGAGCGGATCCCCGCCTCGTCGTCGATCAGCAGGATCCTCCCGTTGGCCATCGTCTCCTCCGGGCGGGGATCTTACCCCACGGGCCCGGCGGCCGGGGCGCGCGCCGGCGGCGTCCGCCGGGCGCTCAGGCCGCCGGCAGCTCGATGATGAAGCGGGTGCCGCGGGGCCGGTTGTCCTCGACCCGGATGTACCCGTGATGGTCGGAGATGATGCGGTTCACGATGGCCAGACCGAGGCCGGTGCCGCGCTTCTTGGTGGAAAAGTACGGGAGGAACAGCT
Organism: Candidatus Polarisedimenticolia bacterium; assembly: GCA_035281445.1. Taxonomy (GTDB): domain Bacteria; phylum Acidobacteriota; class Polarisedimenticolia; order JACPZX01; family DASXTC01; genus DATEEA01. Next base: position 4,630 of record DATEEA010000171.1, read on the forward strand.
TGTCCTTGTCCTCGGGCGCGATCCCCGGTCCGTCGTCGGCCACTTCCACTCGCATCATCTGAAGGGGCGCCAGGTAGCGGGTGCCGATCACGATCTCGCCGCGCCGGCCCATCGCCTCCAGGGCGTTGTCGATGAGGTTCACGAAGACCCTCTTCATCTGCTCGGGGTCCAGACGCGCCGAGGGGAGCTCCCGATCGTAGTCCCGGCCGAAGGAGACGTCCTGGTGCGTCCCCTGGTAGAGCCCTACCGCCGACTCGATGATCTCGTGCAGGTCGGACTGCGTGGGATTGGCGGCGGGCATGCGGGCGAAACCCGAGAACTCGTCCACCAGCGACTTGAGGGTGGTCACCTCGTTCACGATGGTGCTGGCCCCCTCCTCCACGGCCTGCGGGAGATCGGTGGCGCCGTCGCGCCGCTTCTTCAGCATCCGCTGGGCCGAGAGCTGGATCGGGGTGAGCGGGTTCTTGATCTCGTGGGCGATGCGCCGCGCCACCTCGCGCCACGCGGCGACTTTCTGCGCCTTGATGAGCGAGGTGATGTCCTCCATGACCACGAGCAGTCCCAGGTTCTCACCCTGGCCTCCTGCCAGCGGCGCGAAGGTCACCGACAGCGAGACGGGAGCGCCGCCGATGGCCAGGTGGAACTCGCGGGTCAGCCCCGATCCCGCCCCTCCCAGGAGCCGCGGCACCATCGCCGACAGCTCGGCCAGGCTCTCCCTGCCCAGAAGCTCGGCGTGATGGAGCCCCCGCACGTCGCGCGCCGGGTCCAGCCGCAGGATCCTGCGGGCCGCCCGGTTCAGGGTGGTGGCGCGCCCGCCCGCGTCGAGCGAGAGGACGCCGGTGGGGATGCTCTCCAGGACGGCCTCGATGTACCGCCGCCGCTCCTCGAGCTTGAGGTTGATCTCGTGCAGGTCGGCGTTGGACCGCTCCGCCGCCTGGCGGCTCGCCTTCAGCTCCCGGGTCATGCTGTTGAACGAACCGACCAGGATCCCCAGCTCGTCTCCCGACTCGAGCTCGACCTGGTAGTCGAGGTTGCCGGTGGAGACCTCCTTGGTGCCCTCGGCCAGCATCTGGATGGGCACGGTGATCCCGCGCGCCAGGTAGAGGCCCACCCAGGTGGCGGAGAACAGGATGAGGAGCGTGACCAGCAGGAACCCCAGGACGTACACTCGCTTGATGTTCCCCTTCTGCAGCCGGAGCTGCCTGTAGTTGGCCACCCCCTGCGCCACCTCCGCGGCCAGCAGGGACGGATCCTTGGGGACGAACGAGCCGGCCACCACGCAGCCGATCACCTCGTGGCGGTCGGCGGCGAACAGCGGTGCGCCCGATCGCACCATCTGCCCGGAGCCGAGGGGGTCCTGCCAGGAGAAGGAGGCCCCTTCCAGGCTCCGCTCCAGCACGGGCCGAGGGATCGGCTTGAGGTCGTTGATGGGGATGCGGGGGTTGGCCACGGTGGTCGGCTCCTCGTCCTCGATGTGGACCGACACGAGGTCCAGATGGCGCGATCGCAGGGCGCCCTCCAGTGCGGCGACCAGCTCCCGCCGCTCGCCGGACACCAGCCGCCTCTGCATCAGCTCGGCCGCGATGTCCGCGGCGAAGCGCTCGTCGCGCCTGCGGTGCTCGCCGAAGAACGCGTCCACCAGCCCTCGGGCCCCCTCGCTGATCCGCTCCACGTCGGTGGAGAACCACCGTTCGATGGATCGATCGATGATGCTGACCGCCGCGGCGAACAGCAGCACCGAGGGGACCAGGCAGAGACCCAGGAAGGTGAAGACCAGCCTGGTCCTGAAGCGCGAGCCCAGGATCCCCCTCTGGCGCTCCAGGAGCACCCTGATGAGGATGCGCAGGAGCATGACCAGAAGGCCGAGGATGAGGATGACGTTGACGATCCCCAGGAAGGAGAAGAGGACCGTGTTGGTGACGTACTGCCAGGAGAACTCGTCGGTCCTCTGGAGGAGCGCCAGGACGGCGGTCAGCACCACCACCAGCGCCAGGATGCCGAACAGGATCAGGCGATCGGTCTTGATCCGCCGCTCACCTGGCACTGCCCGTCACCTCGCTCCGGAGGCTGACCTTCACCCGCTCCCAGCCGGTCTCCACGTCCCATGGTATGAACAGCAGGACGAAGCGCCGGACGAGGCGCGACTTCACCCGGATGTAGAGGGAGCCCTCCTCCAGCCCCTCCATCAGAGCCGGGTCGCCCAGCCGCACCTGGTCGAGCCGGGTCATCCAGCGCTCCATGTCGGCCTCGTTCACGGCCACCGAGGTCTCGGCGACCTCGTCGTTCACCTTCTTGGACAGGCTGTACTGCCGGGTCAGGGTGTCGAAGGTCACCGTGGTGGTGATGGTCTTCCGCAGGACGGTCTTGTCGAACCACAAAGCGCGCCGGCGGGCCACCTCCACATAGTGGGTGAACTCCACCGGGAGGCCCGAGGCCAGCCGTTCACGGACGTCCTCGTCGAAGGCGTCGCGCACCGAGAAAGAGGCATAGAGGTCGTGCGCGGTGGCGCTCGTCTCGATGGAGCCGACCGACGCCGGGCCGCCCGCCGGATGCAGCGGAGCTCCGTCCAGCCAGAGGGATCCCGCCAGCGCCGTGAGGAGGACGATGAGACCGCGGATGGGATGCGACAAGCCTGCCGCCCTCCTGCATGGGGTGCCGAGTGGAGACGGCCGGGGACGGCCGGCGGAACTGTCATCCCGGCGGACAGACTGAGAGCGGGCCGCATTCTACCAGAGGAGGGGGGCGGGCGCCATCCTGGGACGTCAAGCCGCTGAGGGCAGGGACTTTAGACCGAGACCGCCCGCCGGGCATCCCCGGCCGCAGCCAGCGCGACCTGCCGCCTGCCGGGGGCTTCCGCATGGGCCGGGACCGGAGTGACCACCGTCCAGGCGTCGCGTGCCTCCAGCATCTTGCGCAGGAGCCTGGCGTGCATCTCGTGACCGGCCTTGTAAGCGACCACGTGTCCGGCGAGAGGGTATCCCAGCAGCGCCAGGTCTCCGATCAGATCGAGGGCCTTGTGCCTGACGAACTCGTCCTGGAAGCGCAGGGGGTTCAGCGGCCCGGCGTCACCCACCACCACGGCGTTGAGCAGGGAGCCGCCGAGGGCGAGTCCCCTGGCCCTCAGCGCTTGAACGTCCTTCAAGAGGCAGAAGGTCCTGGCGGGCGCCAGCTGGTTGACGAAAGTGCGCTCGTCCACGGTCCGCGAGATCGTCTGGCGGCCGATGGCGGCATGCGGGAAATCGATGGTGTAGGTGATCCTGAAATGGTCCGCCGGATAGAGGGTCACCTCGCGGTCCCCGTCCACCACGCCGATGGGGCGGTTCAGCACGATGCTTCGCCTCGGAACGCCGAGGTCCTTCAGCCCGGCCTCCTTCAGGAGGAAGACGAAGGGCGCGGCGCTGCCGTCCATGATCGGCACCTCGTCGCCGGAGAGCCTCACCACGGCGTTGTCGACGCCCAGCCCCCTCAGCGCCGCCATCAGGTGCTCCACGGTGGAGATGGAGAACCCGTCACCGGCCAGGGTGGTGGCGTGATCCGCGCGCGAGAGCCTTGCGGCCGCCTCGCCCTGCTGATCGAGGAGCGAGCCCAGGGCCAGGACCGCGTCACGCCGGTCGCTCCGCTCGAACCGGATGCCCGCGCCCGCGGGCGCGGGATGTATCTCCAGGCGGATCCTGCGCCCCGTGTGGAGGCCTACGCCCACCACGTCGATCGACGACTTCACCGTCCGCTGGTTCACCGGTCCCCTCCCCGCCGGCGGGCGGTCCCCCGCCGGGCGCTCCCCTTAGTGCAGGCTTCATGCCAGGAGGGGACCGACGGACCGGAAATGGGGCAAGACACTGATTGCGAACGGCTAGGTCCCGGTCCCCGGCAGGTGGAAGCGCCTTAACAGGGTTACGAGAATGTGTCTGTTTTGCCACACCGATGTGGCTCCGGCACACCAGTTTGACCGGCCGCGATGCCGTGGTAACATGCCGCTCTCCCGGGCGCCGCCGGGCGCCCTCGCAACCAACGCGTCTTGCAGCATCGGGTGCTCTCATGCGCCAGCAGGGGGACAGGCCGCCGGGCCGCGCGACCCCGCGCGGCGACGCCGCCGATCCGCTGGACCCTTCCGGCGGGAGCCCGGGCCACGATCCTCCGCTGGCCGGCCTGCTGGAGCAAGCGGCCGAGCGCCTGCGCGAAGGGGACCCGCGCGGCGCCATCGAAGCCTGGCAGCGGGCGCTCGGGCTCCGTCCGCCGGCCGCGGCGCAGGCGGGGCTCCTCAGGGCGATCGGCGACGCCTACGCCGGGCTCGGCGCCCACGAAGAGGCCGTCGAAGCCTACTCCCGCGCCGTCAAGGCGGACCCCGGCCTGGCCCCTGCCTGGCTCGGTCTGGGGTCCGGGAGGGAGCGCACCGGCGACGTGGACGCAGCCGCCGCCTGCTACCGCCGCGCGGTGGAGGCGGATCCCTCCCAGCCCGCGGCCTGGAACAGGCTGGGAGTGGCGCTGGACAGGCTTTCGCGCCACGAAGAATCGCTCGATTGCTTCGCCCGCGCCGGCGAGCTCGCTCCCGACTCCGCCGACGTCTGGTTCCATCGCGGCAACGCCTGCATGGGGCTCAACGACAACGAAGCGGCGGTGGCCGCCTACAAGATGGCCCTGCGCCACGAGCCGGAGGACTCCCGCGTCTGGTTCAACCTGGGCCAGGCTTTCTCCCGCCGCGGAGAGAAGGAGGCGGCCCTCGGCGCGTACAGAGAGGCCCTGCTGCGGCGCCCCGACGACCCCGCGGCCTGGTACAACCTGGCCAACGTCTATTTCGACGCCGGACAGTTCATCGCCGCCATCGCCTGCTACCAGCAGTCGCTCACCCTGCAGCCGGACGACTTCGACGCCTGGAACAACATGGGGAGCTGCTGGACCCACATGGCGGACGTGGAAGAGGCGATCCGGTGCTTCGCCCGCGCCGTGGACGCCAACCCGTCGGCGGCGTCGTGCTGGAACAACCTGGGCCACGCCTGGTCCCGCCTGGGAGACCAGGAGCACGCGGTGGCCTGCTTCAAGGAGGCGATCCGGATCGAGGAGGAGCAGGCCGCCTACTACCTGAACCGGGCCCTCGCCTACGCCCGCCTCGGCTCCACCGACGAGGTGCTGTCCGATCTGCGGCGGGCCTTGAAGCTGAACCCCTTGCTCTCCGATCTCCTGCCCACTCTCGCTCCCCTGTCGCCGCTGGCGGGGGACCCCCGGTTCAGGGAGCTGCTGGAAGAACCTCCGGCTTGACCGTGCCGCGGCACGGCACCATCTTGCGCGCGTCGCTTTCCGCCGGCGCGGCGATCCGCGCCACCGAGGCCGCGTGCCGATGACCACCACGCACGATCCCAGGGCCGTTGCCGCCGATCCGGCCGCTGCGTCCACCGCCGGCGGCCGCCTGCAGGCCATCGACGAGCGGCTGGACGCCTGGATCGAGGACGCCCGGCTCCGCGCCGCCGAGCTGCGGTCGATCGCCGCCTCCATGGGCGAGGCGCCGGAGGCGCCCGCCACCGCCCCTGCGGCGGCCGAGGCGCGGGCCCTCGAAGCGGTGGCGGCGCTGGCCCGGGAGGTTGAATCGCAGACCGACCAGTCGGCGATCCTCGGCCACCTGGTCGCCGCGGCCGCGGGGCTCGCCGATCGGGTCGTCCTGTTCGTGGTCAAGGGAGCCTCCTTGAAGGGTTGGATGGCCTCGGGACTGGGAGCGGGGGCCGATCCGCGCACGGTGGTCCTGCCCCTCTCGTCCCCCACCCTGCTGGCTCGGGCCGTGGCGGCGTGCGATGTGATCCAGGAGGCCGCCGGGGATCGGGACAACGAGCCGCTGGCCCGGGCTCTGGGCGCTCCTGCGGACGCCTCCATGCTGGCGGCGCCCCTGTGGGTCAAGGACCGGGCGGCCGCCGTGCTCTACGCCGACACCCACGGCGACGCGTCCTGCCTGCGCGGCGCCTTGACGGCGATGGCCGGGCTGGCCGCGCTGGGCCTGGAGGCCCTGCCATTGAGGGCGCGCTTCCCCAGGCCGATCCGCGCCGCGGCCGCTGCCGCGCCGCCCCCGCCGGATCGCCTCTCTTCGCCGTCTCCCCCGGCCCCCCTTCCCGCGCCGGGCGGCTCCGCCTCAGGGCAGGAGCCGCCCCGGCGGGAGACGCAGGACGCGGCCGCCCGGGAGGAAGCCCGGCGCTTCGCCCGCCTGCTCGTCTCGGAGATCGTCCTGTATAATGGGGCCGAGATCGCCGAGGGGCGCCGGCACAAGGATCTCTACGACCGACTCAAGGACGACATCGACAGGAGCCGCCGGATGTACCAGGAGCGCATCCCGCCGTCCCTCACCGCGGAGGCCGACTACTTCCGCGAGGAGGTGGTGCGCTCGCTGGCGGCCGGAGACGAGAGCGCCCTCGGCCGGCAGTGGGGCTGAGCCGCCGCCTCCAGGCGGATCTCTGGATCATCCTGCTCAGCGCGATCTGGGGCTGCACCTTCGTCGTCCTCAAGCGCGCCCTGGACGACATCTCACCGATGCTCCTCGTCCTGGTGCGGTTCACCCTCGCCGCTCCCCTTCTCTGGCTGCTGGTCCCCGCCGGCGCGCTCCAGCCCGGCGCGCTGCGCGGCGGAGCGGTGACCGGCCTGCTGCTGTTCCTCGGGTTCGCCGCCCAGACCATCGGCATCCAGTGGACCACCCCGGCCCGGTCCGGATTCATCACCGGAATGTACCTGGTCTTCACCCCCCTGCTGGCCGTCCTGGTCAAGCGCCGGTGGCCCTCGGTCGATTCGCTGGCCGGGGTGGCCATGGCCACGGCCGGCCTCTTCCTGCTGACGCAGCCCGCCGGATCGGGGGCCGGCTTCGGCCGGGGGGAGATCCTCACACTGCTGTGCGCGGCGGCCTTCGCCGGGCACCTGCTGGCGGTCGATCACTACACGCGGCTGTTCGACAAGAGCGGCATCGCCTTCCTCCAGGTGGCCGCCGTCGCCGTCCTGGCCCTCCCCTGCCTGGCGCTGGAGACCCCGCGGCTCCAGGTCACCTTGCGCCTGATGGCCGCGCTGGGGGTGATGGCCGTCCTGGCAACGGCGATCGCCTTCTACGTCCTCAACACCGTGCAGTCGTGGACCACGCCCACGCGCGCGGCCATCATCTTCGCCGCCGAGCCGGTCTTCGCCGCCCTCACATCGTGGCTGGCGGAGGGTGAGAGGCTGACCGCCGGGGCGCTGGCCGGCGCAGGGCTCATCGTCGCCGGGATGCTCTCGGCGGAGCTGTCCCCCTTCAGCCGGCGGCGCGCCAGCGACGAGGCCGCGGCGTGACCGTGCCGCGGATGGCGGACCTGCTGTCCATGGCGGGCGGCGCCGGGGCGCTGGGGGGGTCGATCGCGGTGTGCCTGGCCATGGAGGCCTTCTTCTCGGGCGCCGAGGTGGCGTTGGTCTCCGTGGACCGATCGCGCATCCGGCGCAGAGCCGAGGCCGGCTCGGCCGCCGCGCGCCGCGTGCAGCGCCTCATGGAGCGCCCCGAGCGCGTGCTCTCCACCACGCTCATCGGCACCAACGTCTCGGTGGTCGCGGGATCCTTCCTGGCCAACGAACTGATGGCCCGCAGGCTGGGACCGGAGGCCAGCGCATGGGCCATCCTGCTGATGCTGCCGCTCATCCTGCTCTGCGGGGAGATCCTCCCCAAGACGCTCTCCCGCCGGCACGCCGAGACCATCGCCCTGCGGGCCGCGCTCCCTCTGGCCGCGGCCATGGCCCTTCTGTCTCCCGCCGTCGCCGTGATGTCCTGGGTGGCGCGCGCGGTGGCGCGCCCTTTCAGCGCGCGGGCCCGTCGCAGCCCGTTCGTCACCAAGGAGGAGCTGCGAATGATCCTGCAGCAGGAGCACCGGCTGTCGCTGGAGAAGGACGAGGCCGGCCTCATCCGCCGCCTGCTGGACTTCGCCGACGCCCGGGCCAGGGAGCACATGACCCCTCTGGTGGAGGTGGTGTCCGTGCCGCAGGAGGCCACCGTCGACCAGGCCGTGGCGCTGATCCACGAGAAAGGCTTCTCCCGGATCCCCGTCCACGCCGGGCGGGTGGACGACATCGTGGGGATCGTGCAGGCGATGGATCTGATCGACGCCGTCCCCGGCGACGCCCCGCTGAAGTCCTGGATGAAGAAGCCCTTCTACGTCCCGGAGACCGCCCGCATCGACCGTGTGCTGGATGAGTTCAGGCGCCACCAGCAGGAGATGGCGGTGGTGGTGGACGAGTACGGGTCGGCGACCGGCGTGCTCACGCTGGAGGACATCGTCGAGCAGATCGTGGGGGACGTCCTCGACGAGTTCGACCGCCCCGGGACATCCAGGCTGGAGCGGACGGCTCCCGGGACGGTCACCGCGGACGGCCGGGTCAGGCTCGACGACCTGGAGCGCATGCTCGACAAGGACCTCCCCCGCGCGGGCTACGAGACCGTGTCGGGGCTGGTGACCCACATCTTCCAGAGGGTGCCGCGGGCCGGCGAGTCGATCGAGCACGAAGGCCTGCGCATCACCGTGCTCGACGCGAGCCAGCGCACGGTCCGCCGCGCGAGGATCGAGCGGCTGTGAGACAAGCGGTCAGCGCCGCTCGAAGATCTCCTTGGCGATGATCAGCCGCTGGATCTGCGACGTCCCTTCGTAGATCTGGAAGACCTTGGCGTCGCGCATCAGCTTCTCCACCGGGTACTCCGACGAGAAGCCGTAGCCGCCGAACACCTGCACCGCGTCCAGCGCCGTCTTCATGGCCATGTCCGCGGCGAAGGCCTTGGCGAAGGCGGCCTGCCGCGTGTTGCGCTCTCCCCGGTCGATGGTGCACGCGGACTGCCACACCAGCAGGCGGGCGGCCTCGATGTTCATGGCCATCTCGGCGATCATGAAGGAGACGGCCTGGTGCGCGGCGATGGGCGCGCCGAAGGTCCGTCGCTCCTGGGCGTAGCGGACGGCGTGGTCCATGGCGGACCGGGCCAGCCCCACCGCCGCGGCCGAGACGATGGGGCGGGTGTGGTCGAAGGCGGTCATGGCGATCTTGAAGCCGTCTCCCTCGTTGCCCAGACGGCTGGCCCCGGGCACCTTCACGTCGGTGAACGACAGGGCCCGCGTGTCGGAGGCGTGCTGGCCCATGTTCCATTCCTTCTTGCCCACCTCGATGCCCGGTGAGGAGCGGTCCACCACGAACGCGCTCATCCCGCGATGCTTCTTGTCGGGGTCGGTGTAGGCCAGGACGAAGTACCAGTCGGCCACGCTGCCGTTGGTGATCCACATCTTGGCGCCGGTCAGGGCGTAGTCCGATCCCACGCGGCGGGCCAGCGTCTTGATGCCGGCCACGTCGGAGCCGGCGTCCGGCTCGGTCACGCAGTAGGCGGCGAACTTGAACTCCCGGGTCATCGGCGCCAGATAGCGCTTCTTCTGATCGTCGTTGCCGGCCACGATCACGGGCGCCTCGGCCAGCGTGTTGGCCTCCATCGCCGTGCCGATGCCCGTGCACCCCGAGGCGACCTCCTCGGCCACCAGGCACCCTTCGAAGACACCCAGTCCCGGGCCGCCGTAGGCTTCGGGGATGTGGGTGTTCATCAACCCCAGCTCCCAGGCCTTCCGGCAGATGTCGCGGGGGAACTCCCCCGTCCGGTCGTGGTGCGCCGCCGCGGGAGCGATCTCCTGCTGGGCGAACTCGCGGGCCAGATCGCGGATCTGCCGCTGCTCCTCGGTCAGGGTGAAATCGGGCATGCTTCGCGTCTCCTGTGGAAGGTCGGTTCTCTACGGATCAGGACCGCAGCGGCGCGGCCGGATCGGCCAGGGCGGGCGCGGCGATGGCGTAGCAGACCAGCGGCACGCGCCCCATGTTCTCCAGGCGCCAGGCGGTCGCAGGAGGCACGTACACCGCGTAGCCCGCCGCCAGATCGTCGGGCCGGCCTTGCAGCCACACGCGGCCGCTCCCCGACAGGACGATGATCGCCCGCGCCGCCTCGTCGCTGCGCTCCGCGGTGCGGCACTCCGGAGGCAGCATCCACCACGCGGCGCTCAGGTCCGAGTGTCCCTCGGCCGGACCGAAGAACTCGACGCTCTCCCGCCCGGTGATGTCGGTCATCTTGCGGGAGAACTGCAGCCGGTAGACGGGCATCGTGCCTCCGATCGCGCCGGCATTGTACAACGCTGGCCCGCCGTCCCGCGCGAGGCGCCTCCTCGGGCGCTCGCGGGCCTGGAGTGGGCGCGGATCAGGACGGTGGGCGTGCGCGATCCGCGGACTGCCTGCGGCGCAGGTGCAGCTTCTCCTTGAGCCAGTGCAGGATGGCGTGGGCCCAGCGGCTGTGAGGGCTGAGCATGGCCAGCCCACCGAAGATGGCCAGCCACCCCGGTCCCGGGGTGACCAGCATCAGCAGCCCCGCCAGGATGAGCAGCGATCCGGCCGCGATGCTGAAGATCTTCCAGGCCAGGCTGATCCTGGGGTGGGCGTGGCGCTCGGGAGGCCCTGGGCGCGGCTCCGGATGCCGGCCCGGAGCCGGGGAGGGGGCGGTCAAGGCTCGAACCCCGTCAGCCCCTCGGCGTGCAGGACCCCCGTGTATATGACCCGCGCGTCCCCGGACAGCACGGCGTCGACGGTCTCGCCCCGCCGCTCCAGCGTGACCGTGTTCACGAAGCCGGCCCGCGACCGGCACGACACCGGCGACTCCGCCAGACCGCCGGCGTCCGCGGCCAGGGCGGCGGCGATGCAGCCGCTGCCGCTGGTGAGCGTCTCCGCCTCGACGCCTCTCTCGTAGCAGCGGATGTCGAGCATGTGCCGGTCCCGCGGCGTGATGAAATCCACGTTGGCCCCTTCCGGCCCCAGGTCGGGGTGCCGCCTCAGCGCCGCGGCCACCCTGGCGAAATCGGGCATCCCGTGGGCGTCGCGCGACGCCACCACCAGATGCGGCACGCCGGCCGCCACCCGGGTGGCTTCGAAGCTGCGGGACACCTGGTCGAGCGTCCCTTCCACGTGGAGCGTCATGCGGGCCATGTCGGGAGCGCCGAGCGGCAGGCGGAACCACGGCTGATCCTGGCTCACCGCCGCCGCCAGCAGGCCGACGTCGGTCTCGATGACCATGCCGTCGGAGGGCGCCACGCGCTTGAGCGCCAGCAGCCTGGCGACGCAGCGAACGCCGTTGCCGCAGAGCGCAGCCCGCCCTCCATCCCGGTTGTGGTAGACCATCCTGGCATGGGCCGCGCCGGACGCGGCGATCACGATCACGCCGTCGGCCCCCACCGAGGCGTGCCGCGAGCACATCCTCCGGATCAGATCCTCGTCCACCTCGATCGTCTCGGCCTCCCCGGCGGTCAGGTTGTCGATGACGATGAAGTCGTTGCCGCCCGCGCACATCTTGGTGAACTTGATCACCGGTGGAGTCATCGGGGCTCCGGCACCATCTCCTCGGCTCTCTCAGCGATGGCGCTCTCGTTGGGCGGCGTGGCGCCGTCGAGCGCCGTCACCGCGTAACTGTACACGATGCCGGGCGACACGTCCCGGTCGGTGAAGCTGGTGGAGATCACCGGCTCGCCGGTCCGCGCCATGAGAGGCCCGCTTCCCTCCGACCGGTACACGCGGTAGCCGGCCAGATCGGGCTCGCGGTTGGGACGCCAGAAGAGCCGGATGGAGCCCTGCTCGTCCACCGCCGCCAGACCCTCCACAGGGGCCGGCGGGAAACGGTCCACCCAGGTCACCGCCGGGGCCGGGGACCCGGAGCTCTCGCAGCGCTCCGAGCCGGCGAGGACGGCGCGCACCACGTACCGGACGGGCACACCGCGTGGATGGCGATCGTCCAGGAACGGCGCGGCGGCGACCGGGACCGGGTTGAGCGGCCTGTCGGACATGGGCCCCTCCCCCTCGATCCGGTAGACGTTGTACCCCGCGGGCGGCGGACCCTCACGGAAGGGCTCCCAGGCCACGCTCACTCCCTGCTCGACGGCGGAGGCGGCGACGAGGGAGGGGGGCCCGGGCGGCGCGCACACGGTGAGGGTGGCCACCTGCGAGGGAGAGGAGCGGCGGCGGGCCGTCTCGGCCACCGAGACGGCGAAGGAGAGCCTCTTGCCCGCGAGCGAGCCGGGCCCCTGGAGCTCCAGCGCCGAGGCGATCCTGTCGAGCCGCAGCCCCACCTCCAGGCGGGTCCCCTGCGCGTAGTCCCTCCAGCGCTCCCGGGGCAGGGTCCAGGCCACGGCGGAGGTGGAGATCAGCTCGCGAGCGGATCGCGGAGCGGGGTCGCGCGCGGAGAGATGGACCTCGATGGCGGTCTCCGGCGCCAGCGGCGACTCGTCGGTGCGGGAGGCCGGCTGCCGGAAGCTCAGGACGACCCGGTCGGCCACCTGGCGGGCGGTCAACGGGCCCACGTCCTCGGGGACCACCCGCAGCGGAGGCTGGGGCGCTCCCTTCTTTCCGCAGCCGGCCGGCGCTGCGGCCAGGAGGAGAGCCAGGACGGCGGCGGGCAACGCGGCGCGCGCGGCGGGCATCGGCTCAGAGGATGTACCGGCTCAGGTCCTGGTCCTCCACGATCCCCGACAGGCGCCCCGAGACATAGGCCCCGTCGATGATCTGCGTCGTGTCCGGGAGGTCGCCTCCCTCGAACAGGATCTCGTCGAGGACCTTCTCCAGGATGGTGTGGAGCCGGCGGGCGCCGATGTTCTCGGTCCGATCGTTCACGCGGGCGGCGAACTCGGCCAACGCCCTCACGCCGTCGTCGGTGAAGCGCAGCTCCACCCCCTCGGCGCGCATGAGCGCCACGTACTGCTTCACCAGGGCGTTCTCCGGCTCCACCAGGATGCGGGCGAAGTCGCCGGTGTCCAGCGAATCGAGCTCCACCCTGATAGGGAAGCGCCCTTGCAGCTCGGGCATGAGATCGGAGGGCTTGGCCATGTGGAACGCGCCCGAGGCGATGAACAGGATGTGGTCGGTGCGCACCATGCCGTGCTTGGTGTTGACCGTGGTCCCCTCGATGATCGGCAGAAGGTCGCGCTGCACCCCCTCCCGCGAGACGTCCGGACCTCCGTGGTGCGACGATCGCCCGGCGATCTTGTCGATCTCGTCGAGGAAGAGGATCCCGGACTGCTCCACACGGGACACGGCCTCCCTGGTGACCTGGTCCATGTCGATGAGCTTGGCCTCTTCCTCCTTGGCCAGGTGCTGGCGCGCCTCGCCGACGGTCATGCGCCGGCGCCGAGGCCGTCCCGAGAAGAGGCCGGGGATCATCTCCTTGAGATTGAGGCTGATCTCCTCCATCCCCTGCTGGGTGAAGATCTGCATGGGGGTCCCCGCGGGGGAGGACGAGACTTCGATCTCGACCATCTGATCCTCGAGCCTCCCTTCGGCCAGCTCCCGCCGGATCGCCTCGCGAGCGGCCCCGTCCGGCGCCGAGCCGCCGGCTCCGGGCGGGATCGCGCCCCCCCCCGGGGGGCTCCCCGCCGCCGCCAGCAGGAGGTTCAGGAGGCGCTCGGCGGCGTTGTGGGCCGCCTTCTCACGGACCTGCTCCACCCGCTCCTGGCGGATCATGTCCACGGCGATCTCGGTGAGATCCCTGACCATCGACTCGACGTCGCGCCCGACGTAGCCGACCTCCGTGAACTTGGTGGCCTCAACTTTCATGAAAGGCGACCTGGCCAGACGGGCCAGCCTGCGGGCGATCTCCGTCTTGCCCACCCCCGTGGGGCCGATCATGATGATGTTCTTGGGGGCCACCTCCTCGGCCATCTCGGGCGGCAGCCGGAGCCTGCGGATCCGGTTGCGCAGGGCCACGGCCACCGCCCGCTTGGCCCGGCCCTGTCCCACGATGAAGCGATCCAGCTCGGCGACGATCTCCTTGGGAGTGAGCTCCGGGCCCGGTCCCCGGCCGGGGGCCCCCGGCTCGGGCGGGGATTCGGCCGCTCTCTCCGTGCGCCCGGGCATGAAGTAGACCATCAGAGCTCCTCGACCGAGATGGCGTCGTTGGTGTAGATGTCGATGCCGGCCGCGATGGCCAGCGACTCGCGCGCGACCTCCCCCGCCGCCAGGCTGGTGTGCTTCAGCAGCGCGCGGGCAGCCGCCAGAGCGCACGGCCCGCCCGAGCCGATGGCAATGAGCCCATCGTCCGGCTCGATCAGATCGCCGGTGCCGGACAGCAGGAACGTGCGGCCGGCGTCGGCCGCGATCATGAGGGCCTCCAGGCGGCGGAGGATCCGGTCGGTCCTCCAGTCCTTGACCAGCTCCACGGCGGCGCGCTCCAGGTTGCCGCGGTGCTCGTCGAGCTTGCTCTCGAGCCTGCTGAAGAGGGACAGGGCGTCCGCGGCCGCGCCGGCGAACCCCACGATCACCGAGTCCTTGTGGAGGCGCCTGAGCTTGCGGGCGCCCTGCTTGAAGACGACGTTGTTGACGGTCACCTGACCGTCGCCGGCCAACGCCACGCGTTCCGCACGCCGGACGCAGACCACGGTGGTGGCGCGGACGGTGATGCTCACCTTCGGCCTCCAGTGCGGCGAGTCTAACACAGCGGGGACCGGCAAATCCCTGGTGCCGGCCCGGCCCGATGGCGGTAAGATCAGCACCGCATGCTGCGCCCTCTCCTCGCGTCCCTGGTCCTGATGCCGGCCGCCGCCGGCGCCCCGTGCTGGGCTGCCGGCCGTCTGTCGGGGTACATCACCGACGAATCGGGGCGTGCTCTGCGGGGCGCCGTGGTGGACATCACCGGCCCGGGCACCGTCGGGTCCGTGCGGACGGTGTCCGATGACCGGGGATTCTACGAGGTCCCCGGCCTGCCCGAGCACGAGCCTCTCGTGGCACGGGCCAGCCTCGACGGCAGGGTCCCCGTGGCCTACGCCGGCCTCCGCGCCGAAGGGGGGCACGGAGCCAGGCAGGACTTCCGGCTGCGCCCGCCGGGGGTCCACGAGATCCTGATCATCCTGGACGACCGTGTCCCCTACCATGTCATCGCCCTGGAGGGGGCCCGCCGGACCCTGGCCGCGGCGGCCGATGTCCTGCCCCTGACCGGATCGCCGCTGGCCGACACGCGCGCCTTGGAGCGCGCCGCAGGCCGGCGGCCCAACGCGGTGCTGGCCATCGGCGGCGCGGCGGCACGCCTCGCGCGCCGCGTGGTGCGCGACATCCCCGTGGTGTACACCATGGTCATGGATCCGGCCGCCGAAGGGCTCGACACGGCCAATCTGTGCGGTGCCCCGCTCAACGGCGGCTTCGACGGCGCCCTGGAGCATCTCCGGTCGATGAGACCCGGGTCCCGGCGGATCCTCACGCTGTACGACCCGCGCCGGCTGGCCGGCTCCGTGGGGCGGCTGCGGCGGCAGGCCGCTGCGCGCGGGATGACCGTGGAAGCCCACTCCGCGCGCAACGCCGCGCAGATCGATCGGGCCCTTCGCCGCGCCGGCGGCGGAGTTCACGACGCCTTCTACCTGCTGCTCGACCCCGAGCTGATCGACGCCGGAGCGTTCGAGAGGATCCGCCGCTTCGCCTCCGCCCGCGACATGGTGTTCATCGTCCTGGACACCAGCCTGGTGACCGCCGGAGGGACCTTCGCCTTCGCGCCGGGCTTCGGCGAGCTGGGAGCCTACGCCGCAAGGCTGGCGCAGCACATCATGGCCGGGAGGGTCCGGCCCGATCAGGTGGGCGCCGTCTTCCCTTCCACGCGCTTCCTCTGGGTCAACCCCGCCGAGTCGCAGCGTCTCGATCTGCTCGTCCCCTCCGCGCTGGACTGACTCCCGCGGAATCGAGGGCCGGGTCAGCCGAGGCGGAGGAGATCGAACACCTTGCGGGTGCGGGTGTCGAGGCAGCGCAGCATCCCCACCTCGATGAGCCCCAGCGGGCCGGTCGACGCCAGGCTGTGGTAGTAGAGATAGCGGCCGTCGGCGGACCAGAACAGATGATGCAGGGCGCGTCCGGCGGGCCGCTGGAAGCGCTCGACCTCCTTGCCGGCCCCATCCAGCAGGACGATGTCGGACGGCCCGCCCGGAGCGTCGCGCACCACGGCCAGGCGGGCGCCGGCGGGTGAGGGGGCCGGGTCGCGTCCGGGCGCCAGAGGCGAGATCCATCCCCGCCGCGCCCCCGGCTCGAGGCAGAGGCGGACGATGCGATCTCCCTCCTGGCCCTCCCCGCCTTCCGCCGACAGGAGGAGGCCGTCCCCTTCCTGATCCCACGCCAGCCCGCTCGCCGGGGCCAGCCGGATCCCCTCCAGCTCGAACAGACCGCTCGGGCGCCCTTTCCGATCGAACAGCAGGATGCGGTCCGCCCCTTCCTGCTCGCCCCGGGCGGCCAGCGCGATGGAGGCCCCATCGGGGGACCAGGCCGCACCGGGCAGCCGGGACGGACGGATGCGCCCATCGGCGCCCGGCGGCAGCAGCGGGGCGAGCCGGATCCTCCGGCGCCCCGCCACCCCACCGCCGCTCAGCTCGAGGATGTTCAAGGCCGGGTCGATGCCGGTGCCGTCGCGGACGTCCAGCTCGTCGAGGGTGAGATGCAGCACCGCGTCCTGGGCGGTGGTCATGGCCGCCACAAACGCCACGGACCCGGTCGCCTCGCGCCCCGCCCCCGCGAGCCGCCGCGCCTGCGAGCCGTCTCCCCGCGCCAGGTAGACCCCGTCCCGCCGGGCGAACGCGATCCGGGCGCTGCGCAGCGATCGGCGGGCCTCCTCGTCGTCCACCCCCAAGGGCGGCCCCGACCAGACGGCGCACCCCAGCACGGCCGTGGCCGCGCACCCCAGGGCGAGCGCCGCCGCGAGCCGGGGCGCGGCGCGGCCGGCGGTCACGTCGCCGCCCCGATCCGGACGCGCACATCGACCGCGCAGGAGCCCGCCCCCGGCTCCCGGACGATGAACGGATTCACATCGATCGCCTCGATGGCCGCGTTGTCGCAGACCAGCTGGCTGAGCCGCAGCAGCACCTCCTCCAGCGCTTGCAGATCGGCGGCCCGCTCCCCTCTCACCCCGGCCAGCAGAGGGAAGCCGCGGATGGACCGGACCATCTCCGCGGCCTCCCGGTCGGTGATCGGCAGGACGCGGAAGGCGACGTCCTTCAGCACCTCGACGTAGACTCCACCCAGGCCGAACATGCCGATGGCGCCGAACTGGGGATCGCGGAAGGCTCCCAGGATCACCTCCCTGCCCCTGGGCACCATCCGCTGAGCCAGGATCCCGCCGTCCCTGTCCACGGCGTCCAGGCAAGCCCGCAGCTCGGCGTACGCCGACGCCGCCTCGGCCGGACCGCGCAGGTCGACCCTGACGGCGCGCCGCTCCGTCTTGTGGACGATGGCCGGACTGTCCGCCTTGAGCACGATGGGATAGCCCTTCTCCGTGCCGAACGCCGCGGCCTCCTCGGCGGACGCCACGGTGCGCCCGTCCACGAACGGGATGCCGTAGGCCTCGAGCAAGGCTGCCCCTTCCCGGATGGTCAGCGCGCCGCGTCCCTGCCGCGCCGCCGGCTCCAGCAGCGAGCCGACACGGGATCGATCCGCCTCCACCCGCACGCTGCGCCCTTCCTGCCGCGACACCACGTCCCGGTACCGGGCCGCCGCGGCGAGCCCCTCGGCCGCCAGCTCCGGGAAGCGGTAGACGGGAATGCCATGGCCTTCCAGCTCACGGATCCCCTCCTCCCATCCGACCTTGCCCATGAAGCAGGAGACCACCGGCTTGCGGGAGCCTGCCTGCGCTCCCACACCGGCCACGATGGCCCGGGCCACGGCGTGGGCGTCGATCATGATCGGCGAGACGAAGATGACCAGCAGCGCCTCGACGGCCGGGTCGGCGAGCGCCAGCGACACGGCGGGCCGGTACCGCTCGGGCCCCGCGCTGGCGATCAGGTCGATGGGGTTGCCCGGTGTTCCCTCCGCGGGGAGGATGGTCCGCAGCCCTTCGATGGTGGCGGCGGAGAGAGGCGGCAGAACGAGACCGAGGTTCTCGCAGGCGTCGGCGGCCAGGATCCCGGGACCGCCGGCGTTGGTGACGATCCCCACCCCCCGGCCCGCCGGGACCGGCTGCTTGGACAGGGTCTGCGCGTGGACGAACATCTCCTGGATGGTGGCAGCACGCAGCACGCCGCACTGGGCCATCAGGCTCTCCACGGCGACGTCCAGCCCGGCCAGGGATCCGGTGTGCGTCCCGGCGGCCCGGGCCCCCGCGGCGGACCGGCCCGCCTTGACGGCCAGGATCGGCTTCTTCCGCGTGATCCTCCGGGCGATGCGGGTGAACTTGGCGGGGTTCCCGAACGACTCGAGGTACATCAGGATGATGGAGACGGCGGGATCGTCCTCCCAGTGCTCCAGCAGGTCGTTTCCCGAGATGTCGGCCTTGTTGCCGGTGCTTGCGAAAAGAGAGATGCCCAGGTTCAATTCCCGGGCGTTTGCCAGGATCGCCTCGCCCAGCGCGCCGCTCTGGCTGATGAACCCGACCTTGCCCGGAGTGGAGCCAGGGCCGGGCATGGCCTTGGCGAAGGTGGCGTTCATCCTCACCGCGGGGTCCGTGTTGATGACCCCCATGCAATTGGGTCCGATCATCCGCATGCCGTAGCGGCGGACCAGGGCGAGCAGGTCGGCCTCGCGGCGCACCCCGTCTCCGCCCACTTCCTTGAAGCCCGCGGTGATGACCACCAGCCCGCGCACTCCCTTGCGGCCGCACTCTTCCACCACCCGGGGGACGAGGTCCCGCGGGACGACGATGACGGCCAGGTCGATGGGGTCGGGGACCTCGCCCACGGACGGGTAGCACTTGACGGAGTGCACCGTCGCGGCGCGCGGGTTGACGGGGAAGAGGGGGCCGTTGAACTCGTACTCGATCAGATTGTGCAGAATCTCCCAGCCGATCGAGGTGCGGTCGCGCGAGGCTCCGACGACGGCGATGGAGCCCGGGCGGAAGATCGCGTCGAGACTCGAGCCGGAGTCAGTGGAGCGGGGCATCGGGGCATGTTACCAAATGACTCCCGCGGCGCGCGAGGCCGGACGGGGCGCCCGCGCTCCCCGGGCCGATCCCGAGTCCGATGGGGATGCTTTTCGGGCTCTTCAGGCGGCGAATCGCGCGCTTCCCGTTGACGCTGCCCGGCCCTGCCCGTATGATTTTCCAGCCACTTCGAGGGGAGCATCGTGGAGATTCTCGTCAGCGTCCTCG
The DNA here is from genome assembly GCA_035281445.1 of Candidatus Polarisedimenticolia bacterium. Classification (GTDB taxonomy): domain Bacteria; phylum Acidobacteriota; class Polarisedimenticolia; order JACPZX01; family DASXTC01; genus DATEEA01. Next base: position 23,711 of record DATEEA010000171.1, read on the forward strand.
TCGCGGCGTCGGCCGCGTTCGCCGTCCGCCGGATCGCCGTCGCCCTCGCCGGCGTGCGATCCGCGCCGGCCGGAGCGCCCCACCCCTCCAGCGTCTTCCGGCCCAACCCGGAGGCCACGTCGCGGCGTGAGGGGGAGGAGACGGTCCTCGGCCTCCGGCAGCAGAAGCAGGGTCTGGCCCTCAACGGCGTGGCGTCCCGCTGCTGGGAGCTGATGGATGGCCGTCGAACCCTGCGCGCCATCGCGCGCCAGGTGGCCTCCGAGCACGGCGTCCCGGTGGCCGAGGCCCTGGCCGAGATCCGCGGGTTCGCGCGCCGCCTCGCCGCCGGATACTACGCGCTCCCCCGCCACGACTGGGAGGTCATGCACACCCATGCCGGCGAGCCGTTCGCGGGGACTCTCGACGAGGGGATCGCGGAGGAGGCCGCCGGTGAATCGTTGATCATCCACCGCGCCGCCGGGCCCGCTTCCGCCGTCCGCCCGCCATGGGCAGGTGCGCTCCGGCGGGCCCTCTCCCGGAAGCGGCGCGCGGCGCGCGCTCTCTTCGCCGCCCACCTGGAGCGCGAGGCGCCGCTGCGCGGGGCGGCCGAATCGTTCGACCGGGGATGGCGGCTCAGCGCGGCCGGTGATCTGGGCCGGGCCCGGGAGGCCTTCCTGGAAGCCGCCCGGCAGGCGCCCGGCTGGGCCAACCCCTTCTACCAGCTCGGCTACGTGCATCTGCGGGCCCGCCGCTACGCCGACGCGGTGAAGGCCTTCTGCCGGGCCGAGGAGCTGAGTCCGGGGTTCTTCATGGTGCGCGAGTACCTGGAGCTGGCGCGCCAGCTCGCCTCCGGGAGCCTGAGGCACGAAGCGTTCCACTTCTTCGAGAAAGCGTCGACGGCGGAGCCCGGCGACCCCGATCGGGTCATCGACCTGTGCCGCAGGGCGCTCGAGCTCTCTCCCGACTTCCCGCCGGCCCGTGTCGTCCTGGGACGCGCCTACGCCCGCAAGCGCGACTATGCCAGGGCGCTGGACGAGCTGAGAAGGGCCATCGACACGGGGCCCGGCACCGCCACGCTGTGCCACGCCTTGTGCGCCCGGGGCTCCATCTTCATGGCCAGGGGGATGCAGGAGCAGGCTTTGCGCGAGTTCCAGAAGGTCATCGACCTGGGGGGCAGCCCGGTGGCCACCCGGTCCGTCCTGGCTCACCTTGCCTCCTCGGGATCCGTGCATTAGGATCTTGCAGCGTCATGAGTGAGCATCCTCTGAACGCGCTCCTGGAGAGCCTCACCGAGCGCAATTTCAACAAGGTCGGCCTTCGGGAGCCAACGCTTCCGCACTACGTCGCGAAGGTCCTGGCCGACTTCACCCACGTCGATCGGCTCTACAAGATCCGCAACGCGCGGGGAGAGCGGATCGAGGACGTGGGGGAGATGCTGCTGGAAAGCGACGTCCGCCACCACGCCCGCTCCATGGAGAGAGAGCGCACGGTGCGCAAGCACATCGGCGACTTCACTCTCTTCTTCACCGGCATGTTCCCCGAGCACATCAAGGCGCGCCGCCAGTGGTGGCGCCTCGATCGGTGGCTGGACTGGATCGAGACCGGCAAGGAGTCGTACCGGATGGTCGGCGCCTTCGACGCCGGGCCGTTCGCCTCCGAGGCGCCCCTGTACCGCAGGCTGGCCGACTCGTTCGACTTCATGGTGGTGGGGCTCAACTTCGTGCGGGAGGATCTCATCCGGATGCGGGAGTCCCGCTACGAGATCACCCGCGAGATCCTCTCCGACTGAGCCGGGGCGAAGCCGCGGCTCTCCTCGAGCCGGCCCGGCGGCGGCCCCGCGCCGGGTTGCCCCCTCTCTCCACGGTACCCATAATTGGAGCGGTGGTCCCGCCGCAGAGGGGGGAATCCCTCTAACTCCCTCCTGTTCAGGGACTTATAGGTACGAGGGTCACGCGGCCTCGCCGGCGCGGCTCTCTCCTTTCGACAGAGCCGGCTGGGTGCCGCCGGCACGGGAGTGAGGGGCTGTTCATGACGGTGCGGGTGGGAACGGCGGGGTGGAGCTTCCCCGACTGGGAAGGGATCGTCTACCCGCGCGGCGCTTCCCGCACCCGGGAGGCCCTGGCGCTGCTGTCGCGCCTGTTCGACGTGCTGGAGATCAACGTCTCCTTCTACCGCCCCCCCACCGTGGCGATGGCCCGCCAATGGCTGGCGGCGGTGTCGGGCCGGCCTTCGTTCCGCTTCACGGCCAAGATCTGGCGGGGCTTCACCCACGAGCGCGACCGCCGCCATGCCGAGCAGGAGACCGCCTTCGGCCAGGGGATGGCCCCTCTGCGGGAGTCGGGCCGGCTCACGGCGGTGCTGGCCCAGTTCCCGCAGTCCTTCAAGAACGAGTCCGCCTCGCGGGCGTACCTGGAGGAGCTGATCGAGCGATTCCGGGACTTCCCGCTGGTGGTCGAGCTGCGGCACGTCTCGTGGGCCCGCGACGACGTGGCGGCGATGCTCGCGTCGCGCGGGGTGGGCCTGTGCACGGTGGATCAGCCCTCCGTCGGCGCCGCGGCCCCCCCCTCCACGGTCATGACCGGGATCGGCTACGTCCGGCTGCACGGCAGGAACCGGCGGGACTGGTTCCGGAAGGACGCCGGCCGCGACGCCCGCTACGACTACCTGTACAGCCACGAGGAGATCCAGCAGTGGGCGGATCGCATCGGACTCATGCGGGCGGCGGCGCGCGGGCGCGACATCATCGTGATCGCCAACAACCACTATCGGGGGCAGGCGCCGGCCAACGCGCTGGAGCTCAAGAGCCTGCTGTCGGGCGGGCCGGTGGACGTCCCCGAGCTGATGCTGAAGGCCTTCCCTCGCCTGGAGAAGGTGGCCGGCGCCCGGCTGCGGCAGGGCGGGCAGGGGGCGCTCCCCTTGTGAAGGACCTGCTGCGCGAAGCGCGCAAGGCGGCACGGCAGGGGGACCTCTCGCGGGCCGGCGACCTGTGCGACATGGCCGGCCACCCTCTCGACGCCATCGCCTACTACGTCGAAGGACGCCACTACCTGCTGGCCGGCCAGGTGGCGGCGCGCATCGGCGAGTACGCCCAGGCGGCCGGCTACTTCAGCAGCGGGGGCGACGGGGCCCAGGCCGCGGAGATGTACATCAAGGCGGGACAGAAGAAGAAGGCCTCCATGATGTACGAGCGGTCGGGACTCTACCTCAAGGCGGCCGAGCTCGAGGAGAAGATGACCAACTTCCAGGCCGCCGGCGCCCTCTACGAGATGGGGGGACAGCCGGAGAAAGCGGCCTACCTCTTCGCCCAGGCCGGCGACACCCTGCGCGCCGCGGAGCTCTACGAAAAGCTGCTGGGATCCGACTCCAGGCCCCCGGCCATCGACTCGGGCGCCTTCAACTTCGAGGAGACACGGCGCCGCCGCTCCCGTCACGCCCGCTTCGCCGGCATCCTCTACCTCAAGGCCGGCCAGGCGGCGCGGGCGGGGCCGTTCCTGGAAGAGGCGGGTCTGTTCGACCAGGCGGTGCTGGCCTACCGCAAGGCGGGCCGCACCGACAGGGCCGCGGGGCTCCTGATCAAGCTGGAGAACTACGCCGAGGCCCTCCGGCTGGTGGAGGAGGATCCCGACGCCCGCGTGGAGCCGAAGCTCCTGGGGGAGCTCTACCTCCGCTCGGGGCGCTTCGACAAGGCGGCCGAGGTCTTCCTGGCGCAAGGGCTGAGCTTCAAGGCCGCCGAGTGCTTCGAGAGCGGCGGCGACCTGGCCCGGGCGGCGGCCCTGTTCTCTTCGGAAGGAGAGCACGTCCGCTCGGCCGACCTCTATTCCGGCATCGGGCGGCACCGCGAGGCGGCCGAGGCCTACGAGAAGGCCCACGAGCTCCTCAACGCCGGACGGGCTTACGAGAAGGCGGGAGAGCCGGAGCAGGCCTCGCGCGTCTTCCTCAAAGCCGGCAAGCCGCTCGAAGCCTCGCGGATCTACATCCGCAAGAAGGACACCCACCAGGCGATCCGCATCCTGCAGCAGGTGCGCAAGGAGGATCCCGACTACCCGCAGGTCTGCTTCGCCCTGGGCAAGCTGTTCAGCGAGCAGGGGCTCTACACCCCGGCCGCGGAGAAGTTCGAGATCGCGCTCAAGGGAGCGCGCCAGGAGGAGGAGAAGACCAGGAGCCTCTACCACCTCGCCCTCACCTACGAGCAGATGGGCCGGGTGGAGGACGCATGCCGGCTCTACGAGAAAGTGCTCTCGGTGGACTACCACCACGCCGACGTGGCCGAGCGGGTGAAGGCCCTGGCCCGGCAGGTGAGCCAGGCCGGCGCCGCCACCACGGGGCAGCGCACCGCGGGCGCCCAGCCGCCCCCCTCCTCGGCCGCCACCCCGCAGGGGATCGCCGCCAACATCTCGGGCCGGCTGGAGGTCACGCGCAAGCTGGGCCAGGGCCGCTACGCGATCGTGTTCGAGGCCTACGATCGCGTGCTGCAGAAGAAGGTCGCCGCCAAGCGCTACCCGCCGGCGGCCTCCGCCACCCCGGACATGATCCACCGCTTCCTGCGCGAGGCCCGCAAGGCGTCGGACCTGGCCCATCCGGCCCATGTGATGGTGCTGGCGACCGGTGAGGACCGCGAGGGCCGGTACATCATCGAAGAGCTCGTGGAGGGGCGCACGCTGCGCGAGATGCTGGACGAGAAGATCCGCCTGGAGCCGGCGAGAGTCATGGAGATGGCCTCACAGATCTGCGACGTGCTGTCGCACGCCCACCGCAAGGGGCTCCTGCACCGCGACCTGCGCCCCGAGAACATCTTCGTGATGGCCCAGGATCAGGTGAAGGTGTCGGACTTCGGCCTCAAGGCGAGGCAGACCGACCCTGCGGCGCTGGAGGGCCGGGCGGCCTGCTACGTCCCTCCCGAGATCCTCAAGGGGGAGCGCGTGGACGAGCGATCCGACGTCTACGCCCTGGGGATCGTTCTGTACGAGATGCTGATGGGGGAGCCCCCCTTCCCGCCCGACACCGCCTCCTTCGACCACCTCAACCTCCCTCCTCCCTTTCCGGTCAAGGTGGATCGGATCCTCCCCGCCTTCCTCAAGAGGATCATCGAGCGCTGTCTGGAGAAGGACCGCGCCCGCCGTTACAAGTCGGCCGCCCAGGTGCTGGACGACCTCAAGGCCTCGGGGATCGTCCCCGGCGTGGTGATCGCCGACCGGTACGAGATCGTGCGCGAGCTCGGCGTGGGAGGGATGGGGCGCATCTACCAGGCCCTGGACCGGGAGCTGGACGAGCCGGTGGCCCTGAAGGTGCTGCGGGGCGCGGGCGACGGCGACGGCCGGCAGGTGGAGCGGTTCCTGCGCGAGATCAAGATGGCGAGGCGGATCGCCCATCCCAACGTGGTCAAGGTGTACGACCTGGGCTCCTGGAAGGACCACCGGTACATCACCATGGAGTACATCGACGGAGTCAATCTGGAGCAATGGGTGCGGCTGCGCCCCGGCCTCGACATCCCCGCGACGGTCCGGCTGATGGCCGACGTCGCCCGGGGCATCGCCTCGGCGCACGCCGTGGGGATCATCCACAGGGACGTGAAGCCCCAGAACATCCTGCTGCAGGATCAGCGCGTCCCCAAGATCCTCGATTTCGGCATCGCCCGCGGCAAGGGAGACAACGACGTGACCACGGCGGGGTTCGTCATGGGATCACCGAAGTACATGTCACCGGAGCAGGTCCAGGCGATGCCCCTGGACGCGCGCACCGACGTGTACTCGCTCGGCGTGGTCCTCTACTTCGTCTTCACGGGCCGCGAGCCGTTCGTGGGTGACACGCCCAGCGTGATCGCCTACCGCCACATCGGCGAGCCGCCCAGGCCGCCGCGCGAGCTGGACCCGACCATCCCCTCCTGGCTCGACGAGCTGATCCTCAAGGCGCTGGCCAAGGACCGCGAGCAGCGGCACTCCTCCATGAACGAGCTGGCCGATGCGCTGGAGGCAGGTCTGCGCGCGGCGGCCGCCGCGGGGAGATGATCCCCTTCCCCGGCCGCCGGACGCTCAGGGCCACGACGTCTCCTGCATGGGGAGGACCATCAGCTCCGGTATGACCGATTCCCCGGACCGGGTGAGCACGAAGAGCACCGCCTCGGCCACCTGGGAGGGATCCTGCAGCAGCGAGGGGTCGAGATCGGGGAAGCGCTCCAGGAGGAAGGGGGTCCTCATCCCGCCGGCGATGACGGCGGAGACCTTCACCCTGAAGGGGCGCCCTTCCACGTGCAGCGCATGGCTGAACCCAAGCAGCCCCCACTTGCTGGCGTGGTAGGCGGCGGCGTTGGCCCACGAGCGCTTCGCCGCCGTGGACACGATGTTCACGATGTGCCCCCCGCCCTGGCGGCGCATCTGAGGCAGGGCCCGGCGCGACAGCAGGAAGGGGCCGCGCAGGTTGACCCCCAGGATGCGGTCCCAGTCCTCCACCGGCAGCTCCTCGACGGGCACCGTCCGGTCGATGCCCGCGTTGTTGACCAGGATGTCGAGCGATCCGTGGCGCTCCGACACCTCGCGCACCGCGCGCTCGGCCCCTTCCGGGTCGCTCACGTCGAGGGCCATCGGCGCCGCGCGGCCTCCCGACGACCGCACCTGCCCGGCCACGCGCTCCGCTTCGCCGGGGCGAACGTCCGCCACCGTGACCTCGGCCCCCGCCGCCGCCAGCACCCGGCAGATCGCCGCGCCCAGGCCGCCTCCGCCGCCGGTGACCAGCGCCGACTTCCCTTCCAGATCCCGCATCGGCCAGCCTCCTTCTCAGGCGGCGCCGCCGGCCGCGGCGCGCCGCACGTGCGGCGCCGGAGCCCCCGTGGCCTCCAGCAGCGCCCTGTCCCAGTCCTCCACGAACCGGCGGATGCCGAACCGCTTCAGCGCGGCGCGCCGGGCTCCCCGGCTCAGCGTGCGGGCCTCGTCGGGCCGCCGCAGCAGTTCGTGCATGCGTCGCACCAGCTCCCGCAGGTCCGTGCCCACGTAGCCGCTGACGCCGTTCTCGACCACCGTGGCCATCTCGGTGGTGGCCAGGCCCACGACCGGCAGGCCGATCATCATCGCTTCGCAGACCGCCAGCCCGAGGCTGGTGTACCGGATGGGGTTGAAGAGGAACCGGTAGCGCGCCTCGAACGCCGGCAGGTCGCGGTGCTGCACCTCCCCCAGGCCGCCCATCTCCTCGGAGCCGATCCCGATCAGGTCGAGCGGCACCTCACGCCGGGCCCTTTGAAACAGGTCCGATCCCAGCCTTGCGCCGCGCCAGGCCATCCCGTTGACGATGACCAGCCCGCGCTCCACGTCTCCGGTCCATTGCACCCCTTCGGGCACGGCCACCCCGTGCTCGATCACCGTCGAGCGCGCCGGCCCGTTGTCCCACATGAGGGCGTTGAAGTGGGTCACGTGGACGATCAGGGCATCGTCGTCCGCGGCGGGGTGCCGCGTCCCCACCGGCTTCTCCCTGGGAGGGTCGTGCTCCAGGTAGATCCTGGGGAGCCGCCGCTGCGCGCTGGAGAGGATCTCGAACTGGTCCTGCCAGTAGTTCTTCCGCGACTGGAACAGGATGAGATCCAGCGGCTCGGCGCGCACCTTGTCCGCGGGCACCTCCCGCACGCTGGGAGGCCAGGGCATGGAGCCGGAGCGGCCCGCGTACCCTTCCGGCCGCCCCGGCTTCACCGGCACGATCAGCTCGTGGCGGGTGTGCGCGAGAGAGTAGAGATAGTTCCCGTGGACGTGCCAGGTGAAGACACGCAGGGGCCGCATGCGCCCTCCAGGGCCGCCGCGCGTCGGGCGCGCGGCGCCTGTCCGGCGGCGGCAGGATGACGGGGCAACGGATCGAGCGCGGC